>NZ_JAMYPH010000012.1:0-202047 GCF_040320265.1 Mesorhizobium sp. M0751
CCCGCCGGCCGAAGCCGAGGAACGCTACTACGCCATGTTGGATGAACCAGCCATAGCCGCGTGACTCGAACGAAACGGCCTCCGGAAAACCCGGGGCGGTTCAGACCGCCTTTCGCCGAATGGCGACTGGCGGAGCCATTGCAGTGGCGGCGGTCGGGATTGGGCTGGGCATCAATCTTGGTCTATGGGACAAAACCTTGCCGGAGCCGGCGGCTTTGCCGACCATAGAGCAGCCAAGCGATCTCACCTCCCCAAAAGATGAGCCGCCTATTCCTGTTCCAACTCCAAAGCCAACTCAGGAGCAGGCGCCCCAGGCTGACGTCCCTACCAAGCCTGACGTGGTGACCGTCGACTTCAACAAGTTCGCCACCAAGAACGTCGAGTTCCAAGGCACCACTTGGGAGTTAATCACAGGTCACCACTTCAAGGATGAGAACGACCAAACCTGGGACCGAGCGTGGTGTTACTCTCGGCGGAGTGTGAACGGCGTAGACGTAAATGTATCATTGGCAGCTCGTTCTGCACCGACAGCGCCACCAGCCGGGCCTGGCGCTGCTGCTCAGACGCTTCAGTTGGTCGGCCTTAATGATTCATCCGCCGTCGATCTTGCAACAAGATGCGCGTGGCTGGATGGTCGCACATTTGCGTCTTCAGACATCATTCCTGACTCGTCACGAGAGCAGGCCGCAACTGTCCCCGCAGAAACTCCTGCGACAGAGGTCGATCCAGATAGTGGATTTGTTGTCGTGTCCGGGTGGGACGCGATCGGAAACGACCTGCCGGATATGCCAATTAGGAACGTGAGTTCTGAGCAGTGTCAAACCGCCTGCGACACCGACTTCAGGTGTCTAGCGGTTACTTATAACACAAAATTTCGAGCTTGTTTCATGAAAGGGGACGCATCGCTACTGGTCAAAAGCGAAGAGTCGATCATGGCCGCAAAAAAAGTGGTCGAGAGCAATTTGCGCTACTCGAATTTGGTGTTCGCCACAAAAACGGAAATTTCTGGCAACGCCTATTGGACCTCTCCGCTCCGATATCCAGACTGCATACTGCAATGTGCAAACGACAAATCCTGCTTAGGGTTCAATTTCCGCAAAAAAGAAAGTGCGTGTGTCCTTTTCAACAGCATAACCCAATCCGCTGATAACGCAGCGGTCGCATCTGGCATCAAGAGCGTCGCCAACTAAAGTTGAAGCGAAGAACCTATCCTCAAGGAGCGATTGAAACCAAGCCGCTTGTCAAAGAAAGTGGCTAGCAAAATTCCACGATAACCTTTGGGTTAGCGGCAGGAATGTTCTTCGACGAAGCTCCAGCAGAATGCAAAGTGGAGCCAACTGAGGCATCTCAGAGAAAGAATTGTCGTCGGCGCATTGCGGGACCGTCTGACTGAATGTCAAAATGGGGCCGTGACCCGACGGACCGCTTTTTCTCTCGAAAGAAAGATATCGGCCGCTCGATTGGGAGCGCAAAAAGTCTGGGAATGATCCTGCCCGGACGCTGAAAAGGTCTGCATATTGGGCGATCGATCCGCTGGCCTAGCAAACTCAGGTCTCCACCTATCGCCGCTTCCTGCCGCCCGGCCAGGGCAGATTGCCGTCAAGCTCACGCAGGCCGTAGGTCTGTTCCTCCCATTGCTTGCGCTCGAGACGCGCGGGCGGGGCGTCGTCCTCTTCGTACCACAGCAGCGTCATGGTCTGATCCCATTGACCCACATGCAAGACGTCTTCGAATAGGCCGCCATCGCGGTCCCAGTCTTCGAACCACTCATCGGCCTCCGCTTCTTCAGGCCCTGATGGCTTCTCGCCCGCTCGTGCTCGTGCGCTGTAGGAACCCTCGGGCAGGAGCGCCCCGGGCCTGACCCAGCCCTTTGCCTGACGTAGACTTGCCGAGCGGGCGCTGTAGCGAACCTTGCCGCCTTCGGAGACGACGAACGCGCAGAGATTTTTCGAGAAGGTTGCGAAACGCGAGCCGGCGGCAAGAAGCGAGGCATCGAAATCATCGGCCAGCGTGCCGACGGCCGCCATGCCCATTTCCGACATGTCAACCTGCGGCTTGAAGAGCTTGTATGGTAGGAGTAGCTCGGCGGCGAAAATGTCGCAGAAAATCTCGCCTTGGGGCCGCTTGCTGAGACTCCAGCTTGGCTGGCTATGATCGGGGGCGATGTCTAAAACCGCGTGGGCAACCTCGTGGCAGACGGTAAACCTCTGACGCCTGTTGTTCTGATTGCAGTTCACGCAGATCTTGTATTTGCCCTTGGGCGTCTTGAACGACCAGCCATCTTCGCCGTCGTTCAAGGCTTCCTTTTTGATCGTGCCGTCGATTGCTGCCGCATAGATATCGACTGAGACCGGCTGCGCAAGCGGCCCGCATTTGCTGATAAACGCCCGTGCAGATGAAACGACTGACAACTCATCCATCATCGTCTTCCATCATCATGCGCCTGATGCGCGCGAGCGAGGTCGCGTAATCCGCGCGCGTGCCGCGATTCACAACGGTGGAAAGCATCTGCAGCTCCTCGGCGCTGATACTCTGATCCTGACGGACAAATTCCAAGATATTCGGATTAACGTTCTCCTGGCGCGCGAGGTGGCGCAGAACTTCGCGATCGCGCTTTGAGGCTGACAGCGCAGTCGCTAGCTTGTCCAAAACGTCTTCGGATGGGGCTTCCTTTACGCCCGTTTCAAGCCGGTGAATGTAGGCGTGATCGACCTCGCTGCGCTGGCCGAGATCCCTTAGGCTCAGCTTTCTTTCTTCCCTTAGGCCTTTCAACCACACACCCAGTGCTGTTTCCGGCATTCGCCCTCCTTGACAAATTTTTTTCAATCGCTATTTGTTGTCTGTGTGGACAACAGGCTCTGATCTGATGTGAATTAGACCAGGGCTTTTTTCGAACCCCTTCTGTTGTCTGGCCGGACACCAAAATGCCACCGGTCGGGGCGAAACGCAAGCGCCGCCAGAGGCGGGAAAGGATATAAGTCATGCTGGACATTGCTGCGTCGCACATCGTGCGCATCCACATCAATCGAGTGGCGATCAATTCGCCCAACCCAACGACCGGTGAAGCGCTCTATGCGCTGGCCGACATTAAGCAGCACGAGAGGCTCTACCGCGAGGTCGCGGGCGACGAGGAAGATGAGCGCATTCCGCGCGATGACACGCCGATCGATCTGACGCAGGATCAGCATTTCTACAGCCAGAAGGTCTTCGACATTCTGGTTAATGGCGATGACCACGAGATCGACACCAAACAGATCACTTACGCCCGCGTGGTCGATCTCTATCTCGGGCAGGGCGGAAAGCCCTCGAACGAATATCTCGTCAAATACTCCCACGGTCCGGTCGAGAACCCGAGCGGCACGCTCGCACCGGGTCAGAAGGTGAAGGTGAAGGATGGAATGCGCTTTCGAGTTGCCGGAACTGGTGAATCATAACCCCTTCCTTCGTGATCTGGACGAGACGGGATACCTGATCGACTTCGTGGGCGGTTATTTCGTTATATACGGTCTGCCCTACCTCGACAGCGAGGCCGGCTTGCAGCACGGCGATTGGGCCTGCCCACTTGGTCTGACCGGCCCGGTCATCGGCCCCCCCGCCGATCACCAAGCCTGGTGGCGCGGCAGCCGACCCCACGACCAGCAGGGACGCGAGCTCAGGCTTGGCGGCGGTCCCAATCCCGTTGAGGTGACGCCTGATCTCGTCGTGAGCTGCTCCTTCTCTTACAAGTTGATGGATGAGCAGGGCGCGCTGCGCGCGTACCAGTCGTTCGAGGAAAAGGTACAGACATACATCGATACGATCACGACGCCGGCGGTCAATGCTTATCCTCAGGCTACACCCCTACGTGGGATCGCCGTCAAGGCGGCCGCGCAGGGTTCGCCGCTGCGCTTTCCCGACACCATGTCCGCGCGCTATCACCTCAATGATCTCTCAGCGCTCATGCGCGGCAAGAAGGTCGCCATCGTCGGCCTTGGCGGAACTGGCTCCTTCATTCTCGATTCAGTGGCTCGTACGCATCTTGAGCAGATTGCGCTGTTCGATGATGACAAGGTCCATCTCCACACGATCTTCAGATGGCCGGGCTTTATCCCCGGCGCCATCGGCAAGCTGAAAGTCGAGGCGCTTGCCATGCACTATGATCAATGGCATGCGGGCATTGTGCCGGTCGCCGAACGCATCACGGCCGACAATGTTATTCGCCTCCGCGAGTTCGATTTCGTCTTCGTCTCGGTTGATGAGGGGCCGGCGCGCCTGTTGATCGTGGACTGGCTGAGTGCGAACAACATTCCCTTTGTCGATTGCGGCATGGGCCTGAACCGCTCGGCCGTCGGGCTCAGCGGCTTCGTGCGCATTACGGGCACCGACCGTGCCGCCTTCGACAACAATCGGGGTACGGTGCGTCTGCCGGTCGAAAACGCGAAGGCTGACGAATATCGCAAGCAGGCGCAGATTCCCGAGCTCAATGCGCTGAATGCCAACATGGCCGTGATCCGGTTCAAGCAGCATTTCGGGTTGCTGGACCGGGAGAGTGATGCGACCTCGATAATCTTCGATACCGTAACCTTCGAAATGGACCGGGCGGGGGGAGTCTAGATGAGATTTCGCTATGAAGCGGTCGAGCGCATGCCCAAGCCTTTGGTGCCGGGCGTCGTCTATCACAGCGAGGAGTTCGAGATCGGGGCCCTGCTGTGCGCTTGCGGCTGTGGTCATCGTGTTTCGTTGCTGGTGCCCGACAGCCACCAGGTCACTGAACAAGGCGGTATGGCGACGGTGCGCCCTTCGATTGCCGTCTGCGATGCACCCTGCAATTCGCATTACTTCATTACGGTCGGCGAGGTTGAGTGGCTGCGCGCCTTCGATCCAGCCACGTCGCAAGCGGTGATGCGCAAGCAGATCGAACGCCACGCGCACGGCGACCCCGCGCGTCTGTCCTTCCTGAAGCGTGTGCTGTCTGCGCTGGGCCGTGTCTGGACCCGGTTCACTTCCTTTGGGCCGCCGCAGTAGCCCTCGTAACAGGCAGGCTGATCCCGGCCTGCCTGTTTTGTTGGTGTCAGTAGGCGACAGACAAAGCGAGCACGCCATGAGGCGCAAATGCCTCGATCTGTGGTTGATGAAGGCAAGCGCGACGGGCCGCAAGCGGCAGTTCTGGCCCTGCCAACCAATGCCCGCTTCCAACAAGAAGCCAACGTCCGGAAGTGGGCATGGTCGACTTCGAGGGCATCGCCAGCGATGTCTGCTTTTAAGAAGCTGTGAAGTGGACCTTTACGGCCGTCAAAGGCGCAGAGCCGGCATTGGTTCGGGGCAGATCAGCTCGTCTTTTGTGCCCTATGTTTCGGCTTGCCGCCGGCAAGTTGCTTGAATGCATTCGCCCGCCTAGAAAGGTGCCCCCTCGGACTCACTGGTCGCTGTGACTTATTCGGACCCTGAAATTGCCTTCCGCCGCGATTTCTCTGACTTGTCGACGACAGGGAGCCCTTCCTTTCTGGCCTTGGCAAACGCTCGATCGCTCTCCAGGAACTCCGCCAGCATGAACGGGATCAGTTCCGCTACCGATTCGGACTCGCCATAGGTCTGACGATAAAGCGCCGCATAGTCCTTCAGTGCTTGGTTCAGGTCTGCACTTACGCTTATGGTGATCTTCGAAGGTGTCCGATCCGGAAGTTTGCCGAGTTTCAGATTGGTCATGATGACTCCAGTCAATTCGGGTACGGCCGTAGCACAAGATCCTTGTGCACGATGACGCGCAGTGGCCAACCAGGGCGGACGGTGATCGTGGGCTGAATATTGAGGTTCTTCTCGGTGATGCGCTGGCCAGCTTGACTGACGTTCTGCTGAGCGGATTCGCGGATTGCTTTGACCAGGTCGCTTTCGTCTTCCCCGAGGCTCAGCTCGGTGCCGACCCCTAGCAACGTGGCCAGCGCAACGCCTTTCATCAGCTGCCAGGTGTGGAAATCCACCTTGTCCTCAAGCCCGGCATAGCCGGCGGTGTCCGTCGCCGGCAGATTGTCCATTTCGATCGAAGAGCCGTCGGGCAGCAGTATCCGTTGCCAGACCAGCAGCGCGCGCCTTTGTCCAAAGGCAACAACGCTGTCATAGGTGCCAATCAGGCGAGAGCCTTGCGGAATGAGCAAGGTGCTGCCGGTGACTGTGTCGTGCACATTCTCGGTGACCTGTGCGACGACGAGGCCGGGCAAGTCGGAATTGATGCCAGTGATCAGGCTCGCTGCGATGACGCTGCCGGCCATCAGCTGATACGGCGAAGCCGGCGTCTGCAGTGCATGCAGATTGTAGATTCCACTTGTGTTCCGCTGGCTGACAAAATCGAGCTTGCGCTGTTGATTGTTTTGGTCGCCCTCGGCCGGTGCAACGGAAGCTGAATCGCGTGCGGCATCGGATTGTGGAGCCGTTCCATCAAAGGGTGGACGCCCGCCCTGCCCGTTGCCGGCGGCATCCGCTTGCCGGGGTCGATTTTCGATCCGGAAGAAGACTTGCGATTCGCGCGCCTCGATCGCCTGCTGTGCAAGGCGCTGCTCCTCCGCCGAAACCTCCTGGCCCGGCGCGATGCCCAGCTGGCGTTGGTGCTCAAGGATGGGGCGGCCGAGGTCGCCGGGCAGCGGTGGTCCAAGCACCGGAGGCTTGGGCTTGATCCCGGAATAGTCCTTAGGCAGCCTTTCAATTGCCTCCGCGGTTGGCTTCCGCTCGGTGTTGTAAAGCTCTTCAGCCTGCTCTTTGATGCGCAGTGCCGGTCCTTGCAGCGCCATCATGGTGACGGCTAGAACGGTCCCGGAACCAACAGCAGCAATGGCGACAATAATGCCGCGCTTGAAGCGCACAGCGCGGCGAGGCGAGGCCCGCAGCTGCAGCTGTTCTGGATCGAGTTTCGGTGGAGCATCGGAGCGGGAAGTATCCGTCATGGGCCGTCCCTCACCTGCTGGAACGCGAAAAGAGCAATATCCGCCGCGGCGCTTGCCTGCCGTCGGTCCTCGTGATGCGCACCACCTGCTGCTGCTTGGCGCCGAGGCGCAGTTCGGCCGCGGCGAAGAGGCGATCGACGATGTAATAGTTGCCCCGTACGCGGTAGTTGACGAGCTGGTTGTCCCCGTCAGCACCGACGATGAAGAGCGGCGGGGCCTCGCCCTGATCGATGCGGCGCGGAAACTCGATGTAGACCTTGCTGCCATCATCGAACGCGCGCGTCGGCCTCCAGGGCGGCATGTCGCCGGTAATCGAATAGCGGAAGCGAATATTTTCGAGAGCCACATTCGACGCCACTGGCATAGCGGCGTCGGCCTGCGCATTGCGCCGGCGTAGCGCGATGATCTGGTCCTCGCTGTAAGTCCAGGAGATGGCCGCCATGGCGGTCTTATCCGTGCTTTGAAGCTGCAGGTGATAGCTTCGCCGGTCCGTGGTGATCACCAGATTGGTGGCAAGTCCTGGCGCGAAGGGCTTCACCAGCACATGGGTGCGCTGGTCATCGCCGGAGCCACTGACGGTGTCGCCAATTACCCAGCGCACTGTGTCGCCGGCCGACACGGATTGGAGTTTCTCGCCTGACTGCAGAGCGATATCGCTGACGCGCTCCGGTGCGGCATAGAGCTGGTAGAGCGCGCCTTCGGCAAAAGGGTAAACCTGCACCGCATTCACATAGCCATATTTGGTGGGTTGCTGCGTCGCCGCCTTGTTGGCATCGGCGACACGTTCTTCAGGCGAGCGCCTGTCTTCAGCAGCCTTGCCCGGCTCGGGCTGCAACTGGCCGGGCAGCGGCAGCGGTGTCGGCACTTCCACGACCTTGACGGGCTTCTCCGGCGCCTTCTCGATTGCCGCTGGTTGGAACTTGGCAGCATCATAGGAAATCTGAGGTGGCGGCACCGGCTTCGAGGCACAGGCGGAGATGACCGCAGCCGACGTCGACAGGACCAGCGCAGTGCGGAGCGACGAGAGTCTATTTATCATTGGCGGACTCCTTTGGGGGAACGGAAGTCTGCGCGGCACTGTCGAGCTCGCGCGACCAGTCGATGGCATTGATGAAGACGCCGAGCGGGTTTTTGCGCAGCTGATCGGTATTGTTCGGCGGCCGGATCACAATGGTGAGGATCCCGGTCCAACGCGTTGTGCTGGCGAGGCTGCCGCGCTCAAAGACCTGCTCGGTCCATTTGACTTGAAAGGAGCTCTCGGACGCTCGAACCACGCTCGTCACCTGCACCGAGACGCTGCGCGTGCCGATCTTGCCGAACGGATCATTGGCCTTAGCGTACTCGTTGAGAAAGAGGGCTGCACGGTCGGTGGCAAAGTCGTAGGCCGAGAGCCAATTCTGCCGCACCAACACCGCATCGGTGGAGACGGAGCGGACATTCTGGATGAAGCGGCCGAGATGCCAGGCAATCTGGGCATCGTCGGGCTCGTAGGTTTGGATTGCCGGCGCGACAGCCCGTGTCTCACCGAAGCGGTCGACCTCGACGACATAGGGCACGACGCGGCCCTGCATCGACTGCCACAAGAGTCCACCAGAGAGCCCGATGGCCAGAGCGAGGCAGCCAAAGGCGATCAGGCGCCAGTTCCTTGCCTGCACGCGCGCAGTGCCGATGCGCTCGTCCCAAAGTTGGGCGGCCTTCTGGTATGGTGTGACGGGGTGGGGCGTCTTCCCGTAACGCTGAACAGGTCGCTTGAAGAGCATCTAGTCTTCCTTATCGTTGAGAGAGGGGTTGGCGCCGCTTCCACCCCGATCGCCATCGCGGACGGCCTGCGTGGCGGCGTGGCGATGGGCGCGCGCGGTCTGTTCGGAACGCAAGCGCCTCGCCCACGCCGGCGCGGCATTGGCACCTGACGCGGCAGGGTTTCCGGTCATTGATGCGGTCGGCGTGCCGCCCGTCGCGGTCCAGGCGGCATCGCGGCCGGCATCGGCGCTGCGCCGGAATGGTTCTGTTGCAGATCGCATTCCCCGAATCGCGGCGCCGCCAGCTGCGCCGGCAACGCCCTGCAGTCCAGCAGCTACGCCGGAGAGGCCGGACTCGGGCGATGTTGCACGCCTCATCTGCCAAGCTGTGGAAGCAGCCGATCCCATGGCCGTGCCGGCTCGAACGGCGGCGAGACCGCCGCCGGTTGCCATGCGCGCGCCGGCAAGCGCCGCACCTCCGGCAACGAGCGTTGATCCGGCGGCCGCCGCGGTGGTTCCGAGTGCGGCTCCCGCGCCAAGCTGCGGCGCGCCGGAAACAAGACCCGAGGCAATTCCCGGTCCGAAAATGCCGAGCCCAAGCAGCGCCAACGCGCCCAGTACCTGTGACATGGCCGCGGCCAAGTCCGGCTCCTTGCCTTGCAGGGCGGAAGCGAACTCGCCGAAGAGCGTGGAGCCGATGCCGACGATGACGGCAAGCACCATCACCTTAATGCCCGACGAGATCACATTGCCGAGCACGCGCTCGGCCAGAAACGCCGAGCGGTTCCAGAGCGCGAAGGGCACCAGAACAAAGCCGGCCAATGTGGTGAGTTTGAACTCCAGGATGGTGATGAAAAGCTGGATGGAAAGGATGAAGAAGGCGATGAGGACCAGGAACCAGGCGAGAAGCAGCACGAAGATGGTCAGCGCGTTGCCAAAGATCTCGGGGAAGCCGACTAGCTGGCTCGCTTGATTGAGCAGCGGCCAGGCGCCCTCGAAGCCGGCCGCGGCAATGCGGCCTGGCCGCAGGAGACTGTCGGCGGACAAATTGCCGGACGAAGCGTTGATGCCGAGCCCGGCAAAGGAGC
This sequence comes from Mesorhizobium sp. M0751, assembly GCF_040320265.1. Lineage (NCBI taxonomy): Bacteria > Pseudomonadati > Pseudomonadota > Alphaproteobacteria > Hyphomicrobiales > Phyllobacteriaceae > Mesorhizobium > Mesorhizobium sp. M0751. Next base: position 9,742 of record NZ_JAMYPH010000012.1, read on the forward strand.
GGTAGATGATGTCGGCAAGGCTTCTGAAATTGTTCAGGATGAATGCGAAGGCGCCGACATAGAGCACCTTTCGGACGAGCCGACCGAGAATATTGGGTTCGCCGCCGAACGCCCAGACCAGGCCCGCCAGCGCGATGTCAATGCCGATCAGGATGGTAGTGAGAAAGGCGACGTCGCCCGAAAGCAGACCGAACCCGCTGTCGATATAGCGGATGAAGGTCTGCATAAAGCGATCGATGACGCCGAGGTCATTCATGTCGCCGTCTTCCTCGTTGTCTTGAAGACTGCTGATCAGTTGCCGGGATAGGCCGTACCGGTGCCCAGGAAACGCTTCGTCGTCTCGCGGGCGGCTTCCTCGGACTGCGCCTTGCGGGCAGCATCTTCGGCTTCAGCCCGGAACTGGGTCGCGAGCAGCGTCTGGATCTGCATCTGCTGCTTGGTCGAAAGCGCGATCAGCTGATTGGTGGCCTGGCTTGCCTCAAGGGCACCTGCCGCGCCCTGACTGCGGTTGACGAGATCGGTAAGCAGGTCGCCGTCGGCCCGCACGTTCTCCACGATCTGCGACTGCGCGCTCATGGTTTGGCGGAACGCCTGCATGGCGTTTTGCCAGCGCTCGCGCGCGGCGCTCGCCACATCGTTGACCTCGATTGTGGCGTCGTAGCTTTCCGGATATTGCACACGCCACTGGTTCTGAAGCTTGTCGAGATCGAAGCTCAGGCCGCTGGCCTGGGTCATCAGGCCGTCGATCCGTTGGAGCGAACCTGTGAGCTGGCCCACGGAAGAAAAATCCAGGCGCTGAAGGTTGCGCGCCATGTTCTGCAGCATCGTCGCCTGGTTCTGAAGCGACTGGATCTGGTTGTTTATCTGCTCCAGGGAACGTGCCGCTGTCAGCACGTTCTGCGCATAATTCGACGGATCGAACACGATCAGGGCGTGGGCCGGCTGGACGTAGTCGGCCATTGGTTTTGCGATCAGGGAAACGGTGATCAGGCTGGTGAGAAGGCGGCGCCGCATCATGACGATTGCTCCTTGTCTGGTTGAGGGAATTGCTGGAGAAGCTCGGCAGCCCAATCGAGGCCGCGCGCAATCAGAAACCGGGCGGCAAAGCCCTCCTGTCCGTGCTCTGACAGCACCTTGTCGATTAGGGTCTGCGTGGCCGGATCAGAGGCGCCGCAGAGCGCAAGAGCGATCGGGCCGAGCCCGAGCTCGAAGAGGCGGTTGCCGCGGCGCGACTGCAGATAATACTGGCGCTTCGGTGTGGCACGGGCGACCAATTCGATTTGCCGCTCGTTCAGGCCGAAGCACTCATAGGCTGCCCGCACCTGCGGTTCCACGGCACGGTCATTGGGAAGAAAAATGCGCTGTGGGCAGCTCTCGATGATTGCCGGCGCGATCGACGAGGCAGCGATGTCTGCAAGTGACTGCGTGGCGAAAATGACGGAGACGTTCTTCTTTCGCAGCACCTTCAGCCATTCGCGGATGCGGGCGGCAAAGAGAGGGTTGTCGAGATAGACCCACGCCTCGTCGAGCATCAGCAGCGTCGGCCGTCCGTCGAACCGCTCCTCGAGACGATGGAACAGATAGGTGAGCACCGGGAGCACAGCGCCTTGGCTGTGCATCAGCTCTTCGGTCTCGAAACACTGCACATCCGACAAAGCCAGCCGATCTTCATCGGCATCGAGCAGCCGGCCGAAGGGACCGTCGAGCGTGTAGGGCATCAACGCGGCCTTGAGCCCATTGGACTGAAGCAGAGCCGACAGGCCCGTCAGCGTGCGTTCCTGCACCGGCGCAGTCGCAAGGCTGATGAGTGCCGACCAGATCGCCTCCTTTACCTCCGGCGTAACGCTGACATTCTCATGGGCAACGAGGCCGGCGATCCATTCCGCCGCCCAGCTGCGAGTAGTCTGGTCGCCGATATTGCTCAGTGGCTGGAAGGCAAGCGCACCATCCGCGCCCAGCGCGTGGTGTTCTCCGCCCATGGCCAGTGTTGCCGCACGAGCCGAATTGCCCTTGTCGAAGACATAGACCTGCGCCCCGGCATAGCGTCGAAACTGCAGAGCGACTAGCGCGAGCAGAACCGACTTGCCGGCACCGGTCGGCCCAACGACCAGCATGTGGCCGACATCGCCGACGTGGGTGGAAAGCCGAAACGGTGTCGACCCGTTGGTCTCTGCGAAGAGAAGCGGCGGGGATTCGGTCCCAGTCACGTTGGCGAGATGCTCGTTGTCCACCGGACCGGCCCACGCCGACGACAGCGGCATGACATGGGCAAGATTCAGCGTGTGAACGAGCGGCTGGCGAACGTTAGCGTAGACATGACCGGGCAACGAGCCGAGCCACGCCTCGACCGCGTTGATGCTTTCACGGATCGTGGTGAAGCCGAGCCCATTGACTATGCGCTCAACCGCTCGGAGCTCTTCCGCGGCGGCCTGCCGGTCCTGGTCCCATACCGTCACCGTTGTGGTGAGATAGCCGAAGCCGACGTGATCGCCGCCCAATGCCTGAAGGGCGGCATCCGCATCGAGCGCCTTGTTGTCGGCGTCACTATCGACGAGAGGGACGGGTTCGTTGGTCACGACCTCGCGCAGGATGGCTGCGACCGATTTGCGCTTGGCAAACCACTGACGGCGCAACCGGGTCAGTGTCTTTGTGGCTTCCGTCTTGTCGAGCGGGATGAAGCGCGTCATCCAGCGGTAGGCGAAATCCTGATGGTTGAGCGCGTCGAGGATCCCTGGCCGGGTGACGTTCGGGAAACCAAGAACGGTGAGGGTGCACAGATGCTGCTCACCCAGCATCGGCTCCAGGCCGCCGGTAAGCGGCGCGTCAACCAGAACACCGTCGAGATACATTGGCGTTTCCGGCATGGCGACCGGATGGCGGTAGGTCGAGATTGTGCCGTGCAGATAGGTTAGCGTCTCGGCATCATCGAGGGCGCGCACTTCCGGCATGAAGCCGGACAGCAAATCCAGGACGCGGTCGGTCTCGTCGCGAAACCACGCCAGCTCCTGGCGCCAGTCTCTAGCCCCTCCCGAGTGATGCGAGTCGACCAGTGCGCTTTCCGCCCGCGCCTGGCCATCTGGCGCCGGCATGAAGACCAAGGTCAGATGATAGCGACTCTCGAAGTGCGCGACCTTGCCCTCGAAGGCCGCGCGCCGTTCCTCATCGACCAGCCATGAGGCAGCATCGGGAAAAGCCGAGCTCGGATAGCCCAGCGCTTCAACGCGCTCGGCCTCGAAAAACAACCCCCATCCGGAGCCCAACCTTAGTAGCGCATTGTTGGCTCGTGCGCAGATGCCGACCAACTCGGCTTCGGTCGCGCTTTCAAGGTCGGGGCCACGGAACCGGAAGGTTCGCTGGAAGCTACCGTCTTTATTGAGCACGATGCCGGGCGCCACCAAAGCGGCCCAGGGCAGATGATCGGCCAGCCGATCGGCTTTGCCGCGATACTCCGAAAGGTTCAGCATGCAAGCCACCCTTTCAGGCGAAGATGACGGACAAGCACGCTGGCGAAGTCCGGATCGCGGCGAGCGGCAAAGACCGCGAGCGTGTGGCCGGCGATCCAGAGCGCCAGTCCGGCGATCCACTGCTGCAGGCCAAGGCCTATTGCCGCGGCCACCGTGCCGTTGAGGATCGCCACCGCTCGCGGCGCGCCGCCCAGCAGGATCGGCTCAGTCAATGCCCTGTGAACGGGGACTTCGAAACCCTCGATATGCTGCTCTCCGGTGGCCATCAGACGAGTGCCCCGCCGCCGAAGGAGAAGAAGGAGAGAAAGAAGCTCGATGCCGCGAAGGCGATCGACAGGCCGAAGACAATCTGGATCAGCCGGCGAAAACCGCCTGCCGTGTCGCCGAAAGCAAGGGTCAGGCCGGTGGTGATGATGATGATCACCGCGACGATCTTGGCGACCGGTCCCTGGACCGACTCAAGGATCTGCTGCAGCGGCTGTTCCCAAGGCATGCCGGAGCCCGCTGCGTGGGCCGGGACGGTGAGAAGAAACGCGAGCGCGGTGGACGAAAGGAAGCGAAGCTTCTTGAGCATGAGGTGACCTTTCAAAACTGCTGGAGTTGCGGAAGCGTGAGCGGGGTGACGGCGTAATCACCGCTGCTGTCGAGACCGGTGACCTCCGCGATCGCGTCAATGCGGCGCGAGGATCCGCGCCCAGCGATGAAGACGATCAGATCTACCGCATCAGTGATGAGGCGGCGGGGAACGGTGACGACGGCTTCCTGGGCGAGCTGCTCGATACGGTAGAGAGCGGAGCGCGCCGAATTGGCGTGAACCGTCGCGATGCCGCCGGGATGCCCGGTGTTCCATGCCTTCAGCATGTCCAGGGCTTCCGCGCCCCTGACTTCGCCCACGATGATGCGGTCGGGTCTGAGCCGCAGGGTCGAGCGCACGAGATCGGCGAGCGTGACCGACCCCCGCCTCGTCCTCAAGGCAACGCAATCCTTCGCCGCGCATTGCAGTTCGCGCGTGTCCTCGATCAGGATCACCCGCTCGTCGCAATCGGCGGCTTGTGCCAGCAGCGCATTGGCAAGTGTTGTCTTGCCCGACGACGTGCCGCCGGCGACCAGGATGTTGCGCCGCTCGCGGACCGCCTTCTTCAGCGCATCGGCCTGCAGCGGCAGCATGACCCGATCGGCGACATAGTCGGCCAACGTGTAGAGTTTCGCCGCAGGCTTTCGGATGGCGAAGCATGGCCCCAGCACGACAGGCGGCAGCAGACCCTCGAAGCGCTCGCCCGATGGCAATTCGGCGCTGACAATCGGATTGTCAGCATGCGCCTCGGCGCGCACGTGGGAGGCGACCAGGCGGATGATGCGTTCGGCCTCAGAAGGATGCATGTGCACGCCGGTGTCGACCCGGCCTTCACCCAACCGGTCGAGCCGCAGCGCACCGTCGGGATTGACCATCACCTCAATGACGGTCGGATCGGCAAGGGCTTCGGTGATCGCCGGACCCATGGCGGTGCGCAGCATGACGCGGCGGCGATGGTCGGCTTCCGGATGAGAACTCATCCTTCCCCTCCCCTGCGATCGTCGGTGCCAAGTGACCGTTTCCCGGAAGCGATTTGGCGGCCGACCTGTTCGACGAATTTGTCGAAGCGCTCCTGGGCAATCGCTTGCGTGGCCCTGTCCGGCACCGGCGTGTGAGCATGAAGCGTGATCGAAAAGCGGATGAAGAGCGCCAGGCTCTCCAGGATCATCTCGACATCGCGCCTGACATGTCCGAGGTCGCGGGAAAGACGGTCGAGCCTCTTGCCGTAGCGCTGGTCGAGTTCATTCTCCCCACGCCGCTCGATAAAGGCCTCGACCGCGTGCGCCACAATGGCCGATTTGGTGGTCGATGGATTGCGGCTGAGGTTCTCCAGCTTCTCGCTCAACTCGGGTTCAAGCAAAAACTGGTGACGAATGCGGTGGGGCTTCATGCTGCTCGTTCCTCTGACCGGCGCTGATGCACCGGCGACGGGAACGAGCATCGTCGAGATCCTCGAAATCGCTTACGGCCGTTATCTACGCTGAGATACGCCCGCGTATGGCGCGCCGTTCAGAAGCCGGGCACGATGTCCTTGTCGTCGCCCATTCCCTCATTGAGGCCGTACGCACGTGCTGCGGTGGAAATCCGATCCATGACGCGCTTGTCGGCGAGCGTCTCGCAGTCATCGTCTGCGGGCGTGAACAGATCGCCATGATCAGGCTCCTGGGCGACGAGGGTCCGTTCTTCGGGCAGGCCCGGATGGCGCTGCTGCTGGACACCTCCGTCTTCGATTGCCGCGCCGGCACTGTCGTCGTCGCCAGCAAGACGCCGATCCACGCCGCGCACCTGTCCGCTCCAATCGTCCGGGCGCGACGTGGGCCGATCCGCGTAGGCACCGTCGCGCAGCACCGGCGAAGGCAGCACTCGCTCCGTGAAATTCGGATCCTGGTAATAACGCAACTTCTTGGCGCGAATCGGCGGCAATCCCGAAACCAGGATTAGTTCGTCAGCCTGCGGCAACTGCATCACCTCACCCGGCGTCAGCAGGGGGCGAGCGGTCTCTTGGCGGCTTACCATGACGTGGGACAACCAGGGCGCCAACCGATGGCCGGCATAGTTACGCATCGATCTGAGTTCCGTCGCGGTACCGAGCGCGTCCGAGATGCGTTTGGCCGTGCGCTCGTCATTTGAGGAAAAGGCAATCCGCACATGGCAATTGTCGAGAATGGCGTTGTTCTCGCCATAGGCCTTGGAGATTTGGTTCAACGATTGCGCTATCAGATAAGCGCGGATGCCGTAGCCTGCCATGAAGGCGAGCGCAGTCTCGAAGAAGTCGAGCCGACCGAGCGCCGGAAATTCATCCAGCATCATCAAGAGCTGATGCTTGCGGCTCTTCTTTGGATCGCCCTCCAGGCGCTCGGTCAGCCGCCGGCCGATTTGATTGAGCACCAATCGCACCAGGGGCTTAGTGCGCGAGATATCCGACGGCGGCACGACCAGATACAGCGACATCGGTCGCTCGGCATCCACAAGGTCGGCAATGCGCCAGTCGCAGGCCGATGTTGCCGCGGCCACCGTTGGATCACGATAGAGCCCGAGAAACGACATGGCGGTCGAGAGAACGCCTGAGCGCTCGTTCTCTGACTTGTTCAGCACCTCACGAGCCGCCGAGGCCACGACCGGATGGACCTGGGGCTTGTCCACCGTGCCGAGGTGGTTGGTGGTCATCATCCGCTGCAGTGTCGCAGCGAATGAGCGTTGCGGGTCCGACAGGAAGGTGGCGACACGGGCGAGTGTCTTTTCCTCTTCGGCGTAGAGCACGTGCAAGATGGCGCCAACTAGGAGTGAATGACTGGTCTTCTCCCAATGGTTCCGCCGTTCCAGCGCGCCTTCCGGATCGACGAGAATGTCGGCGATGTTCTGAACGTCGCGGACCTCATCTGGACCTTTGCGCACTTCCAGCAGCGGGTTGTACCGCGCCGATCTCGGATCGGTCGGATTGAACAAGAGACAGTGCGAGAACTTCGACCTCCAGCCAGAGGTCAGCTGCCAGTTCTCGCCTTTGATGTCGTGAATGACGGCCGAGCCGGTCCAGGAAAGAAGGGTTGGAACAACGAGTCCGACGCCCTTGCCCGAACGTGTCGGCGCAAAGGCCATGACGTGTTCCGGTCCGTCATGGCGCAGATAGCGATAATTCAGTCCGCCAAGGAAAACGCCGGCCGGCTGAAACAGCCCCGCCTTCTCGATTTCCAGCTTCATGGCCCATCGTGAGGACCCATAGGTGGTGACCAACCCCCGCTGCCGTGCGCGCCAGAGGGACCCAGCTATCGCGGCGGCACAGCCCAGGAACCCACTGGCTCCGGCAAGTATGCCAGCCTTGTCAAAGACCTCAGGCGCATAGGCGTCAAATTGGAACCACCATTCGAACAGCTTCCACGGCTGGTAGATCGGCCAGCCGACTGTCACAAACCATGGTGGGCCGAGTGGCGGCTGATAGGAGAGCATGTGGGCGCACCATTGGGTTGCAGTCCACACGCCAAGAATGACAATTGCGAATACGACAGCGATCTGCCCAATCAGCAACTTCGTGGGTGTCAATGGCTTGCTCCGCTCTTCTGGCCAGACGGACCAAACATCGCGCCGAGCGATGAGAATTCGAACGGCCGCTACATGCGACTAGGTGCGATGACAAGGTTGATAGGCATTGTTCAGCTGCGAACAGCGAAAATCCGCCGCAGCAACCGATCGGCGGTGCCAGGTACGCGGTTTGGTCGCAGAAGATGTTGGGGCTTCAGGCGCGGGCACATTGAAGATGTGCTGACAGACAAACCTTTGGAGCCGACGCGTTTGTGCGAGTAGCGAGCTGAAGGGCTCGGCGAGAAGTCGTCGTTCTCAATCGGGCGACGGGGGATACATCGGCGAAGACGGCATAAGGGAGGATGGGCCAGACCGAGCCGACGGAAAGGTCGTAGCCAAGGCGGCCTTGGAGCGCATAGCGCCTGGCCGGGAGGCCGCCGCCAGCCAGGCTTAGGCGGCGCGTCGTTGAGCGAGGTGAAGACCCCCCGAACGGGCTCGACGAGGGTCCACGGCGGTCACAATGTGGTGGTGGTGATCGCAGTAGACGCGATCCGGCGAAGTTGGCCCAGCACAAAAACGATAACCGCCGGGTACAGAAGCGTCTTCGCTCACCGGGAAGCGGCACTGATAGAGGCCTAGCTGAATGAGGGGGACGTCTCGCGAAGTTGGTCTGATATTTTCAGGCATCATGATGGTTTCCTAGTTCACAGCAATTGCCGGCTGACGGCCGCAGTGCGACCCATCAGGGGCGAGCTTCTCTCGTTTGGGAGGCTATGGATCACCATATGGTGTTGGCAGCACCGTCAATGAAGCCCGACGCCCTGCTTCTGAAGCCAATAGTTTGCGACTTAAGGCCACACCCATAAACGCATTGGCGATCTACCATCGTGTCCCCGAGGCACTCGCCCGCCGCGGTTTGCCGGCGGCGGGGTGGCACTGGCTTGTGGGGCCCTAGGCCCACTCGCGGCGCTCGCACTGGATCTCGGTGCGGGTTTCCCTTGTCTCATCGCCCTGTCAGCGCCTTGCAAATGAGCGAAACCAAGCTGTCGCGCGCTCGCTCGTGGAGTGCGCCTTTCGGCCGCCATGCAAGGAAATCATCAACGCTCATCCGATCAGCCGGGTTTGTGTCGGCGTCTGGCTGGCTGAATTCCACATACAGATGCAGTTCGTCCGGCACGAAGACGACCCTCCACAATCCTTCGATGTCATTGGCAAGGTTGTAGGCGAGGACGGTCATGGCGGGGCACTCCTTTCGCCGTGGAGCGTGCCTATCGCACGGGAAAATTCCATGACCAGAAGTTAGTATTGACGCTCGCGCTTTCTCACAAATCCAACGTCCGCGTGATGCCGAAAGGTGCAGCCAGCTTTTTGTGTATCTCGATTGGGAACACGGGACCGCCGCGAAAGTTCGGTGCACGCAGCGAATCCTCCCCCTCCAGGTATTGCTGCAGATCGGTATCCCGATCGGCCCGCGCTCCCCGCAAGGGCGCGGGCCTCGGCCTGTGGTGCTCATGCCATCTACTTCGATCCGCAAGATGGAATATGATCTGGATAGAAGGACCCTCTCGGTGTGGTTCGTCGCCAGCGGCAAGCGGTACGAGTTTGAGGGGGTACCGCCGGAAACCTTTGCCGCGTTCCGGGCGGCGTTCGCCAAGGGCCGCTATTTCAACGACCACATCCGCAACAATTTCCGCTACCGTCTGGTTGCGAGCGATAGCGACCCGGGATGACCTGACCTGCCGGCGGCTCAGTCGTCCTATCGCTCCAACCGGCGGTTGGTGGACGCGTTGCCGCTGTGGCGCTTAGGGTTGGTTACGGTCCGCGCTCACTTGGCAAGCCCACCCCCCGCATCCCCCCGCCTGGTGAAAAGCGTTTGATCGGTCCCGCCGTTCTGGCAGTGCGGCGGGACTTTTTTGCGGTCCAGGTGGAGCATCGGCGCGCGGGGAAGGCGCGGTGCACGCAGCACCCTTTTCTCATCCAACGTACGTCGCTGGCGCGCTGAAGGGTCTCAATGACGGTCTGCCGCCGGAACTCAACTAGCTGGACTATTGCTCGACCGGAAGCGGCTCGTGCTGCGGCTCAGCGTGGTGGAAGACCTGTCCAAGATCGCGCGCGTCGAACGTTTGGCCGCAGACTGGGCAGTAGACCAAGTGCTTCGACTCGTCCTCTACCGGCCCGTCATGCGGCCTGCCCACATAGCCCGTCGCGATGTTGTCGGTTCTAATCCGGGGCAACGACAAGTGCCTTTCGTCGTTTTGGCGGCCTATATTTCTCCACCAACCGGACCTTGTCACGGTCGACCGTGACCAGCGGCCCGAGGTCGATCATCACGGTGTCCTCGTCGATGCGCGTGACCTCGCCTTTCAGGTCGATTTGCTGGCCTCGGTTCACCTTGGTGTGGTCGATCATGGAATGTGGGAAGTCGTAACCTGGGATAGAGACGCTTACGCGGTCCTCTGTTATCCGCCTTCGAACCGTGGCAGTAATCGCCACCTGGTCACCAACGCCTATTCCCCGAGCCATGCCATGGATTCTGGTGCGGGCAGTGTCTTCTTCAAGAGGTTTCTAATATACGCCCGCCATCCTAAGGCTGATCTACGACCAGAGTTACAAAAGTTGAACTTCATCGGGGAACACTCCTTCTGTCTGCCTGTTCGATTTGCCAGGCGCATCCCGCGCTTTCAGACAGGAGAAAGAAGATGAAACGCATCCTTTTGGCTTCGGCCGTGCTGGCGGTGTCGGCGGGGCTTTCCTTTGCCCAGACGACGAGCGGAACTTCGAGCGGAACTTCGAGCGGAACCTCGACGAGCGGAACCTCGACCACGACAACCATGCCCAGTACGACGGATCAGGGCACCGGCACGACGAGCAGCGGGACCAACATGTCCGGCGATCAGGGCACCGACACGAACACCACCAGCGGCATCACAAATCCGAACTCGGCCAGAGACTGCGCGCCCGGCCAGCAGACTGGCACCGCTCAGCAGGCTGCGCCAGGTCAGCAGGACACGACAGCCAACACCGCCGCGCCAGGCCAGGTGAAAAAGACCGACGAAGGTTGCTGATTGGCACATCGGCACAGGTTGGAATCACCAGCGTGTGGCTGGCCAGTCTCCCCCGACCATCGCCTGAACTCAACTCGGCTGGCGAGCAAGTTCCCGCCAGCTCAACGCTCTGATGCTGAAAATAAGTTGTGTGCGTCAAGTTCTGCAAAATGGCGTGGCATTGCGGTGACGTCGGCGTGTCCGCCGCGCAGCCCCCGTGTTTAGCGGAGCGGCGGACACATGACGGTGCTCAGGCGGCCAAGGCCCTCAGGCTCTCCTTCTTGTGCTCGCTCAGATGATCCATGTTGAGGTAGCGGGTCGCCTCGAGCCAGTTCTCGTGGATCTCCACCGCCAATGCCCGAACCAGCCGCAGACAGCTCCGCGGGTTGGGGAAGATGCGAACGACCAGGGTGCGCCGCTTGATCTCCTGGTTCAGCCGCTCCAGCATGTTCGTAACCGGTATGATCATGACGGTGCCATCCGATCCCCGCTGGAGATGAGCGATTTTCGGCGTATGGTGCGACCATCCGGGACAGGGGCACCGGGAGCACGCCAAGTGCGGGCAGGCCGATGTATTCGATGAGCTGCGAGCTCGCGTTAGTAGCTGGCCGCCCCTGCGACCTGCCCGGTTGCGCCGAGAGCGCGGATCCGTAGGTGTCGCGTCGCCCGCCGGCTCCCGACTGTTTGAGGAGAGGGAGCCGATGAGACGTGTGATTGGAATGGACATCCACCGCACCTTTGCGGAGGTGGTGGTTTGGGAAGACGGCCGGCTGCGCCATCACGGACGGGTCGACATGACCCGCTCGGGACTGGAAGGGTTCGGCCGCAGTTTGCGACGGACTGATGAGGTTGTCGTCGAGGCTACGGGCAACGCCATGGCGGTGGTGCGGGTTCTGTCGCCCTATGTCGGCCGGGTGATTGTCGCCAACCTGATGCAGGTGAAGGCGATCGCTCATGCCAGGATCAAGACCGACAAGATTGATGCCGGCGTTCTGGCGCAACTCCATGCCAGCGGCTTTCTGCCGGAGGTCTGGGTTGCCGACGAGCGGACCGAGCGGCTTCGCCGCCTCGTCGCGCGGCGCAACCAGGTCGTGCGGCATCGCACGCGCGTGAAGAACGAGGTGCATGGCATCCTGCAGGCGCACCTCGTGCCGAAGTGCCCGCATGCCGATCTGTTCAACAATCGCGGTCGCGCCTGGCTCGAGCGGCAGGTGCTTCCCGACGACGAGCGGGCCGCTATCGCCCGCCACATCCGCGAGATCGACCGCCTGGCCGAGGATCTGGCTGACCTCGATCGCGACATCGCCGGGGAAGCGGTTGATGATGCGCAAGTCCGGCGGCTTCAGACGATCACCGGCGTCAATGTCATCGTCGCGAGCGGTATCATCGCCGCGGTCGGCGACATCCGGCGGTTCCGCGAGCCGCAGAAGCTGGTGAGCTACTTCGGCCTCAATCCGCGTGTGCGCCAATCCGGTCTTGGCTTGGCGCAATATGGCCGGATCAGCAAACATGGGCGTTCCCATGCCCGCGCCATGCTGGTCGAGGCCGCCTGGGCCGCGGCGAAGGCGCCCGGACCGCTCAGGGCCTTCTTCCTACGCATCCGTAACAAGCGTGGTCATCAGGTCGCAGCTGTGGCGGTCGCCCGCAAGCTCGCCGTGCTGATCTGGCATCTGCTGACAAAGGAGCAGGACTACTTCTGGGCTCGCCCGGCGCTGGTGGCGGCAAAGCAGAGGCAGCTCGCTCTCAAGGCCGGCGCGCCGGGCGAGCGCGGTGTCGGTCGCCGCGGTTCGGCTTACGCCTACAACGTGAAGGAGTTGCGAAACAGCGAGAAAGCCGCGGCCGAGAATGCCGAACGTGCCTACGAGCTAATGGTTCGGCATTGGCGGTCACGCGGGCCGAAGCGGCGCACGGACGCCACAAACGAGGAACGACTATAACGGCTGCGTGGCGGCACTCTCATCCTCTCGCACCACTCTTTGCCATGTGGTCGTCCGTGCCGGACAAATATAGCACAAGGAAATCTGGCGGCACGACCTACGCCCTCGGTCCGCTCCAGAACGGCGCCGTGCTCGACGCCGTCAAGGCGTGGCCTGGAAACCTCGCAGCCGGCCGCGGCGCCATCGCACCGGCCAGCCTTGACTGCGTCTCGACACGCTCGCATGGGAAATCCTGTGGGCCGGGACGAAGAAACAGGCTCACCTGAGCCGAACAAAGAAACGCAACAGGAATCGAAAAAGTCGAAATCAGGCTTGTCGATGTCATCCGTCGACTTCATGTGCTTGTGGTGAGCTAGCGGCAGCCGATAGAAGCTCAGCGTCTCCTCGATGTTATCTTCCACCCAGTTGACCAGCTTCGGGTATTTGGCCTGCCATTTGGCGATCCACTGCGCCAGGTCGCGTTTGACCTCGGCAAGGTCGCGCCGGTCGTAGAACCATCTGAGCTCCATCAGGCAATCGTCGTCGACCTTGCGCGGCACGTAGTCGAGCGCGTTTCTGAGGAAGTGCACGTAGCAGCGCTGCCAGACCGCTTCGGGCAGCACTTCGCGGATTGCCGCCCTGAGCCCCGGATGGTCGTCGGAGACGACGAACTCGACGCCGGCGAGCCCGCGATTCTTGAGCCCCGTCACGAACTCGCGCCAGCTCGAATGGCTCTCCCGGTTGGCCAGCTCCACGCCCAGAACCTGGCGCCGGCCCTCCCAATCCACGCCGATCGCCACCAGCACCGCCTGGCTGGCGATCACGCCCGCCTCGCGAGCCCGCTCGTAGCGCGCGTCCAAAATGAGATACGGATAGCTTTCCTCGAGCCGCTGCGTGAAGAACGCCTTGAGCGCCTCATCCAGCCGCATCGTCGCCTCGCTCACCGTCGAGGCCGAGAAAGAGTGGCCGCACAGTTCCTCCGTCACCGCCTTCACCTTGCGGGTCGAAACGCCCTGCACGTACATCTCGACCAGCGCCGACACCAATGCCTTCTCCGAACGCTGGTAGCGCTCAAACAACTCCGTCGAGAACCGGCCAGCCCGATCCTGCGGAACGCGAAGCTCCAGCACCCCGACCCGCGTCACCAGCTTGCGCTCGTAATAGCCGGACCGGTAACTCGTCCGCTCCGCCGTCCGCTCGCCTTTCTCGGCCCCGATCGCCTCCGTCATCTCGGCTTCAAGAACCTCCTGCACGACACTCTGCAATGCCTGGCGAAAGCCGTCCTCATCCGACAACAGCAACGCTTTCAACTCGCCTCTGCTCAGTCTAACTTCTCGATTGGTCATGGCACTTCCCCTTCCACGGGAATCGGTGATCGCAACGTCACCGCCGTGCCATGGCCGCTCGCCCCTCAGAGCAAGCGCCGTTCTCTCTCCAAAACTTTTTGCAGAACCTTCAGCACACACTATCTGAAAATACTGGACCAGATCTATGCGGTCTCACCGTTAGCGCCAGCGAAGCGATGACACCGGGGCGGGACAGGCGAGGCCGCTACAGCTCCAGGCTTGCGCACGGCGTCGACGACTTCGCGCATCGAGTCGAGGACGAGCTGCCGACGATCCGCATGCGGATCAGCAACTCAGGGTCGATCGAGGGACGGCCGATCGGGCAGGCCGCACCGTAATACCCAAGCGGAAAGGCCACGCCCACGCCTGGACACTGCCAGTGTATATCGGCGGGCTGCTTGCCAATGAGCTCTAGTGATGTCGAGCGCCCGCTGCGCCGATATGAGCGTGGAGGCCATGAACAGGCGTATCAAAGGCGGGGGTCCGTCGCCTCTCCTTGCTGGCGGCGGGCTCCGCAAAGCGCGGTGTTGGTCGGAGATAATAGAACCTTATACCGCAATCCAACTTAGCTAGTTGTAATGTCCCCTCCTCTTTTGCAGCAGCCAGGAATGCCCTGCAGGCCTCCTCCGGCTCCATCTGACGCTGCCCCCAGTTTCTATCCATTTTTGAGTTCCTCAGCCCTCCAGGAACGCCAGAAGCGCCGCATTCACCGCGTTGCTCTCTTCGCGTTGAACCCAATGCGTCCCCTCCTCGAAAGTCTGCAGGCGGCCATCGTCGCAAAGGGCGAGACTGCGCTTGGCCAGCCCGGATTCCAGAGCCTGGTCCTGCATCCCCCACATAACAAGAGTGGGCGTCGTGATCCGCTCCTTCAGGCTCGGGCGAAAGCGCAAGGCGCGATACCAGTTGAGCATGCTGGTCAGCGCCCCCGGCCGCTCCCAAGCCTGCCGATATTCTGCAATCTCCTCTTCTTCGAAGGCGCCTTCCCGGCTGGATGTCCTGAGTGCTCGTGCGAGCAAGGCCGAGCGGCGCGGACCCAAGACGGCTTCGGGCAGCAATGGGATCTGGAAGAAAACCACGTAACTGCTCCGCAGAAACTGCGTCGGAGATCGCAGGGCATGGGTAAACACCACGTCGGGATGGGGCGCATTCAGGATGACGAGCTTGTCTAGGCGATGAGGCAACTTTGCCCCGGCGGCCCAAGCGACGATGCCGCCCCAGTCATGTCCGACGAGGTGAAACCTTCCGATGCCGAGCGCGTCGGCCAGGGCGAAGACATCGCCGAGCAGCTTGGGGAGCGTGTACTCGCGGATGCCCTCTGGCTTGTCGCTGGTGTTGTAGCCCCTCTGGTCGGGCACGATGACCCGATATCCGGCGGAAGCGAGCGTACCGATCTGCCGTCTCCAGCCGATCCAGAAGTCCGGGAAGCCGTGCAGGAGCATGACCGGCTTACCCCCGGCAGGCCCGGCCTGAACGACATGAAACCGAATGCTTCCGGCGTTGACGAACTGATGTTCAGGCGCGAGCGAGACCATGGCTGGTAACGCGGGTGTCCTAAAACTGATCCAGCGCAATGAGGATTATCAGGCTGTCGTCCCGACAACATGCACGCTCAGCCGTCGCATCCCCCGCCAGATGAGCATGGGAGCCGAAGGGCCAAGTGGGGATGGCGCAGGTGTTGCTGCAGGCGGCGGATGTTTATTTGTAAGCGCAGGTCTGCACCTGCATCCTTTGGCGCTATTATACGTTTGCCCCGCGAAGAAGATGCTCCGGACCGGCGGCCATGTCGAAGAAAACAACCGAGGACGCTTACGAAGGTCAAGTGCAACTTGAGCGGCGGGCCGAACGGGAGAGCCGCGGACGCAATGCCGAATGGCCGTCAGAGATTCCCAGCCGCGGCTGGAAGGACGTGCTGTGGCGGGTCTTTGCTGAGGTAACCGAGGACCGTGTTATGCTGATCGCGGCGGGGGCTGCATTCTATCTGCTTCTTGCCCTCTTTCCAGCGCTTGCCGCGTTCGTGTCCATCTATGGTTTCGTCGCCGATCCTCAGACCATCGCTGAGCACATTGCGTTCCTTGGCGGCGTACTGCCTTCGGGAGGTCTGGATATTATCAGATCTCAGCTTGCGTCCTTGGCCGCTCAGAAGGCTGGCGCGCTCAGCTTCGGCTTCATCTTCGGCCTTGCCGTCGCACTGTGGAGCGCCAGTAACGGCATAAAGACGCTATTCGAAGCCATGAACATCGCCTACGAGGAGAGTGAAAAGCGCGGCTTCATCCACCTGAATCTCCTGGCCTTGGGCTTCACACTTGGCGCCATCCTCATTGGTATCGGCTTTATCATCTCGGTGGGGATTGTGCCGGCCATGCTTGTGCTGCTGAACCTCGGGGGCTGGACCGAAGCCCTTGTGCGGATCTTTCGGTGGCCGATGATGCTGATCATGGTGGGCGTCGGGATCACGCTGATTTACCGCTACGGACCCAGCCGGGAAAGGGCAAAGTGGCAATGGGCGACATGGGGCGCCTTCCTCGCCGCTGTGGTCTGGATCGCAGTCTCGATAGGCTTCTCCTATTATCTTGAAAACTTCGCCAACTACAACGCCACGTATGGAGCTCTTGGGGCAGTCATCGGCTTGATGATGTGGACTTGGATTTCTGTGATTATCCTGGTTGTAGGTGCGGAGCTGAATTCCGAGATGGAGCATCAGACAGCGATGGACACCACCACAGGTGCGCAGCAGCCGATGGGTGCGCGAGGTGCCACGGTCGCCGACACACTGGGCGGACCGGCCGATGCCGCCGACCAGCAGTCGCGTTTGGACGAGCGCAACGCGTAGCGCGCAGATCAATTTGCACGCCATCGTCAAGCGGCTGCAGCCGAGCGTGAGCAACGGCTCAAGGCGCTGGTCGCCCGGCTTGCCCAGGTGACTGGCGATCTCACCATCCAGAAGCAACGCAAAAGCATCGTCGCTGATGCCGAAACCTCGCCAGCCTCGACGAGGTTCATTGTTCTGCTCAAGCGTCAGAGCCGCCGACTTGAAGGGCGAGATCGCCTCGCTACTCGACGACGATCCGCTGTGGGCCTGTCTCGATCAGGTCTTCGGTTCGGTCAAGGGCCCCGCGTACTCCTGATGGCCGAGTTGTCCGAGATTGACACCTTTCCAATAAGGCCATCGCCAAACTCGTGGGCTTGGCGCCGATCGCCAATGACAGCAGCAGACGCAGCGGTCGAAGACCGGTGCGCGGCGGCCGTAAAGGTCCGCGCTCCATCCTCTTCCTCATCGCGCTCACCGTCGCCAGATATGATCCCCCCGCGCCTTCAGACAGGAAAGGAAAAGATGACTATTGGCATTGCGCCCGGCCGCAAGCTACCCATCATTCCCAATGCAAAAGCACGCGATGCGCGCCACGAGTTCGCAAACGCAACTTGACACCCCAGATAGTCACTCATTGGGAACCAACGGGCCTTACCTCCGTTTGCTCCTCGAATGGAGGAAACCATGAACAACCGGAATTCTGAACGGCGTCCCCCGACTGCGGTAAGAGCTGGTGACGGTACCTCGGAAGACATAGGAGCGACCGTAAGCGGCACGTTATCCAAAGCGTCCGACATAGCGCAAGGGGCAGCGGAAACCGCCAAACGGGCGGCCGTTGGTGGCGCGTCCACCGTGACCAATCAGGTGAAGGAGATGTTGGACCGTCAGGTCGGCAGCGGCGCCGAGGTGATGGGCCAACTGGCGAGTTCGACCAAGCGTGCGGCCGAGGACCTCGACGCAAACGCACCGATAGTCGCTGGGGTCGTTCGCACCTTCGCGAATAGGCTTGATGGATACGCAGACGACCTGCGAGACAGGTCCGTCGATCAGCTGGTTCTTGCAGCGTCCGATTTGGCGCGGCGCAAGCCGGGTTTGGTGTTTGGGCTGGCCGCCGTAGCGGGCTTTTTGACGTTCCGCACACTGAAGAGCGCGCCTCCCGCACCAGAGTCCATCAAGGGAAGGCGGCAGGGAGCGAACTGATCTGATGGCACAGGAACAACTGAAGAATTCGCCTCTCCCTCAAGCACTGTCGGCAGTGTTGGCGGACGTCGCGGACCTCTTTCAAAAAGAGTTGCGCCTGGCGCATGCGGAGCTGTCCGCCAACGTCTCAACGAAGCTCCAAGCAGGTGTGTGGATGTCTGCTGCTGGCGTGCTGGGAGTGGTCGCCGCTCTGCTTCTAGTGCAAGCCCTCGTACTTGGAATAGCCAGCTTAGGGATGGCCCTGCACTGGTCGTGTCTGATCGTCGCGGCCGCAACGGGCGTCGCCGCTGCTTTCGCCTATTATAGGGGCCGGGCTGATGCGCAAAAACAACTTCTGCCGACACACTCCATTAGCCAAATAAAGCAGGATATTGCGACAACCAAGGAGCAACTAACATGAGCCGCAATTCACAGGTCCAGGATTTTGAAACGAAAGAATGGCTTCTCAGCTCCGCTAGGAACAATCCCGAAGGCCTTCTGCTCGTCGCAGCAGGGTGCGCGCTGCTAATGCGCAGCCGCGGTTCAAGTGCCGGGCATCGCGAGCAATCCCGTGGAACCAACGGGCGCCAAAATGCTCCGCACGTACGCACCGCCAGCGGCGCGGCGTCAAAAACGCAGGAAGAGGCTAGCGAGACAGCTGAGGCCATGCGCGACAATTTAGCCGGCATTGGGGAGAAGGTGAGTGAAACCGCAAGTCACTACGCATCATCGGCCGCGGCATACGCAGAACAGGCCGGTCGCACCGTATCCGAGAAGTCAGGGCGCGTGGTGCAGCAAGCCCAATCAACGTTGCAAGACACGATCGGCCGCATGGTGGAAGAACAGCCATTGGCTTTTGTCCTGGCCGGCTTCGCAGCCGGTGCCGCTATAGCTGCTGCTTTACCGGCCAGCGATGTCGAGAGGCGCACGCTCGGCCCTGCAGGAGAGCGATTGACGGATGCTGCTGAAAAAGCTGGGGACCGCTTGAAGTCTTCGACAGCAAAGGCGGGCGAACGGCTCAAGAGCGTCGCCGAGGAACGTGGGCTGAATTCGGACGGCCTCAAGGAGGTGGCGAGGGACGTTGCGGGCGCCTTTGGAAGCGCCTTGTCAGAAGAGCAATCAAGTGAACCCGTGCAGCCGTCTTCGCCAAGCCCAAGTGGATCGAGCGGTCCATCCACCGCCAAGCTGCAACCGGGCAGCGCCACCCCTTCGAAAGGAATTACGGCCAAATCGCAGCGGTCGGACAACCCTCGGTCGAGCAAACCTGCCCGCCCCGGTGGCAAGAGAGATTTATGATGGCCGATCCGCAACTTGAGCATCTTGAATACGAAGTTGAGGCTGCCCGGGCTAAGCTCGCCGATGACTTGTCGACACTTCGGTCGCCAAACACGCTCTCCGAATTTACCGATGATTTGAAACACGAAGCGCTTGAGGCAAAGGATGCGCTGGTGGAGAAAGCAAGAGCCTCAATGCAATCGGTGGCGCAGGCGATTATTGACGATCTGAAGGCCAAGGCGGCTGCCAATCCGAGCGCTGCTTTGGCGATTGGGGCCGGTTTGGGGTGGCGTTTCCTCCGCCATCCGCCGATCGCAACCGCACTCGTCGGAGCGGGATTGATCAGCTTGTTGCGGACCAATTCAGCCCGGCCGCCCGGCGAGCAGCAGGTGGATCACCTATCGTACGCCAAGGAGCGCCTGAAGGAGCAATCTAGTGATTTGGCGGAAAGCGTCAGTGATTTCGCTCTTGAAACGGCTGGTAAAATAAAACGCGAAGCTGCCGAGTTGACCGGCGTGGCCAAGGAAACTGTTAAAGAGAAGACAGAACGTCTGGCTGCGGGTATCCGCCATAGCGGCGCTGGGGCGCACGAGGGCGAGACTGCCGCAAGAGCATCCGCACCCTTCGATGAAGCTTCGTTAGCTGTTCAAGACGCATCGGGCAATGAGCATACCGAGGACAAACTCCTTCTGGCGGCGGCAGGTTTGGCAGTCGCCGCGGCTGTCGGCTTTGCCTATCAACGACGTCTGGACACCGACCGAACTGGATGAGCGTAGACCGAGGTCATTGCAGAGAAACAGTCGTCCTGAAGGCAAAGTATGATGCCGCGCTCACATTTATCGAGTCCCGACGAGTTCAGCCATCGGATTGCATATTCTGGAACCACGGACGGCGCGATGACGATGCGCACGGCGGAGAAGATCGGACAAAGCGGTCAACCCCTTCGAGCATGATGATCGTCGGCCGGTCGGTCACGGCCTTCAGCGAAACCGCCAGCGACCGGCTGAAGCGGAATTCACCCCGAAAACCGTGCAAGTGCTGCCGACCCCATAACGTGAGCGCAAGGGCGCGCTCTGTCCGCTGTCAGGACGAACTTTCTTCGATCCGGCTTGGCGCTGCCGGCGCCCGCGCACGCACTGCTCAGTGATCAGGGACGAGTGTTCTCGGGCATTCCGCTATCGCGACCTCGTTTCGAACGTTTTAACACGCCCCCTCAAGCTCGATCTCGCCGAGCGCTGCGCTAGCCCTTCCGATCTTGGCTAGTGCCAATGCGTATTCGACCAGGCTTGCGCAGACGAACGCTTCAACTCTCTAAGTGACGACGCCGCAATATTAGCATCGCTCGTCGTTGCAATTTCTCGAAATGCGCAGCTCGACGACCGCCTGCTAGGCGTGTTCGTTGCCCAGCGTTCACGAAGGGGGACGCGCTAGCGGACGAATCCCGATCACCCAGTTCACGGTCACTACGTTCCTACCCGATCACCGCTTGGCGCTGTCGCTGTCCGCTTCGGCCCGCGCGAGGAACTGCTCGGTCGTCGAGGGAAGACGGGTTTTCAGCCAATCCGCCATCGCGACTTCCTCTCGCAGATTCTCTTCGCAAGCCCGAAGAGCCTCCGTTTCGCCGAGCGATCGAGCAGCGGCAATCAGGATCGTGTAGGAGGCGATTTCCATGTGCTCGAACGTGTAGCTCGCGAGCGATCCTTTCATCACCTCGTCTCCAGCGAAGACGCCGCTCAGCGATTGCGCCATCGCCGTCAGCTTACCGCCAGCGTCCTTCATCGTGGATGAACCCTCGTCCATCTGATCGAGACAAGTCTTCAGCCGGGCAGCCTGCTGCTTCGTCTCGTCGAGGTGCAGTCGGATCCGGTCGCTCAGCTCGGGATAGTTCTCGATGCGACCCAACTGCCCGTTCAACATCGTTTCTGCCTGCTCTTCCATGGCATGGGCATCTCTAAGCCATTGGACAAACCATTCGCGGCTTTCTGACATCTCGAATCTCCTTTGCGATCTAAGGAAACTTTCAGAAGAGGACATTGTTCCGGAGTAGAGCCCGCCGAACGGGCCTTGACCGTCGCAGAGATCAGCGTCGTGGCGGGTCTCAATTCACCTCGCGAAAAATCCTGCAGCGATGCGTGGAAAAGGCCAAGATCGCGGAAGATCGGCGCAAGGAAAACGGCCCGTGGATGCTCGCCGCTGCGCCGCTCCATCACAAAGTCCAACTGGCACTGGCCGCTTCCTGGCTATCCGACGCGGCGACATACGGCGACATATTGAAGGTCCCGCATGGCATACTGCGACCGCTGCATGTCGTTCCTGGCAAGTAAGAACGGCAAGCAGATGAAGCTACCAGCGCTCGGCGAAGCTGAAGTGGATTCTCGACGAGGCGCTGATCGCGGCCGCTGGCGCTCCGCATTGAGCCTTGTGCCTCACCGCGCCACTGCAGTCACAAGGAACGCGACGGCCTATCCGCTCGTTGATTGCTTTTCGACTCGAGCCGCCGTCATGAGGTTTCTAATATACGCCGGCCATCCTAAGGCTGACCTACGGCCAGAGTTACAAAAGTTGAACTTCATCGGGGAACACTCCTTCTGTCTGCCTGTTCAATTTGCCAGGCGCATCCCGCGCATTCAGACAGGAGAAAGAAGATGAAACGCATCCTTTTGGCTTCGGCCGTGCTGGCGGTGTCGGCCGGGCTTTCCTTTGCCCAGGCGACCAGCGGAACTTCGAGCGGAACTTCGAGCGGAACCTCGACGAGCGGCACCTCGACCACGACAACCATGCCCAGCACGACGGATCAGGGCACCGGCACGACGAGCAGCGGCACCAACATGTCCGGCGATCAGGGCACCGACACGACCACCACCAGCGGCACCACGAATCCGAACTCGGCCAGGGACTGTGCGCCCGGCCAGCAGACTGGCAGCGCTCAGCAGGCGGCGCCTGGTCAGCAGGACACGACAGCCAACACCGCCGCGCCGGGCCAGGTGAAAAAGACCGACGAAGGTTGCTGATTGGCACATCGGCTCAGGTTGGAATCACCAGCGTGTGGCTGGCTGATCTCCCCCGACCACCGCCTGAACTCAACTCGGCTGGCGAGCAAGTTCCCGCCAGCCGAGCATCAGTTCAGGAACCTTTGCGCTTGCTTGTGCTTTCAGTGGGGCACGCGTGGTTTCTTTTGCTTTCGGTCAGATAGATATCCGTCTGCTCGCGCATCTTGCCTGAAGGGAGCTGCGGTCGCGCTCAGAGGAGAGCCGCGCTGTATTGCCGATAGCGCTAGAGCGAAGAAGCCCTACGGCAACCGGCAGTTGGACTGACACCAAGTTGGCTCCGAGAGCGTTGGGAACAGCCTGGCACGGCACGTTGCTCAGTTTGGACCTTCGCAAAGGATGCATGGAATGGCGAAAGACGTTTCTCGCGAGGAAGAGCAACGCGGCACCGGAAAGGTCCTCATCTGGGGCGCCGCGATCGCCCTTGTTCTCTTTGTTGCCCTGCTGGCCATATTCGTTCTGGGGTAGTCCTGACTGCTGCAGCAGGATCTAACTTGGGTGCACGACGTTCTGAGCCTAGAGAGCTGCAGAGCCTACTTGGATCTTGAGCACCGTGGGGTTGAATGCAAGCTCCCGTGTGGTGCAAGTGACTGCTAGGCTTTCGCGGTTTTGGTGTCCTCTTCGGTTTAGATGCCGCGGGCCGACGTCACAGCAAGTGCGGCCTTCAGGCGCTCCCGAAGCCGCGGTCTTTGCGTCTCGTGCAGCACGCTCAATGTCGGTCAATCCTCGTACAGCATCCGAGGTGCGCTCGTCTCTGGCTTGTCTTTCTTTCTCGGTAGGCAAATTCCTACACTCCGATGTGCCAGCACAGTCGGCTGTCGGCACCCAACCATGGTCGCCATATCGTATTCCACGCCAACAGAAAAAACCCGCCTCGACTGCCGCTGAGCGCGCGCATCCCCGCCTCTGGAACGCTTCAAATACTTTGCCGTTGTTAAAGGCACCTGCAGGAGCCAGGCATGAGAGTATTCCAACGAATTTTGCCGCTCGCCGTGTTCGCGTTGCAACTCTTTGCCGTGCAGTCATTTGCTCAGACCGAGCAGCAAGATCTTCCGGGGCAAGGCACATCATCGACAACCGAAGATGCCGAGGATGTCGGCGTCGACGTTTCGCTTGGCAGGCACGAAGTGAAACAGCAGATCGCACGGGAGCTTGGAATCTCCGAGGTGGAAGTGCCTCTGGCAGTTCATGTGCCTATCGAGCTCGCCAAGCGGGTCTGCGAGAAAGAGGTATTCGACGCACGCGCCAATGTGAACCGAAGCTGCACCGCGACGAAATACATCCCGGAAATTGCCGAAGCAGCACGAAATCGTCCGCAAACCTCTGCCGTTCCGGAGCAATAGGCGAAGACGAATACTATGGGATAAAGAAGGGGTGCTTGGCTACTCTGGGCGATCGACAAAGCGCCGCCCCGAAAGTGTGGAGCGCTTGCGCGTAAGTTTTCAGGCAGCGTCGATACCGCTTGGCTTCCCCAGAGGATGAATCAGTTTGGGGCCGTATGCTTCGACAAAAGGCGCACACCAGATTGCGAAGGCAACCTTCGACCGGTAGAGGCGGACACTGCTTGTTAGCAGCATCTTGATGATCGCCAGACTGACGAGCTTCTCTGGTCAGCATAGTAGCTTTTTGAGACTCCCCGCCCTTTTAGGTATACTTTCCCCTGACTGTCGACAATTGTTAGGGCATCGTCAGCTGTGAGCGACCATCGCCCTTCCGCCCCGATCGGGAGACAGCGCAGATGGAAACCTCGTTCAAGAACGAACTGTTGCGGCGCCTGAGCGCACCGGATCTGACGTTGCTGCAGCCTCACCTCGAAGCCCGTCACTTGGGACTGAGGACGCACCTGGAGCAGACCTCGGTCCCGATTGACACCGTCGATTTCTTCGAGAGCGGTCTCGGGTTAATGGTGGCGAAGCTTCGGGCTGAGGTCGAGGCCGAGGTTGGCCTTATTGGCTTTGACGGTATGACCGGGGCAGCCCTGGTCATGGGTGAGGACCGGTCCCTACACGATTGCTTTGTTCAATTGAAGGCTGAAGCTATTGCTATAGACGCGCGTTGGCGGATCGTTCTTATGGGCAGCCCGAGGCGGAATACATCCGACTGATCGGGACGCCCCCGTTGCTCATGATGTCACCCGTGCTGCCCTCTCTCCCGTCGCTGACCACATTCGGGAGGTGGCGATTGGCACCTGTCAGGACGTTCTGGCAAGGGTTGTCCAACGGTATGAAACCGCAGTGTCGATCCAGGACAGGATCGTTGAACATTGCAAGGAGGTCGGATTAACACCGCAAGCAGATGAAGCTTTTTTGCAGGCCCTGTGGTTGTCGCTGGCGAAGGCCGGGACGGCCTTGGAGCGTGAGGTCCCCCCGGCACCGCTGCACCTGGCCGGCCGCTCTAGTCCTGGACAATTGCCGACCTCGTCGCTGGTCAGCATGCCAGAATGTCGATGGCGGAAGCCATGAGGACCCCGATTGAATGTTCTCATTCGTTTGTGATCGGGGGTGCAAGTCAATCCGGCTCCAGCGCATGTTGGCCTCAGGAACAAACCGCCGTCGCATCCGTTCAGCATCGCGAAGGACGACACGGCTGTCCACGGCCTTTCCGGTACTGCAAAGGAGACATGACATGCTCGGTCCGCAGAGGGGGTTTTCGAAGACCATCTGAGGCTTCGCGCCGCTGGCGACATCGAGGAGGATCTTAGGTGCAACTATGCTGTGGACGTGGTCCTCTTGACCTCGAATTCGAATTTAGAGGCCATGATGCCGTCCGCCTGTCGTCCAAACGCCTGCGCGAGCAGCTGCCTCAAGGTGAGTTCAACTACATCGCAAAACAGGCCCGCGGCCCCTATACACTGCTGATCTGGTCGGCAACTTCGTCCAGGTTCGACGCCATTGGGGGCCCGAGAAGAGATCGGGAACCTTGATCAGGTGCGGGCAAAGGTCCGTTGCGAAAAATGCGGCCGCAAGGACTCGATGACAGCGGAAACCCTTCAGGCAGACGATCCTCATTCCGGAACTTCCGCAATGGAGCGCAGCCGAGATGCTCAAGCCGCTGCTGGCGCGGCGGACTGAAATCAGCGGTCAACCCGACCGTCGCTCGCTGTTGGCTGCCGGTGTGCCGTCGCCGAAGGAACAACAAGAGACTGGTCCAGTTAGAGCCATGCATGCGTCGATAGAAATGAAAGAGGAGATGACAATGGCGACGAAAAAAAGCTCTCAGGGCAGCTCCAAGGGCTTGGAAGACCTTTTCTATGATGGTCTGAAAGACATCTACTACGCCGAACGCAAGATTCTGACGGCGCTCCGGAAAATGGCAAAGGGCGCGGAGTCCGAAGAGTTGAAGGCGGCGTTCGAAAAACATCGTGACGAGACGGAAGGTCAGATCGAGCGTCTGCAGCAAGTTTTCGACGCCTTTGGCAGGAGAGCCCAAGGGAAAACGTGCCCGGCGATCGACGGCATCATCGAAGAAGGACAGGAGATTTTGGAGGAATTCGAGGAGGCTCCGGCATTGGACGCGGGTCTCGTGGCTGCAGCCCAGTCCGTCGAACATTATGAAATAGCGCGCTACGGGACTCTTGTCACATGGGCCGGGTTACTTGGTCTGAAAGACGCCGTCCCGCTACTCGAACAGACGCTCAAGGAAGAAAAAGCAACCGATGAGGCGCTCACCCGACTAGGCGAAACAGGCGTCAACGAACGGGCGATGCAACAGGCCGCATAACTTCGGATCGAATCGACGCGACCGCGGCCCCCGGCAGACGGGATTGGAGCTTGGTTGTATTCGCCAATCCAGGCACACGTGTACACCGCAGCCGCCGAGCCGTCGACGTGGTGGTGGCCGACCGGTTTCGACTAGCCACCGGAACTGACAATGGGGACTGCGAATGCGATTACTTGCCCACGCCTTGGGCGACAGGATGTTGGTATGAACGAGGATACCGCTCGTCGGCCCACGGCAGGCTCTTCCGGGTTCGACAGCTTTTTCATGGCTGGTTTCGAGTGTTCCTCCCACAGGCGCGCCGACGGGGCCCGTCTTGATCTGATCCGCGCGACCTCACATGACATCCATGCACATGGCGACTATCGCCGTTGTGCCGAGCTTGGGCTTCGCACGATCCGCGACGGCTTGCGCTGGCACCTGATTGAAACGGCGCCCGGAGTCTTCGACTGGTCGAGTTGGACGTCGGCGATCGAAGCAGCCCAGGCGGCCGGGGTGCAGATTATCTGGGATATCTTCCACTATGGCTCGCCAGACCATATCGACCAAGGTGGCCCGGGGTTTATCAAGGCCTACGTCCGTTTCGCCGCGGAAGCTGTTCGGGTTCATCGCTCCGCAACCGGGGTGGCTCCCCTGGTGTGCCCGATCAACGAGATTTCGTTTTTTGCATGGGCTGTGGAGGTCGGCTATTTCCCCCGAGTCGGGCCGAACAAGCGTGGATGGTTCAAACGACACCTTGTCAGGGCAGCGGTCGCCGGCGTGAGGGCCATGCGGGAGGCCGAACCCGGCTGCAGGTTCATCTGGGCTGAACCGCTGATCCATATTGCTCCTCGTGACCGTACTCACCCCGAGCGGCGGCGCGCCGAAAATGCTCGCCAGGGCCAATTCGAGGCGTATGACATGCTGATCGGGCGCGTGGAACCGGAGTTGGGCGGCAGCGAGGACGTTGTGGACGTCATCGGCCTCAACTTCTATCCGCACAACCAATGGTACTTGAATGGCCCAACGATACCGATGGGGCACCACGAATACCGTGCACTTTCGGAATTGCTGGTCGAGGTCGCCGAACGATACAAGAAGCCGATGTTCATCGCCGAGACCGGCGCCGAAGGTTCAGGCCGGCCAGCCTGGCTTCACTACGTTTGCGACGAAGTGCGCGATGCGACGAGCCTCGGTGCACCTGTTCAGGGTATATGCCTGTACCCGGTGACGGCCTACCCAGGTTGGGACAATTCGCGCCACGCCGAAGTCGGCTTGTTCTCCACCATTCATGCGGACGGCTCGCGCACTGTTCGCAAGCCACTTGCGGACGAGTTGGAGCGCCAGCGCCAATCGTTCTTGGCGTTTGAGGAACAACAAGCAAGCGCGCTATAGCCTCGCTGATACGAACAGTGCGCGCTTTTCAGCTGCATCAACAGCACAGCATATCTAGAGCTGTTCGCCGAGAAGCCGAGAAACATGAGCCTCTTTGGCCGTGGGTCGCCCGACGCCGGTCAGGCCGGCGCATCATTCACTCGGCCGCCTCGCGCTGCGTCGGCGTGACGAGCATCCCGTTTGCTGGCAGGCGTGTCTGAATGCGCCCGAACGTAGCCAATGCCTGGCCGACCACCTGATCCATATTGTAATAGCGATATGTTGCAAGACGTCCGACGAACCAGACCTCCGGGCACGCCGCGGCCAAAGCTTCGTATCGTTTGTACAAAGCCTCGTTTTCAGCCCGCGGCACCGGGTAATAAGGATCTCCGACGTCGGTGGGGTATTCGTAGGTGAGGCTGGTCTTCGGACTCTGCTGACCGGTCAGATGCTTGTACTCGGTGATCCGTGTGTATTTTTCCGTCTGCGGATAGTTGACGACGGCGACCGGTTGAAACTGCTCGCAATCAAGCGTCGTGTGCTCAAAGCGCAGCGAACGGTAGGGCAAGCGACCAAGCTTCCAGTCGAAATACTCGTCGATCGGACCGGTATAGATCATCTGCTGGAAGGGGATCTTGTCGCGAATTTCGCGGTAGTCGGTCTGCAGCATGATCTTGATCTTAGGGTGATCCAGCATGCGCTGAAACATGCGCGTATACCCGCCTGCCGGCATGTTCTGGAAGCTGTCGCCAAAATACCGATCGTCGCGATCGGTCCGGGTCGGGACTCGCGCAGTCACTGACTTGCTCAACTGGGAAGGGTCGACACCCCACTGCTTCCTCGTGTAGCCGCGGAAGAATTTCTCGTAGAGCTCTCTGCCTACTGTGCTCACCACGACGTCCTCGGCGGTGCGGACTTCTTTGACCGTTTCGCGTCGGAAAGCGAAGAAGTCCTGCAGCTGCTCGGACGTCAATTCAAGGCCGTAGAGGCGGTTTATGGTGTCGAGATTAATCGGTATCGGCAGCAGCTTTCCATCGACCAGCGACAGCACGCGATGTTCGTAAGGCCGCCATTGCGTGAATTGCGACAGATAGTCGACGATCGATTGGGCGTTGGTGTGAAAGATGTGAGGCCCGTAACGGTGAATTAGTATTCCCGCCTCGTCGTAGCAGTCATAGGCATTGCCGCCGACGTGATTTCGTCTGTCTATGATCAGGACGCTTTCCTGCCGTTGCGATGCGATACGCTCGGCCAGCACACTGCCGGCGAAACCGGCCCCTACGATCAACCAGTCGAACACGCTCACGCCCTCCTCAGGAATGGGACGACGCTCTTCATCGCATGGGCGCGCTCGATGTGGGCAGCCATCGCGCTCCAGGTCTTCTCCCAGGACATGTCGGCGAGGTAGGCGTCGGCCTTCTTCACCAGGAAATCGCGGGGGTGGGCCAGGATCGAGCGAAGCTTGGCCTCGATGTCCTCCGCCTCGACAATCTCGACAAGGCCTTCGACGCCGTAGGTACGCACAACGTCGACGATCGCCGTGGACAACACCGGCAGTCCTGCCGCAAGAAACTCGGGAGTCTTGGTCGGGCTGATGTAGCGGGTCGCTTCGTTGAGCGCGAACGGCATCCAGCCGGCACTCCAATGCCTGAGATAGTTCGGCAGGTCTGCATAGGACTTGCCGCCCAGCCAATGCAGGTTGCCTGCCGTGGGAAGGCTCGCCCGATCGATCTTGACGACAGGGCCGAGCATGACAAAATGCACGTCTGGCATTGCCGCAGCCGCATGCGCGATAAGTTCAAGGTCGAGCCGTTCGTCGATGACCCCGAAGTACCCCACCCTCGGGTGAGGTATGTCGGCCTGATCGAACGGGTCTTCACCTGGCGCCCTAGCCTGATGGAAATGGGTAACGTCGATGCTGCTCGGGAAGGGAAAGATCGCCCGATGCAAGCTGCGCTTGGCCTCGTAGAGGCTCTGCCCGCCCGTGAAGACGACATCGGCACGTTGCAACAGCGCCTTTTCCAACTGCGTCAACTCTGCGGGAGCGTCTTTGAACGCGGAGAGTTCATCCATGCAGTCGTAGACGCAGACGTCACAGGCGAGATGATCGCTGAAGCGTAGCGCCATGGGCGTGTAATACCAGGTCGTCAATCGGTCATGCGGCGTGGAGGCGAGGATCTGATCGACGAACCTGCGCTGGATTGCGTCCGCCCTGGTCGCGGAAGTACCAACTGGGATCAGCGGCGTCACTATTCTGATCTTGGGGGTAATATTGTGCACCCGCATCGAAGGGTGGCGCCTCTCATCGAAGATCGGCTCTTCGAAGTAAATTAGCTGTTGCTGTTTTGACGCCAGGGTCAGAATGTGTTGTGGTCTCTGATATACGAAGTTCCATCGGAGGTGTGAAAAGCAAATTAAAATAGACGGTTGTACAGGGTTTTTTGGTGTTTTGGCCCGGCCCGCCGCCATTTCCATGTAGATTATCCTTCGATATAGTTACAAAATGCCTCGACTAACAAAAGTCAATCGAGGCAGCTTTGACATGAAGTTCGCAGCCTTCTATATAACTTCCATCCCGATAAGTTGTTCCATAGCTCCAAACTGTCTCGGGCGAGACCAGCCGTCCGCTCCACTTGCGACGGCTCGACAGAGAAGGGGCGAGCCGACCGCCCCCATTCGATCCACATGATGAAGCCCCTCGCGTCAGGTCGGGCTCCCCAAATGTGGCCCTTTGCCACAGAGCGGTTCAAATCCTTCAATCGTTCAACAACCGTTCATCAGCGGAGCTATAAATACGCTTGGAATCGATTCATCTGAGTCGCGCCGGTGGTTCATTTGAATGGAGACCGAGACGAATCGAGGGATGGCTGGCGAATGAAGATCGACTTTGAAACCAACGTCTTTCCATTGTTTCACCCGCAGGTTGTGGATGATCTGAAGGACCCTTGTCCGGTGTTCGACGGCACGCTCTGGCACGTCTTCGGCTCCAGCGGCACCGTCACAACAGAGAGCTGGAAAATCCTCCACGCCACAGCGCCGGATCTTTATGGACCCTGGACAGAGCACGAGGCGATCGTTTTGCCGGTAACCGGATCTGGCATTGCGGCGCCCGGCGTCATTCATGAGTGCGGCGTCTTCCACATGTTTATCCAGACCGAATTCATGAAGTCCGGCGGACGTTGCGAGCACGCGGTGTCCAATGACGGCTTTCATTGGGTGGTGCTCAATCCGGCGTTATTGTCGCTGCCCGACACCGATGAGGACGGCATCTACGATCCCCACCCCGCAATCGTCGGAGGCAAGCGCTATATCGTCTATTCAGGCATGCCCAAATTCACCAGGGTGCCCCAGCCTGATGTCTATCTGGCGCGCAGCCAATCCGATTCCTGGTTCGGGCCATGGAAACGTCTCGGCAAGATACTCGATCATCTCGACGTGCCACATCACAATGCGCGCGAGCACCCCGATTACGAATGGGGGATCGAAGGCGCGCAGCTCGTCGAGCTGCCGGACGGTCGTGTGCTTCTCAACGCCACCTGCTTCCTCCCCGAAGGTCCGCGCGGCAGCCGGCAGCGCGTCTTCTTCGCCATCGCCGATGACGTCAAGGGTCCCTACGTTTCCGTTGGCCCCGTTCTCGACCCTGGTGAGCCCGGCGAGAATGGCCATTCGACGGTGATGATCGACGGCCGGCAACTGACCTTGTTCTACCAGAGCAGGCGTGAGGCTACGAACCATCGCTGGCGGTTCGGGTTGGCTAAGTGTGACCTGGATCGGCATATACTTTCGAGAGTTGCCTAGATGGTAAGTTCCGGCATTTGCCGGAACGGAGGATGCTCTGGCTGTTGGTTGGTGGGACGGATCGCTTTGTACTGGTGATTGAGGGTAGCAGGGGATTCGCAGCCAGTGGGCAAAGCTTGCGACGAGGGATCTATACACGTCAGGCAAGCCGGTCGCCTCATGGACGGCGGTGCCAGCTGCAAGCCTAGCCTAGCAATGAACTGTAACTGAGCGCAGCAACGCGGCCAGTCGATTCACGCGGTTTTGATCCTGAGCAGGATGTCCTGATCGTAATTTCCAAAGCCCATGCCGAAAATGTTGATCCCGCCGGGGCGCTCGGCGTCGTCCTTGACGCCGATACGGACGCGGATTGAATGATGGCTCTTCAGATCGAGTGCGGCGAGGCCGGTTTCGGAAATCCTGACGCCGTCGACATAGGTGCCGTCCTTGGCAATTCGCCAGGTCTTCAGCTTGCCGTATTGCGAGCCCTTGAGCTTCCACCAGGAGGGCGTGAAGACGCCGCGCTTGTCGCCGAAATCTCCCGGTGACGTCCATGTGCCGACATCGACGCCATTGATCGTCAGCGTGATGTCCGAGGGCCAATCGGCGCTGGTGCCCGGCACCTCCGAAGACAGCTCTAACGCAACTTCGAGTCCGGTGATCTCGGCATTGGCGAGCTTGGCATTGTTGGGGAACTGGTATTCGACAAAACCGCGCGTGAACCATAGCAGACCGGCTTTCATGCGGTCCGGATCAAGGAAAGTGTTCGGCACATCGAGCAGACCGATGATGCCGTCCGGCGAACAAAGGCCGCAGGGCGCGGTAACCTCGAAGCCGGTGTAAAGCCCGATCGGCATCGACACTTCGATCGCGTCGTTCTTGACCTTACGATACTCACCCTTGAACACGATGAGCACTTTTTCGGCGGTCGGATAGCAGATTTTCTGGTTGCCTTTCTTCGCTTTCAGGCTCTCGGTGCGGATCAGCCCCGCATCCTCCAGCACCTGGATATTGGTCGAGACGGTTGACTGCGGAAGCGACAGCTCGGCGGCGATTTCGTTGACATTCATCGGCCCCTTCTCATGCAGCAGTTTCAGCATCGAGATCCGCGCCGAGGAGGCAAGCCCCTTGAGCACGGCAATTCCTTCCTCAGGTTCGATCACCAGAAAATTGCGACTCATGAAATCGCCAGTCTATGCTCGTGACAGAGGTTATGGCTTCGCTCATTGCAACGGCGCTGACCGAAACGCCGAGCCGTTGATTTGGTTACATTAAGCCCTCGACCGTCAGTATGCATCGCAAGCCGTACCCGCAAGGATGGTGCGACATGTCTACATTTGTTCTCCGACCGCCAGCTCCTTGTAGTGCGGGGGTGCTTGTCAGTCCGTGGCCTCGATTTGCAGACGACTAGATGCTGGCAGCCACAAAGAGAGGCAGAAGCCGAACACGGAATTGGGGCCGTTCCCCTGGCCAAATCCCCAAGATACGGGACCTCGACGTCGATGTTAGCCGAACCGGCGCGGATGGATGCACAGGATGCGGTTCGCTGAAGTGCGTGCCGCCGTGAAGTAAATCATCGGATTCGCCACCCGATAGAGTCGGGACGGGGTTCTACCTATTGCTTTTGAGCATGATCTTTTCCGAAAATCGCGATTCCACTTCTTCGGGATCGCGCCAGTGCCGGCCTCCTTCATGCTGGCCGCGGCAGCGACCCTGTCCACCATGGCGAGAACAGCTAGCGGTGCGGTGCGGTGTGGTGGACCATGTGGCCGGCCTGCGGGATGATATCGACAAACGAACTAGGAATCTCCGATTGTAGTCTAAGAGCCTCGGCTTTCGCATCGAACAACCGGTCGCCGGCCCCGGCAATAATGCCGGCAGGCATCAACAGATCATTGTAGCGGGTGAAGCGGCCGCCGGCCAGCGCGTCGGCCAGCATCAATCCCGATTCGGCCGCGATCGACCGCAGCTGTGAGGCCAGCTGGCGATGTCCTTTGCCGACGAAGCAAACCCCGCAGAGACGATGCCGGGGCGAAATACTTGCCCATGGCGAGCGGCCAGGTGAGCAGCACAAGCAGCGGCAGCAGCAAAATGTGCGGGAAAACACCACCGGCGACAGGCAAGGCCGGCAGCCCGCCAGTGCAAGGCCCAGGCGCGGCGGCAAGAACGGACCGATGAAGACTCCCGATCGAATCGTCGTCCGATCGAGCTCATCGACTCGCCCGCCTGCCATCGAACCCAAATCTCAGGCGCTGAGCGGCCGAGTAGCAGATGCGACTTCGCTGCTTCATGGCTCACACTCCATCTTTCAGACAGACTCGTGTGTTGCTGCGATCAGTTGAATCCGCCACCCAAACCGAACGCGGCTGCTAGGCAGGCCGAAGCTTGTGCAAGTACAGCTGTGCGTCACAAGCCAAGTGAACTAAGAAGCTGCACGAACCGCGGGTGATCGCGAATGGCGTCGAAATCGACTTCGTGACGGGATTCGTTCCAATAGGTTCTGACTCACGCTTCCTCCGACGGCTCTTTCCAGGTACCGCACCGCTTCCTCCACTTCCCCGAGCACGGAATACATGCAAGCGGCGTTGTACTGCGTCACGAAGTCGTCCGGATCGATCGCCAGCGCTCTGGCCAGCCAGGAACGCGCCTTCTTCCGCTCACCGATATACGCGAGCGAGGGCGCCGCGATGCAGCGGTGCCGCATTTTCAGGATGGCGGCCAGTTGCGCGTTCGGCGCGCTCGAAACAGATCCTTGGTTCGCGAGCGGATGAAGGCGATCGCGCAGGAGCGTCCCCCGGTGTAGAGTTGCCACCCTGGATCTCGCCTTGGCCGGCTGCATTCCTGGCTGTGTCCCCTAGGATACATTGTCGAGCAGGGTCGACTTATCCAAGCCATGTGTCGGCTCAGGCGGCCATTCACCATTCGGCGTCATCTCGTTGACTGTCTCGGGTAGATCCCGCGCAATCCTTTTGATTAGCTCCTCGCGCGAAAGACCCGTCTGCATCGAAATGGACGTGAGTGTACCTTCGTCCATTGCCGCTTGGACGTCCCTTGGCTCAATCGGTTGGTTTGGCCCGCTGCCAACCCACGAGTCGACCTTCGATCCTGCCCCCACCTCCCTGAACCGGTCGAGGATCTCACCAAGGTCAGCCCTCGACACGCCATTCGTTATCTGAGCCAGAATTCTGCGTTGCGGGTCGTTTGGGTTAAGATACCCCGCTCCCGGAATCAATTCACAGAGCTTGTCGCGGTTTTGGTATGCCAGAACGCCAAGCATCGCGATCGCCAATCTTCCCAGATTTGCCATTTGGTCTCCTCCACGGTTTTGGCCGATGAGCGAATCAAAGCCAAGTCTTGGCGGATGCCGACGCGTGTGGACTCGAACAACTTATTGCCGGTCGGCTCGCGGGCGGAGAGGACGCGTCCTTCGGGTACTCGTTTTCCATCTGACGTCTTCTCCTGACGCAGAACTTCGGGGCGCTTGGCCGCAGTCGCCCTGCGCCGATCGAGCGACCCTAACCCGGCGCCTCCCGGGTTTGTTCCGCTTGTCAGAGTTTGTCGCGACGATGGAAAGCGCGACCCGACGGGTAACTCTACCGGGTCGAGAGACAGAGTCTGCCCAACTTGATCATACTTCAGAACGACGGCGGCTCAGTTAGCCTCAGCTACCTAGGACTGCCGCCGGCTCGCGCACGAATTTCAATTTCGGCGGGACGGCGAACACCCTGAACCGCTCAGCCAGGCTGTCAAGAGCTTGACGCATGCCCACTCCCGCAGCAGCCGCACCGTGTCCACTGATGACCATGTGCGGGTTCAGGGCAGCCAGGTGCTTCACGGATCTTTCCGCCGCATCCCAGTCCGGCGTGAAGTAGCGCGGCGGACCGTGCATCTCAAGATCCTGAACGGCGACCTCATAGACTGACTCCTGACCGGTGGTGATGAAAGCGTCCCCTACGATCAGCGAGCGGTCCTCCTCGCGCCAGAGCGAGATATGCCCAGGAGCGTGCCCGGGTGTGTGTAGCCATCGCCATCCGGGCATTCCGGGGATCGATCCGTCGGCAGGTAGGAGTTCCAAACGGTTGCCAAGATCAATTGGCCCCCGTGGAAAAAGCGGCGAAAGCAGCGCCATCAGTCCACCCCCGACCCAGGGATCCGGTGGCGGATAGGACGCGGTTCCGTCCAGATAGGGGCGCTCGAGTGGATGCGCGAAGACAGGCACGTCCCACCTATTCGCGAGGTCTAGAACCGTTCCCACATGGTCGAAATGGCCGTGGGTCAGGATGATCGCGGCCGGCCGTGCGTTCGTGCCAAACCGCTTTTCCGCGACCGCAAGAATGCTGCCGCGGGACGTCGGCAACCCGGTATCGATCAGCATCCAGTTCCGATCTCCGCTGCCCGGTGCGCCGAAGAACACGACATTGACGATTGCTAGGCGCAAATAGCCCAAGTCCGGTGCGATGCTCCAAGCGCCGTCGCCACGATCCTCGCGCCTGGCGTGGTCGATCTCGGAAAGTCGAATCTGAACGGTCATGTGATCCCGTGCCTCTCTTGTTGCTGAGCAGCCGCTCGAGTCGATCGGCGGCGGTGGTATATCGCCCCGAACTTGGCACGGCCCTCCTTGTTCCTCCTTCGCCACCCAGCTCCGGACAGTCCACCACAGGAACAAAGGCTCGACCAAATCGGTTCGGCATTACCCGGTCGCGCCAGGACGAGCTGGACTGAGCAACGAAGATGGCGCGCCCCATTGGATGCGGTATTTCGCCAACGCGGTTCCCGGTCCTAACAAGGCGGCCGAGTTCGAAGCCGACTGCTGAAAGAAGACTTCGAATGAGCGAAGTGGGGCGTATGGACGAGCACCAGGTGGAGGCTCCGGTTCCGCAAGCTTCGCCTATGACTGGTCAAGTTGGGCGCCAATGGTCAAGGCGGCCCGATCGGCAGGTGTCCAGGTTATCTGGGACATCTTCCATTACGGATCTCCAGACCATGTCGATCAGCGATCGCTGCATTTCATCGATGCCTATGCCTCGTTCGCGGCAGAAGCCGTGAGCGTACAGCGTTCGATCGCCGGAACACCGCCTCTGTTGTGTCCCATCAACTAGATCTCCTTTTTCGCATGGGCTGTTGAGGTCGGCTATTTCCCGCGTGGGGCCGAACAAACGTGGATGGTTCAAGCGGCATCTCGTGAAGGCTGCCATCGCGGGTGTTCGTGCAATGCGGGAGATCGACCCCGCCTGCAGATTTGTCTGGGCCGAGCCCCTTATCCAAATCGCTCCTCGTGACCGGACCCGCAGCGAACGGGGTCGGGCCGAAAACGCCCGTCAGGGGCAGTTCGAAGCTTACGACATGTTGCTGGGCCGCGTCGAACCTGAGTTGGGCGGGAGCGAAGATGTTGTCGATGTCGTGGGCCTGAATTTCTAGCCGCCCAATCAATGGTAAATAAACGGGCCGACGATATCGATGGGACACCATGAGTACCGCGCTTTGTCGGAAATGTTGCTCGAGGTTGCTCATCGGTACGGTAAGCCGATGTTCATTGCCGAGACCGGCTCAGAGGGATCCGGCGGGCCGGCTTGGCTCCACTATGTATGCCGCGACGAGGTGCGTGCCGCTATGGGTGTCGGAGCATCGATTCGAGGGTATTTGCCTGTACCCGATAACGGCCTACCCGGGCTGGGACAATTCGCGTCATGCAGAGGTGGGGTTATTTTCGGCCATCCACCCGAATGGCACACGCCGCCTCCGTCAGCCCGTCGCGGACGAACTGGTGCATCAGCAAGATCTGTTCACGGCAAACCGGACGCGCTGATTGTGTTGCGACACACCGCAAGGGCGAGCACCGAAAACCAGGGCAAATTACGGTGTATTCCTCAGCCAAAATCGGCGCCACGCGATGCCAAGTGGCATGGGTGCGAGGATGACCGTGCAGCATCAGGAAGCGGTGGCCCCTTCCACCAACCCGCACTCTGAGCGTCGCTTCCGGAAGTTTGATCTGCTCCAGCGAGAAACCTTCAAACATGCAACTCCCTCCATTCGCAACATTTGCCAAACGTGTAAACGGAGAGGCAGTTCAATGTCGACTTCCGCGGGATCTGAACTTGCCTTGTATTCCGCGAAGAGGTCGTGAGCCGAACGGCGGCTTTAACTGGTCCCTCGGCAATAACCGGACGGACAGCAAACGGCCCCCAAAAAGCCGCCAGGCGGCGACGCGCCTGATATCGCACTTCGAGATCAACTCTGCCGTTTCCTGTTAGCCGAAGTTGCAAACGGCCCCGCTCACAATCGTGGTTGCGCCTTTGGGCATCGTGGTTCAGACCGCTGGCGGATTAGAACTCATGTTGGCTTTGCGATCGGCTCATCGCTGCCGACTATCGGGGACCTATATAAAGGGGCATGTCCACGCGCCGTAAAATCAATGC
Source organism: Mesorhizobium sp. M0751 (assembly GCF_040320265.1). Taxonomy (NCBI): domain Bacteria; kingdom Pseudomonadati; phylum Pseudomonadota; class Alphaproteobacteria; order Hyphomicrobiales; family Phyllobacteriaceae; genus Mesorhizobium; species Mesorhizobium sp. M0751. The sequence goes on from NZ_JAMYPH010000012.1 coordinate 47,175, forward strand.
AACAGCGAAGCTGATTGGAGAGTGGCCTTTGACCCCGGCTGCAACGTTTGGATCGTCCGTCAGAGCGAGGGGTATTTTTCTCGAAATACGCGCCCGCCTTCCAACGGAGTTCAGGAAATTGCTCAATATCGAGTCCCGCGTGCTTACCCTGCGCATGTCTGAGGGCGCCGAGAACGATGTGCAGGTGGTATTCGGGATCGTATCCAAAGCACTGCAGAATATCGAAGACTTGCCCGTAATCCCTCGTGAAATCGAGGACATTCTGACGATCTCGACGGCCGAACGGCACCGCTGGTTGAAAGATGGTCGCTTGCAGAGCGCCGGGACGAAAACGGTGAAACTCCGCGGGCGGGCAAGGAACATCACCTTTCACGTGTTCGACCCTCAGCACGTGGAAGATGTGCTTGACCGCGACCTGGTTACGGTCTGGCGCGAACAGGACGCAGCGACAGCTGCAGAGAATAGGCGGCGAGCCGCTGGGAGGGCCGCTATGAAACGCGCTCAAAGAAGCGGTCGCGGAACTGCAGCTTCAGCTGGTTATGGGCCCGATGAGAACTCGCACTCCAGTTTGCGCGGCTGGGAAGATTTTGAGAATGACGGACTCCTGCGCTGATAGGGCGGGCGCACAAGCAGGTTAGGACGTTTGCCTGCGCAGTGCGAGATGCGCAAGGAGGGCCGTCAAACGCATCGCGTTCAGGACCCGCTTCGCAGGGACACCGCCCTTGCGCGCCATCTCGACACCCCAATGCATGTGATCGAGCTCGCGGATCGAATGAGCGTCCGGATTGATGCTGAAGATGCAGCCCTGATCGAGTGCCTTTTGATGCCAGCGCCAGTCGAGGTCGAGTCGCCACGGATGTGCGTTGATTTCGACGGCAACGCCGTATTTCGCACACGCTTTGAGGACCTTGTCGATGTCGAGATCATAACCGGGCCGGCGCAACAGCTGGCGACCGGTCATGTGCCCGATGATTGTCGTCCGAGGATTTCCGATCGCCTCAATGATACGCTCCGTCTGCTCTTTCTTCGGCAACTTGAAGCGGCTGTGCACGCTCGCGACGACGAAATCAAAGTGCTCCAAAATATGATTCGGGTAATCGAGCGAGCCATCAGCCAGGATGTCCGCCTCGATGCCCTTCAGTATGCGAAATTTTCCATTGTATGCCTTGTTCAGCCGGTCAGCTTCGCGGTGCTGTTCAGCAATCTCCTGCAACGAAAGGCCGCCTGCGTAGTGAGCGGACTGCGAATGATCGGCGACACCATAGTATTCGAAACCGCGCCTACGCGTGGCTTCAGCCATTGCCTCAAGCGTTTCGGTGCCATCGGATGCGGTCGTGTGAGAATGCAGGATGCCATGCAGATCTTCATCCCGAATGAGGGCGGGTAGCTTCTGCTTTGCCGCTCGCTCAATCTCGTCCCTGCCTTCGCGCAATTCAGGCTCGATAAACTGCAGGTCTAGAGCTTGGTAGATTTCTTCTTCTGTCGCTGACGCGATCAGCTTTCTCCCGCGATGAAGCCCGTCGGCGTTTAGGGTGAATCCCTTGTCGGCCGCGAACGTCTTCAGTTGCTCAAGGTGGTCTGCCGAACCGGTTGCTTCGAGCAGGTTCGCGCCAAAGTGCTTCCTGTCCGTGACAACAAGCCTGAGGGTCGTATCCTCGATTCCAGTCGACTTTCTGCCCTGCGCTACCAGGGCGAAGTCGGAAACGAGCTCGCAACCGCCCGGAAGTCACCTGCAATTTCGACGCGCGAAAACTCTGGATGCTGTTGCTTCACCGATATGATCGCATGTTCGAGAAGAGCGGCGGCCTTGTGCAGGTGAAGTTGCGTTTCGCCGCTTCGCACGATGGCCAGGTTCTGCAGGAGTTTTGTCTGAAGCGCGGCGCCGAGGCCTTCGACTGGGCGTATGCGGTCTTCTCTTGCTGCGGCCTCGAGCTCCGCCCGCGAGTTCACGCCGAGCGCCTGATGAAGCTTCAGTATCTTATCGGGACGAAGCCCGGGTATGGCAAACAGCTCCATCACGCCCGCTGGAACATCCTCGCGCAGCTTCTCAAGGCTTGGGTGCGTGCCGGTTTGGTAAAGCTTGGTCACGATGTCTGCGATCGCGTCACCGATCCCCGGGATCTTGGTGAGGGCGCCGGTGGCGATGATCCGATCAAGCGGCTGCGACAGCGCCATCAGACTGTCTGCCGCGCGCAAGTATGCCTTTGTGCGATAGGGATTGTCGCCGCGCATAGACGCCCGTTGCGCGTATTCCCTTAAAAGACTGGCGACGGTCCTAGGATCGATTTTTGCCATGGCTTCAGCCAAACGAGACCGATCTCCGCAGGTTCCAATGAGGCAAGGCCGTGAGCGCCGCGTTGCCCTTTGAATCCCGGCTTTACTGCCTCTTCCGGCGTCGGACGCTACAGATTGGGCAAGGATTGGTCAGCGCGACCCCATCCAGCCAGAGTTTTGGAGGCTGCGCGTTTCTTTAATTCAGGAGCATCGCCCACGTGGAAATGAGAGGGCCCATCTATTGTCTTCATCTCCGCCCACGTGATCGGTGCCGCGACAGGAGCGCCCGGACGTGATCTCGCGCTGTAAGGCATGATCGCGGTCGCCCCGCGCTGATTGCGTAGATAGTCCACAAAGATGCGACCCTTGCGGCGCGCCTTTGACAACACTGCCGTGAAATGGGCCGGATCGCTCCGGGCGACCGCCTGCGCCAGGCGAGACGCGAAGTCCTTCACCTCTGGCCACTCGGCGCCAGGGGTGAGCGGCGCGATGACGTGCACTCCTTTGCCTCCCGTCAGCATCGGGAAAGTCGTAAGTCCCAGCGATTTAAGGATAGCGCGGAACTGAAAGGCAGCGGCGCGGACGGCCTCAAAATCGAGGCCTTCATCGGGGTCGAGGTCGAACACGAGGCGGTCGGCCTTTTCGACATCCTCGATCCGAGCCCCCCATCCATGCAGCTCGATCGTTCCCATCTGGACGCAAGTCATCAGTCCGTCGGCATCGTCGACATAGAGATATGGTTCCTCGTGCCCGTCTTTCTCTGTGATGCCGACGTGGTGGACTTTGTCGCCAAAGCTGCCGGCGTCGTGTTTCTGGAAGAAGCACTTCTTCGCGCGGCCCTGTGGGCATCGAACCAGACTGATCGGCCGGCTGCCAACCCAAGGAAGCATGATCGCCGCGACCGCTGCGTAATGGTCGGCAAGCTGTCCCTTGGTGATGTTGGACTCCGGATAGATGACGCGGTCACGGTTACTTATCGCGATGGCGGTTGTCGCAGACGCGGCGAGATCGGCTGCATGACGTTCCGTCTCGAGCACGACCGCCTCCGGCTTCTTGTCTTCACGGAGACCAAGATAGCTCGGATGTCGTAACGTCCCTTCATTTGTCATTTCGGTGAAGGCAATCTCAGCGACCAGTTTCGGACGGAGCCAGTGTGCGCCGCGCACTTCGGCGCGTGGTGCGTCGACGGTGGCGGCCTTCTGCTCAAGCGGCGCCATGATCTTCAATAGACGAAGAAGTTCAGCGGTATCGAAGCCGGTGCCGACTTTCCCGGCGTAACGCAGCTTGCCGCCGTCATGAACGCCAAGGATCAAGGACCGAAACGCGCGGACCTTGTCGGACGGCGTCCAGCCGACAATCACAAATTCTTGCCGCCTGATGCATTTGATCTTCAGCCAGCTTGCGCCGCGGGCCGCCACATAACTCGAATCCGCGAGCTTTGAGATGACGCCCTCAAGGCCGGCTGCGCAGAAGCGATCGAGCAGCTCTTCTCCGCGGCCGAGGATATGGTCGGAGTAACGAAGGACCGGATTTTTCGCAGGCAAGATCGCCTCCAGCTTCGCCTTGCGCTCAACAAGAGGAAGCCTTGTCAGATCTTCGCCGTCGAGCTGCAGCAGATCGAACGCATAAAAGTCGATAGTCGCCGGGGCACCCTTCAATGCATTCTGAAGCGCCTGGAAGTTAGATCTTCCTTCCACATCGACAACCACGGCCTCGCCGTCAATCAGGGCTGAGCGCACCTTGAGCTTGCGAGCCTCGGAGAGGATCGAGGGAAAACGCCTAGACCAGTCCAGACCAGATCGTGTGTAGGCTCGCGCCTCGCCACCGCCGACGGCAACGAGAATACGATAGCCGTCGTATTTCATCTCATGGATCCAACGATCGCCAGCAGGGACCGTGTCCACGAGCGTTGCGAGTTGGACCGGCCGGAAAGCGGGCGGCGCCAAAGTGACCTCGTCACGAGCGGGCGACTTCGCTTGACAAGCGTTCGACCCATTGATTGCCTTCCGCGACGTTGGCTTGACCACTCTGACCTAAACCGTACTGAGAGGCGAAATAAGCGTTATTCGCGTCCAACGCGCGACTCCTTCTTTAGTTTCGCTGCAGGCCGTATTGAGCTTTTCGCGATCATTGCCGACCCGTTTGATTAGCGCCTCGGCCTGACGCCGTACTTCCTGCCTCCGGCCCTTCCATTCCTGATTTTCGCGCACAGCTCACAGGCAATAATCAAGAGCAGGAACGTGCCCTCAAATGCCGCCACAGCGTGTCCGGTTTCTGCCATCGGCTTTAGAAGCCTGACATTCCGGTTCCGGTCCCCTGTGCGTACGGTTTTGATCTTCTCGTCGAACCCCATGTTTCAATTGATGACTACTCGACGTGCCCCATTGACGCCAACTACCTCGCCCAGAGCAGCTCCGATGCCAGTTTCAAGAAGTGCAAAATGGCCCATGAATGCGCCAACCAGAGTGAATGCTCTCGTATCCGGGTCTATTTCGAGCAGCGCGGACTTGGTCAGCATTAGACAGCCTAACGGGTCCTTCCCAACATAGCCATGGGCACCGGCCTGCTACTCACGGAGCACCCCCTCCTCCTTGGCAGCAGCCTCGAAAGCCTGACGGACCTCTTCCGGAGTCACACGGTCCTGAAGGGCGTCGGCGCACAGTTGCACAGCCTTCCTCCACTTAGGTCCCATCTTGGTCCACTTCATGAGTTCCTCGGCGGCACCCTCGACGTTGTTGCTCCCGTAGCTGACCCCAGGTCGGTCGGTCCTGACGTACACAGGAGGGGAGAACCAATGGGTTGCCACGACAACTGCTACTCAGGGGAGAGATACATCTTGGCCTCCTTGGCGGCAGCCTCAAAGGCCTTTCGTATTATGTGGGGGTCAATCGAATCGCCCTCCAAGGCTGACAGGCAGAGGGTCACCGCCTTATGCCAGTGAGGCCCTCGCCGGGTCCACATCTTGAGCTGCTCAAGGGCTTCCTTCGCATTGTTGCAGCGTTGCAGCCATGCCTGACACCGGTTTCAGTCTTCACGAACACCGGAGCGACGAACCAGATGGGCGCCATGATACCTCCTACTCAGGGGAGAGATACACGTTGGCCTCCTTGGCAGCCGCCTCAAAGCTTCACGCACCTCATGGGGGACATCCTGCCCTCGAACGCGTCGACGCAGGATTGGACCGCCTTCGTCCACCTCGGGCCCTTTGTGTCCCATGCCAGGAGTTCCTCGGCGGCTCCCTCGACGTGGCTGACCCCATTGCGAATGCCCGGACGTTTCGTCTTCACGTAGACCGGGGGAGCGAACCAGAGGGGACCCATAAGAGGGAACTTAGAGCGGCAAGAGCCCGCCGACCAACCCCGCTTTAGCTGCAGCTAAGGGAACGATATAGGACCCTCGCGGGTTTAGAGGCGGCAGCGGGATTACTTCGTGGATGTGCAGCCGCTGTGGGGGGGTCCGTCGCCTCTCATCTCCATGCTTGGCGGCGGGCTCCTTTCGCGAAGGCGGTTTCAGTCTGAGACACCTAGAACCTTATACCGCAATCCAATTTAGCTGGTTGTCATTGGGGGGAGTAATGTCCCCTCCTCTTTTGCCGCAGCCAGGAATGCCTTGCGGGCCTCCTCAGCTTCCATCTCGTCGAAAATCACGGTCATGCAAACGCGCACCGCGAGGTCCCAACAAGGGCCACGCTTGGTCCACTTCATCAGCTCCTCGCCGGCTGCCTCGGCGTTGTTGACGTTGCGGATGATCCCGAGACGCTCGGTCTTGACCGGGACCGGAGGGTTGAACCAGTGGAGAGCCATACGTCACTCTTTGTCGGCCCTATCAAGTTCCTCCAGCAATTACCTTTGCTCAGCCGGCAGTTCCCGTTCTACAGGCAGATTTAGCACGTTGCGAAGGTAATTGCGGATTACCTCTAACTGTTGAAAATGGGAAAATAGCGCAGGACGGCGCGCTTTGTTGCGATGCCACAGTGACTGAAGTGGCTGACAGCTACTCGCCACAGTCGAAAGCCACGCAGAGGCCCATGGCAGTTGCTGCCTCGACGATCGCCTCGGTCAGTTCTTCATCGGAGGCCACCAAATAAGGCGCAGTCTCCCGCGTTTCGCGTAGTGCCGCTTTTATCGAGACCGTGTCGCCACGGTCCGCCCTGTTGAGGAGTACAGTGATTGCTTGCTCTAGAAGCGGACCGACCCTTCGCGCGACGCTCATCCAGCCCTCCCCAGGGACACGCCGAAGCGTACTCTACTCCCTACCTGAGCGGCATCAAGGCCATGTACGAATTGTACAAATTGGTACGGCGCTGGGCCGCGACAGTCAGGAATGTTTGTAGAATTTCTGTGGTGGGGATCGGACACCGGCTCGCGAAGACCCTCATGCTCCTCCACGATCCTATTGACGCGCCTCGAGCCGCCTTTCTCCCACAATCCCAGGTCGGTCTGTCCTGACGTACACCGCAGGCGAGAACCAATGGGTTGCCATGAGGCTATTCGCGAAGATCGAACCCGACGAACAGGCCAAAGGCTGGGGCAACATTGACAATAACCTCCACCAGCTCGCAGTCAGTTTCCGCCAGATGTGGCCCGTCTCGGCGCACCGCTGCGATAGTCTCTTTGACGGAGATGATTTGGCCGCGACGGGCTTGTAGGATCAGCTCGTGAACAAGGTGTTTGGCAGTCGCTTTGTCGGGTCGGCAGTTCGTCCAAACGTTCATACAAGGCCTCCCACCTCAGCGAGAACCCAAGGGGATATTCATTACCCTCTATCGGGAAAAATCAAGAAGAAATGTTTGGCGGAATTTCTGAGCGGGAACCAGAGAAAAAAGTACGGAGCGAGCCTCTGTACTCTTCCGCTTTGACGCTCAGTCAGCCCGCTAAGGGACTTCTTCCGTCGGCCCCTGTTTGGCCCGATCAATAGCCGCAAGTAATGACTGTAGGGTTGGCGGCAGTTCTGGTTCGACCTCCAGATTTAAGAACGTTTGTACGTGATGACGATAGCCTTCGGAACGGATCAGTTTCCGAAACGCTTCGGAGACAGACTGATGGTCTGCTTTGTTGCTCGTTGTCATGTTCGGGAAGTCCGTCCCAATCAGCCGCAACTCGCCCGCAACGAATGGGTTCCATCAGGAGGTCGGAATATTTGGTAGAAATTTCTGAGCGGGAGATCGGATAACTGGCTCGCGCGAAGACACCCCGTGCCCCCTTCGTTTGCCGCAGCATTAACCTCGCTCTTTGAACTGAAATTCGTGTCTATCTAGCGTCGGCGTTGCACATCGTGGACGTTGGAATGCTTCTGTCCAATGTTTGCTCACGCTGTGATGCCAACGGGCAGGCTCTTGCGGCAGGGTGCCGCAAGGCGAATGAAACGCCGGCCCAGTTCAACCCGCGCGACGTCCTTCAAAGCTGGGGGGATCGATCTTCACCAAGCGGTCTGCGGCCTCGACCGCAGTTCGTATCCTGCTGCACAGCGCGAGATTTTCCGCCAGCATTTCTTCAGTGCGTTGAAGCGCGAGCTCGGTCCGGTGGATGCGCTGCCTGGCATTGGCAACTTCCGATGTCAAAAGATCGGCCGCCATCCCGTGGCCGTGGGGTTCCATAGTGTCCATGGGTTTCTAATACATGGGGGGCGATATCGTTCCCTGAGGTCGGGCGAAACGGCGGGCCGCAGAAAAGGAGAATAAGCGCTCCCGGTTTGGCTATGGCGCTCGCCGGCGATGATGACGCGCTTGCGCGGTTGAGGCGGGACGATCGCGAGCATCCGGACGTAACCCGGTATTTCAAGCGGCTCGGCATCCCGCGACCCTGACCTGTTATCAAAAGTTATGGTCGCGGCGACTGTCTAAAATAGACATTAAGTAGATGTCGCGGCCCGACAGGGCTCCACACAAGAGCGAACCGTTGCTGCCTTGCGCATCGCCCTCTAGGCCGCCGGCGTCGAGTTCATCCCGGAGAACGGCAGCCGCGCCGGCGTGAGGCTCCGCAAACCTTAGGCCGTAGACTCGTTACTGCGCAGCCACACACCTGCTTTTCGCCATCGGACGAAGCGGTTGCAACAGGTGGTGCGCGGGCCATAGCGCTGAGGCAGGTCGCGCCATGGAGCACCGGAGCGCAGCACCCAGAAGATGGCCGTTCAGCACGCGCCGATCATCAACACGTGGCACACCTCTTGGCTTGTTGGGTAGACGCTTTATTCCATTGCTGACCATTGTCCAAAAGCGCTGTTAACCAAATTTTCTCACCCGCCAATGCTTATTCGCGCGACTGAAGGGGTGAGGTGATCGATGTGTGATTCAAACATAAGCGCGTTTCCGCTGCATCGGCGGCGGAAGTTGGTCGAAGGGATCGCCCGGGTCCTGGAATCCAAGAACGGGAAGGACGCGAACGCCTTCTGGCGCAACACCGCCAAGGCAATTCTCGTTCAACTGTCCGAATCAGGAATTGCACCCGGGGTCGCCGAACAGGAAGTTGGAACGCTTCTTCATGCTGTCTTGGGCGATATCGCCACCCGCAGTGCTGCGAAACTTGCACAATAGCATCGGCTCACGATGAAGGATTGCCGCATAGAGACGCCCCGGGCTCCACAAGCGTAGCACCACTGCATCCGTCAAACGCAGGTTTCTCACTGCGGATGAAAAGATAGGCGCGTTCGTCGAAATCATGCGCGCGAATGTGCTCTCGGGCGAGATACGGCTCCGCCTCGCCTGTCCGGCGGTCATCGACGAAATCGAGGTAGGCGATGCGGAAACCGGCATTCACGGAAGGCCGACGGACCTTTTCCACGAGCTGAACCCGCAAAACCAATGAGCCGCCGTTGAGTTCCAGTCTGCCATTTTATGCGACTTTCGAAGCACAAAAGGCGAACATGGAGAGGCGCGTTGTGTGTCCTTCGAGGTCAATAGCCCTGGCTCTTCGCAGCTCCGGCGGACATTATGAATGACTGGAAGGGGGTCGACTGCGGTCCGTCCGGTTTCGGTCGCGGTTGATGGAAAGCTGCCCATAACCAACCGACGCCCTTTCCGCCGCTCGTACTCGAAATACCGAAACCCCGATAGCGGTCATTGCCCGTAATAATGTCAATTCGCTTCGCTGCGCATGCGCAGCGATTTCGGGCTCAACTCCGAAGCGCCAAATCGCGGCGGAACCGATCGCTGTGGAGATATGCCTGGGGCGCGACGCCTTCGGAGCGGGCGCTTTCCGCCCCTTCCTCGGCCGCGGCCGTTGCCTGCGCTCGTGCAGCGCGCTCCACCATCTCGCGCGTTACGACTTTGCTGTGATCCCGCTCACGGTAGAGACGCGCATACTCGGAGTCGTCGACATCGCCCGGACCATAGTCATGGTAGTCGAGATGACGCCAACCCGGTTCCGTGAGGTTCATGCCGTATTCTACGCCGACAAATCCGCTCAAGGGCACGATATAAGTCTTAACGAAGGGAACGTTTTCGTATGTCCGCTTGATGAACTGCGCGCCGGGCGTGTTTTCGACAAACCATGGTTGCCGGCCGAACCCGCCAAACTGCAGTTGGATGATGCGGCCGAGCGTTTTCAATGCCGATAGAGCGTCCTCCCGCATTGTGGAGTAGGTCGCGGGATTAAAGTGGACAGAGCGGTTGCGCAGCGTCGCCAGCTCCATGAAAGCCATCCCAACATCAGGCAAGAGCACGCCCCAGTCTTCCAGCACGCGCACGGCGAACCGCCAGTCATCGAAAGACTCGCTGCGATAAACACGGCGGTAGTACGGCGACGCTTTGTAGTGATCCCGAAGGTCCAGGATGAGGTGATTCAGGATGCGCTCGCCGAGGGCGCACGCAGCGACCAAGGCTGGGAAGTAGAGCCCTGATACAAAGGCGCGGCGCGCCTGTTCATGCATCAGGTTATGATAACTGACGATGGAGAACGCCTTTGCGCCAAGGTCCTTAGTGTCCTGGATCACTTGCGCATGGCGGCGTTCGCCGTACTCGGCCTTGAGCCTCTCAATCGCCTTGTTGCGGTTCTCGATATGGAGCGCCTTCCCTTTCTCCTCCCAGTGCTCGCTCGGATCGTCAAGACTCATCGAAGTGGAGTCGAAATCATAGGCAAACGGGTGATACCGCCGCCGCCCGCGGTCTCGCACGGATTCGTGCCCCTCATGGTCGTAGAGGCCGCGCGGCAGGTCGGCGACCGTGATGAACCCTTCTGATACAGTGCTCTCCGCGTGGCCGTTGCTCTCGGTCTCAGCGGCTTCCTGGCGCTTGGGCGCCACCTGCACAGGCTTATTATCTTCGGCAGCAGTCGGCTCTTGGTCGGCCATGGTCCGTCAGCCCGCCGTCGCGGGTGCGGCCGTTCGGCGGCGCATCCTCGCCTTCAGCGCATCCGGATGGATATTGCCCATAAGATGGCCGCATCCTGTTGTAGGGAAGGGCGAAGGCTTGTTCTTGCCCCCGACCGCCTCGAGCTTTTCGTATAGCCCTTCGCTGACGGTTAGCATACGTGGATCGGCCCAGATAAAGAGATTATCGTCAACGAACTTCCTCATTCTGAAGATCCATGAACTCGGCGCGCCGGACGCCGAACCACAATGTGCGCTTGCCATATAGACCCTCCGCGAGGGTGTCGAACGTGATAATCTTGAATCGTCGCGCTCTTCGGTGTCAATACGGCTGCGCCGCAGTTCGCTCTCCGCGTATTCGGCGCGGCGGCCGAACACCAACATTAATTTCGGGTACGTTGGGTTGCGTTGCATCGTCACCGGCACACTGATCGTGCTCAGCTGATTGAAGAAGGCCTGCGGGTTACCTTCGATCGAAAGTCAGCCTGCCAACTGCTGATCTGCTGCGTGCACGAAATCCGGGTGGTACTCGTGGCCGCCGTCCATATAGAAGCGCGAGGTCGGCCTTACCCGCGAGCCCTCGGATATTCGGATTTGTTCACCGAGCATTGGCTATGGATTTGACCAGCGCTGCTGAACCGGCAGCGATGGTGCCACTCTGGCCTGCGATCGCAATGTTGAGCTGCCGCACTGGGCGTTCATCGACCGTATCGTGAAGACTTATCTTTCCGTCGCCTTGTCCTGCTCCCACGGCAACGTCTGACGCGATCGGGAGCCACATCTCGACCGTCGGATCGTTAAGATCGGTGCGATTGGGCGCGGTTAGTTTCACGACTGGCCGGCTGCCGACGATGAAGCTTTTCTTCGGCTGGACGATGCGCAGTATGGCGATGCCACGTCGCTCGAGCACGCGCATAACCTCTGCACTCGGTTGTCCGATTGTCTGAACTCGAACGTTGCGTACTGTTCGAGCCTTGGCATCGGCCGTCGCGAGCGCTTCGATTTCGTCAAGTCGATGGGGTGCGGCTTGGCGGAGCTCGTCGAGTGTATCCTCAACCATTCGCAGTGCTTCAGCATCGGAGACGTTGGCTCGTTGGGTCTCAGGACTGCGTCGCCACTGGGTTAGAAAGAATATGTACCAGAGGCGCTTTTGCTCGGATGTAAGGACGGGAAGCCGGCCCTCCCGTGCCGGCACCAGAATGGATTGCACGACTCCAACAGCCTCGCTCTCAAGAACTGAAAGAGCGTGCTCCATTGCCGGATCCTTGGCCCCGGTTTCAGAAAGCGTGCTGTACAGATGATTCTGATGGAACAGTTCAAGAGGTCTTGCGCGGCGGACCGTGACGGGTCGTTCGCAGAGGCGGCACCAGTGCAGCCAGCCATCCGAGTCTGTGAAGCCATTCAGAATCATCTGCGGCACGTAGTGATGGCGCTTGGGAACTGACATCGGTCCGATGGTCTAGGTGCTAGTTGTGATGCACGGCGGTGCCATCAACAGATCGCCGTCGATACGACGTGGATCGAGAAACTCAGGTCGGCGGATGAGGATCTTAAGCAGGCCACGCAATGCTTCGAGCGCCAGGTCCTTCGCCGCCAAATCCCGTTCTGCATGTGCGTCGGCAGCGCCAATTCGTCGCCGAGTGCCATGGACAATGGCTGATCGGGTCGAATAGACCACCGCGATCGCGTCACTCATGGCTTTCGCACCAGCTTGACCTCCCTCGATACCTGCCAACGCGGCTGCGCGCATCCGGAGCTTCCACGAGATCGCCTGCCCGTCTCCGTCGCCAAGTAAAACCTCAAGAGCGATTGTGGCGTCGAGAATTGCGTCGGCGAGGTCACTGCGCGTCATTGCCGTGTTCAGGCGACGGGTGGCCAAGGCAAGCCTTTCGCCTGTTGAACTTTCCAATGCTTCAAGAAGGCATGCGACCTTGCGCATCTGCGCCTTGCTGACGAGGGGTAGGTCCGCACGGTTCCAACCAAAATCGTCGAACACCTCGGGATAGCGGCGTGCGCCAACGGCATAAACATTGGGCAGCCCATAATTATGCCGGTGACGCCAGCCCCTCGCAAGCCGGATTTCCTGCGCATATCCAGTCTCGATCCCGGTCTCGAGCCGGAGCGCAGCGAATAGCGCATCGATGCGCTCGCGTGCTTCCGAGCTGAAGTTCGATAGTGTCTGGCTAAGCTCGATCCAATTGCCGTTCGGAACGTCCCATCCGGTAAGCACGAAAGCATGGGTCGCGGCCGCGAGCACTTGGTCATGACCGTTAGCGCCGTAGGCCTTCATCTCCCATCGCGCTCGTTGCAAATCTGGCGACATCCGCATGATATAGGCAGAGGGTCCGAGGCGCACCCGGTCGAAGTCGAACCGGACGAGTGCGACCGGTGCGAGCACCGCAAGCTTCAGGCGCGAGTCAAACAATCCTTTGAAAAGCGGCTTCAGAACGACATCGCGGGTCGCGCCCGTCGCGGGGGCCGCGCCGAAGCGAAGAAAATGAACATCCGCAGCCCGCGCGACTAGAAGGTCGATAGCGACCCTTGCTAACGGATTTTCCGCGTCGGATCCCGTCGGGGGAATGCGGGCGATTTCGGGGTATTCAAGGGCGAACGCTGCCAGCCTCGCCACTGCAGGGAAACGAATGGGTGGGAACCTGCCTAACTGACGCGCCTCAGGGTCGTTGTAGGGAGGTTCGAGCAGTGAAGCATATTCTAGCGGACCCACCCCCGTCCAAGCGCCATCGCCCAACGATGCCATGCCGTTGTTATGCAGCGAGAAGGTCGGATATCTGCTCACCTGGGATGGTTTGCCGCCACCCTCAAGCTTAGAAAGAATGGCAGATACGACTTCATCATACGCTTCGGCCAGCAGCTTGCCTAGGCGTCTCTGTAGCGCGCTCTCCTGGGCGGCTTCCTCATCCATCAAGTTTCCCCTGGTCGAGCAGCGACTTCCGAGTTGGTTTGTTGGAAACTAACATGCAACCAGCCCGAGGCTTAAGACTGCTGCCCGTTTTTCGTTCTTCGAGTGTGGTCGCCTCATCCGTATGCGGGGAAATAGTCAGCAAAAATCGACCGCCATTCGTCGATCGCCAGCTTCGCATATCCCTGGTTCGAGTAGTTTTCCGCAGTACGGGCCCGCCGATATGCCTGGTCGAGAGCGGCGATCATCCTGTCGGCCTCGGACTTAGCGAGATAGGAAGCGACGTCGTCGCTGTAGCCGGCGGGATCGGCAATCTTGGTCCAGACCTTGTCCCTCATTTTGTCGAATGCCCATCGAGCGCCGCTCGGATAGTCGGTGATAGTGACGTCCTTCAGAACATGGCGCACTAGGACCTCCAGATGAAAGGAGCGGAAGAGATCTCCCTTCTCGCGGTTCCAGCACTTCAGCATCTTGATCAGTGGCACGAGTGAGCCGTGGTGAGCTTTGTTGGACGCGGACCACAAGTCGACGTGCTTCTTCGGATCCGTGGGGATCCATCTCTTCAGGTGCGAGTCGGGAATAAGAAACCCACCGCCAGTTCGATAAAAGCCCGGAACGACATCGACCTTGAAATCCGTGAAGGTGATGGTCACCGCTTGGCCGTCGGGCTTTATTTTCGGTGTCTTCGGATACCTCTTCTTGAGTGTCGTCATCACGGATGACAGCAGTGCATGCTGGCTTTGGTCCGTGTAGTATTTCGGATCGAGCACGATGAAGACGTCGATGTCTGCCGTCGTGAGGGGTGCGATCATCGTGTTTCGGCGATAGGATCCGGTCAGAAAGGATTCGAGAACTTCGAAATCTTCGGCGACCGTGTCCCGCACGTTCTGCTGACGGCTGGACGTAGTGCTTTCCTGAAGACTTGTGATTTCAAGGTTCGTTCTGAATTGGCGAAAGCCCTCCGATATAGTTGTGACCATGTTTGCCTCAGATTCCGAGACGACCGCGAATCTGATCCCATTCCTTCGTCAGGCGGGCGTTGTGCTTATGAAACAGCCTAGATGAGAGAAGGATCGCGGCCGTAGATTTCGTCGTCTCATAGAACGAAAAAAAGTCGATCGCCTGCGATTGAGCTGCGGGTCGCGAGAAGGCCTGCTTTCCTGTGAACAGTCGAGTTAGATTATTGAAAACCTGCTCGCTGCGGATACGGAGCCATTCCATCCGGAGCCACCGGGCGATGATATCCTCACTGAAGACCGCCTGAGCCGCGACAGCAAGGACTTCGAGATTCGTGGAGCGATTCAGGACGGCGACGAAGTAGATCACGAGGTAACCTGCGGTCTTCGTTCGCTGTCCGACGAGCATCTTTCGAACAATCTCGCGCGTGAAGAACGTGCTTTCCATGACCGACGCCGCGAGGCGCTTCAACGGGTTTGTCTGGTCATTATTGTAGTAGCCGACTGTCTCTTCATGCGTCAGCATCACGCCGTAACTGTTCGACAGCAATTCCTGCCGGCGTTCGTCTTCGGCACGAGGAAAGAGATAGAGCTTCTGGATCTGTCCCTGAAAAAAGAACAGCAGCACGCAAACGATGAAGACGATCTGCACGATATCGTAGACAATCGGATAGGCCACCTTATCGGCGAAAAGCGCCGCAATCGAGAGGATCGAAACTACCCAGAACAGTCCAGATCCGACAGCTTCGGCCCACTCGAGGGGCTTGTAGTAGTTGCCACCTACCGTATCTAGCCTGGGCATCGATAGCTCCCTTCCCTCAACCTACTTGATCACAGCGTAGAACGGCTCGCTGAAACCAACGAGCCGATCATCGCTTCTACGGATGATAAATGCTTCCGCCATGTGGACGCCACGATATTCGAGCGCTTCCCAGCGACGGTCACCGTCGGTAGGCTTCTCGAAGCCGCCCCGCCCTTTCTTGAGGGCCATCGCCACTGCCCCGGTATTGGTGATGCGCCACCGCACGTAGCAGTCAGCCGGCACCGTCTGGAACTTGTTGACACGAACGTCGAACCAGAGACCACCCCGCGGGGGTAACGCCTCGCCTGAATTGATCGGATATCCCTTGGCAGAATACTGGGACGCGCGATATTCGGCGAAGACCTGGACGTTCCGAGAAACGTGTTCGGCGGGCTCCCAACGCGGGACCTGGAGGTGGGTTGGCGTTCGGAACCACAATGGAAGGATGCTGATACCAAAGTCGATTACGTTGTCGACTAGGCTATCGAGGTGGGCTGCCCCTTCCATGAGAAGCGCACTCGTTCGCTGCATCGCAGAAGCCTCGGTCTTCTTTACGTTCTCTCCCTTTGCAAAATCGTCGCCGAAGACCTTGCGCCATTTTTCGATGCTGTCAGAGCGGGTCTCGGCATCGATCGCTTCATCGATCCATAACCGGTACTTGTTCACGAAGTTTCGGAAGTTCGCGTACTGGGTATCGTTCCATAGGTCGGCAAAATCCTGGGTGGGGAGCGAAGGGTTGTTGACTTCCGGCTTGTCTGGCCGTGCCTGCAGCCAGTCGTCGAGCCTACGCATGATTGTCTGCAACGCACTTGGCGTGTCCGCGAACGCGTCCGAATCCTTGTCGAACCACTCGATTCGGTGACCAATGAGAGTCGTTAAAAGAACCGACTGGCAGCTGAAACGCTTCTTGATGTCCCGGATGTATTTGATGAGCCGGGTCGCCTTGCGAAACGAGTTATTGCCCGAGTACCCGTTCTTCTCGCGGATCCATCGAGTGTATTCGATGGGCTGGGATTCGTCGAATTTGTCGTTGCGCTTGTCGCAGACCTCGAGCGTTCCTTGATACTCGCGATCCATCACTAACGGAGCGATATCTATCTTACAATCGTCCGCATAGGTGATCGTGACGCAGTAATCATAAACGACTGTCTTGTCGGCATATCGTCCGCTCTCAAGGAAAACGCGCCCCAGGTCCTTCACGTATTGAGCGGCACTCCAGCCATCGACCGGCCGAACCCTGACGAGCAGATCGGCGTCGAATTCTCCGCCATCCACCGGGCGGATGATTGTGTCGTGCGCCCACGAGCCCTGCTCGATGAAGGTGGAGATTGTCGGTTCCCAGTCGGATTCTCGAAGAAAGCTATTAATCGTCTCCGCTCGGTCCTCTAGCAGTGTAATACGGGTTTGATTGAGATTGACGGTATCGGATAGAAAGTTTTTGAAGTCATTTACAAGTTTCACACTGCCCCCCTTGATATGTGCTAGTCCCCAACGGCTGTCGAAACGCTCACGTTCCCGACTGGCTCTCATTGGCGGAACGAGAGGTACGGAAAGCCAAGGAATGCCGCACGGGTTTGCGAACAAGAAAGAGATAATCTGCTCTACATGACCGAGAGTTAAAATGAGAATTTAACTCTCATACGGGGACGAATGCTTTTTGGATAGATTGCGAGAAACCGATGCGTAGCCCGCGTGCCGTGACCAAGCCGAACACGTATCATGGCGTCCATGGTAATGTGGTCGAGCAGTACAAGATCCAGGGTGTTTGATTCTGCCATGCGTGGAGAGAAAATGGCTGCGCATGATAAGGTACGCATTGTCGCGCACGACGAAGAATGGGCCTCGCGTTGTGCCGGCGAGGCGGAGGCGATCCGCGCTGTCATTGCACCGGCGCGAGCATTTATTGATCATGTAGGATCTACGGCGATCCGCGGTCTTATGGGCAAGCCGTGCATTGACCTCCTGGTCTCCCTTCTCGACTGGTCAGAAGCACAACAAGTCGCCGCAACGCTGAAAGCAGCGGGCTATGTCGAGGAGGAGAGTTGCGATAACCCACCGCGCATTTTTCTTGTGAAACCCGATCCCGTCACGCCCTTTCACCTTCACCTGGTTCCCAACGGCAACTCTTGGGGACAGGACATGATTGTATTTCGCGACGAGTTGTCCGGCGATCCAGACCTAGCGAGCCGCTATGCCGCTCTCAAGCAACGCCTTGCGCAGGCGTATCCGACCGACGCCAAGGCCTACACTCGAGGCAAGTCTAGCTTTGTCGCCGAGGTTCTGCGTAATGCAGCGGGGGCGTTTAGTAATGACCGCCTGCTGACCCATCAGCGTGCGGAGCTGAACCGTGCGCAGGCATACCAGAACCTGGCACTTGCCGCCCAACTTGGTGTTGCGGCCATCGCCGCAATCTCAGTCTATTCCAGTGACAACGCCACCCTTCTCAACTTCGCGCTCATCGGCTTCGGGCTTGCCGGCTTTTGGCTCTTGCTGGGCAGCAGGCAGCGGAAGCACCGCTCGGCTGGCGACCAAGCGCGCCGGGCGGTGCTCTTGGCAAGCGGTCTCAATGCACGGTTCTCGGCAGAGCAGCGGCTTAGAATCTTTGACGGCTTCACCGCACCCATCGAAAACAAGCCAATGGTGCGCGAGGAAAGCTACTTTGCGAGCCGCGCAGAGCCGAGTTATTTCCGCCTGGCCGAGTTGATTGAAGAATCAGCATATTGGACGCGCGACTTGCAGCGCGCGAGTGCCCAAGCGATGTGCCTCGTGCTGGTTGCGGTTGCGCTTCTGATGGGCTTCACGCTCTGGCATGCTATGTCTTCGATGTCCACCGACGCACAGGTCTCACTTGCGCGCGTGCTGGTGGCGGCCCTAGTTTTTCTGCTTTCGTCCGATACAGTCGGCACGATGATCGCACACAAGAACGCCGCCGGCGCTATCGATGATGTCCTCCAACGCGTCGAAAGTGCGGCCGCACGTGGCTACACAGAGCCGGACCTGCTGCTACTCCTGTCGGACTACAATGCGGTCGTCGAAGGCGCACCAGTCGCTTTGCCGGGTATATATCAACTCCGTCGCGGCAAACTCACCCGCAGATGGCGCGCTTATCTCGAGAATAAGCGACTAACCGAGCTGAGCTGAAGCGTCTCGGCGATCAACTCAGCCCTGCAGCTCACTAGCGTGCGGAGAGCGCGAGTGTCGGCTGCTACCGGAAGCTACTTTCGCTTCACGACGTGAGATGAGGTGCGACCAAAACCTCCAGCATGTTTAATCCCGATGTCCGCTCCCAGACACAGGCTAAGTTTCCCTCTACGGCCGGCATCAGGCGCATTGCCGCGCAGGCAGTGTGGTGGAAGGCGTCGGGCCTCTGTCCACTTGCTATGCCTCGAAATGTGCATATATTGTGCGTATGAGAGGTCGGAGATTTGTCATGGCCCACGCACAGCTCGCACATTCCACGGTGGTTTCAGGCTTTGTCGATAGCCTTCAGGAGCCGCGCACGCCTTATATCTCGCCGAAGCGCCTGTCACAGGCGCTTGGCGTAAAGGTGGCCAACCTCGCCCAGTTGACCGGTGTCCACCGCAACACGCTCCGTAACCCGTCATCGGAGCGCCTGCAGGGCCGGATGCGCGAGATGGTGAAGGTGATCTCGGCCGCGACGGAACTCACCGGCGATGTCGACAAGGCAATCTACTGGTATCGCAACGAGCCGATCGCCGACTATGGCCATCGCACCGCAGCCGAGCTCGTCGCCGACGGTCAGGTCGAGGCAGTTCTGGCTTTTATTCGTGATCTCGAGAACGGGGCGCGCGGGTGAAGATCGCCCACGTCGGCCCGGATGAAATCTTCCATCGTTATTTGACGCCAAAATGGGCTTTCCTGCCAACCAGCGGTGCAGGCGCTGCGATCGACGGTGGCCGTTTCAACCGGCCTGGTGTCGAAGCCGCTCCAGCTGATCGACCCAGCGATCGGCGAAGCGATCATCGATAATGCCGGCACGCAAATTGTCCCTCCACGAAGGCCAGATCGTCCAGATCGCTCGTGCCCTTTCCACCGGAGCCGAAGTGCTGCTTCTCGATCCCGGCGATCCGGTTGGGGAAACGCGCTGGCTGCAGGAGATCGCCAACAAGCGAGGCTTTCCGCATGGCATCGTCGGCTATGCCGACCTGTCCCAACCCGACGTCGGCGACCTCCTCGACCGCCACATGGAATATCCGACTTCCGCGGCATGCGGCAGACCGATGAATTATCATCCCGACCCCGCCAAGACCTATCTGGCGCGGCCGGAGGTCAGTCGTACGCCCGAATGGCGGCGCGGCTTCCGGGAGCTGGCGAAGCGCGGGCTGAGCTTCGACCCGCAGCTCTACTATCCGCAGATGAGCGAGTTCCTCGAACTGGCGCGCGACTTTCCCGACGTGCAGATCATTCTCAATCACACCGGCATGCAGGTCGACGGCGCCGAGCATTTTGGCGCCTGGAAAAAAGGCATGCACCAGTTAGCGCAAGCGCCGAACGTCGCCTGGATCTCGGGCCTCGGCATGGGCGACTGGACTTGGACCACGTTCTCGATCCGTCCTTATGTCGAGGAGGCGATCGCAGCCTTCGGCGTCGGCCGCTCGATGTTCGCGACGAACTTCCCCGTCGACAAGCTGTTCTCGAGCTTCGACGCCATTTTGAACGCCTTCAAGGAAATTACGATCGCCCACCCGCACGAGGAGCGGCTCGCGCTGTTCCATGACAACGCCGCCCGGTTCTACCGACTTTAGATCGCCGGCAAACAGAAATAGCAGGAGAGTTCGACTTGTTGCTGAAGGGCAAGGCCGTGGTGATTTCGGGGGCCGCGGGCCCCCGGGGAATTGGCCGCTCCACGGCAGCGCTGATGGTACAGCACGGGGCTCGCGTTGCAATACTCGACCTCGATGACGGGCAAGCGCGTGACGCCGCTGCGTCGCTTGGACCCGACCATTTCGGCCTTGCGTGCAACGTCGCGGACCTCGACGCCTGCAAGAGGGCGGCGGCGCAAGTGACAGAAACCTTGGGCAGGATCGATGTGCTCTGCAATAATGCGGGCGTCACGCAGCCGGTCAAGACGCTGGAGATCAGCGCGGCTGACTGGGACCGCATCCTCGATGTCAACCTACGCGGCGTGCTCCATCTCAGCCAGGCATTCATCCCGAACATGCGCGAAAATGGCGGCGGCTCGATCATCTGCATGTCGTCAGTTTCGGCCCAGCGCGGCGGCGGCATCTTCGGTGGCCCGCACTATTCGGCTGCCAAGGCGGGTGTTCTGGGGCTTGCCAAGGCCATGGCGCGCGAATTCGGTCCCGAAGGCATCCGCGTCAACTGCATCACACCGGGCCTGATCCAGACCGACATCACCGGCGGCAAACTGACCAACGCCATGCGCGCCGACATCATCAAGGGAATCCCGCTCAGCCGGCTGGGCGAGGCGCGCGACGTAGCCGGCGCCTATCTCTTCCTGGCTTCCGATCTGGCCAGCTACATCACCGGCGCCGTGATCGATGTCAACGGTGGGATGCTAATCCATGGCTGAGTGGACAACGGAGCTTGAGATGCCTCGCGCTGGCAGCAATGTCAGCCTGGCCGAACGAGCCTATCGTATCCGCCGACACGCCGTGCGGATGGGTCAAGTCCAGGGCCAAGGTTATGTCGGACAGGCGCTGGGTGTCGCCGACGTGCTTGCCGTCGCCTATTTCCATGCGCTTCGTTACCGGCCGGAGGACACGTTGTGGGAGGGACGCGACCGCTTCCTGCTGTCGATCGGACACTATGCGATCGCGCTCTACGCGGCTCTGATCGAAGCGGGCGTGCTGCCGGAGGAAGAGCTCGAAACCTATGGCAGCGATGAAAGCCGTATGCCGATGTCCGGCATGGCGCCATACACGCCCGGCATGGAGATCACCGGCGGCTCGCTCGGTCACGGCCTTGGCATTGCCGTTGGCATGTGCATGGGGCTGACGCGCAAGCGAAGCGACAGTTTCGCCTACAATCTTTTGTCCGACGGCGAGCTCGGTGAGGGCTCGACCTGGGAAGCCGCGATGTCGGCCGCCCACCACAAGCTCGACAATCTCATTGCCATTGTCGACTTCAACAATCAGCAGGCCGATGGTCCGTCGACGGCCATGCTCTCCTCCGAACCGGTGACCGACAAGTTCGAGGCGTTCGGCTGGCATGCGCAGCGCGTCGACGGCAACGACATCGAGGCGGTCCGCAAGGCCTTCGACATGGCGCGCGGCCTGAAGGAACCTCGTCCGCGTGTGATCGTTTGCGATACGCGCATGGCCAAGGGTGTGCCATTCCTGGAAACCCGCGACATCACGCATTTCATCCGCGTCGAACCGCACGAATGGACGTTAGCGCTCGAAGCTTTGGAAAAGGGACGTCCGCGTTGAGGTTGTCAAAGTTCGCGCCGCGCCACGCCGCCAATGCCGGTGAGCGCAAGACCACATCGGCGATGATCGCGTCGATCGCGCCCGATGGCGTACCGACACGCAATGCGCCGTTCGGGCACACACTGGCCAGACTGGCGCACCAGCGGCCCGGGATAGTTGGCCTGACGGCGGACCTCGCGAAATACACCGATCTCCATGTCTTCGCACAGGAGCATCCGGACCGCTTCTATCAGATGGGCATGGCGGAGCAGGTGCTGATGAGCGCCGCCGCCGGCTTGGCGCGGGAGGGTTTTACGCCCTTCGCCACCACCTACGCCGTCTTCGCATCGCGACGTGCCTACGATTTCATGGCGATCGCCGAGGAGAAACTCAATGTGAAGATCGTCTGCGCCTTACCGGGGCTGACGACCGGCTACGGCCCCAGCCACCAGGCGACGGAGGACATCGCGATCTTCCGCGGGATGCCGAACCTGACGATCATCGACCCTTGCGACGCGCTCGACATCGAACAGGCCACGGAGGCGATCGCGGACTACAACGGGCCGGTCTACATGCGGCTTTCGCGCGGTAAGGTTCCTGTCGTGCTCGACGAAGACGACTATACATTTGAAATCGGCAAGGCGCGAATGCTGCGCGAGGGCGCGGACGTATTGTTCATTTCCAGCGGCCTGATGACCATGCGCGCGCTGGAGGCCGCGAAGGCGCTTGAAGCCGACAGGATCGGCTGCGCCGTTCTGCACGTTCCGACGATCAAACCTCTGGATACGGAGGCGATACTCGCTGCCGCGCGCCGTTCGGGACGGCTGGTGGTGGCGGCGGAGAACCACACCATCATTGGTGGCCTTGGCGAAGGCGTTGCCGCGCTGCTGATGCGCGAGAGAGTGACCCCAGTCTTTCGCCAGATCGCCCTGCCCGACGAGTTCCTCGACGCTGGCGCGCTGCCGACGCTTCACGATCGCTACGGGATCTCAACTTCCGAGCTCGTGCGCCGCGTCCGCATTTGGAGCGAATGAGAAGTAAGAGCTCTCCCCACACAACAGTTGAGTCATCGACCTTGACCTTGCCCCTCTTATCTAATCCGGTTTGAAGTTCGTTCTGGCCCATCGAGAGGACCAGGACATGAAACGTAGCCGCTTCTCTGAAGAGCAGATCATCGGAATTTTGAAGGAACATGAGGCCGAGGTATCGGTTGCCGATCTGTGCCGCAAGCACGGGGTCAGCGACGCCTCGATTTACAACTGGAAGGCCCGCTTCGGCGGGATGGATGTCTGCGAGGCTCGGCGACTGAAGGCTCTGGAGGACGAGAACACGCGGCTGAAGCGGCTTCTGGCCGACGCCATGCTCGACAATGCCGCGTTGAAGGATCTTGTGGGAAAGAAATGGTGACGCCCGCGGCCAAGCGGAAACCTTTCCAGCGACCAGATCGATCAACTTCAACGCCGACTGCAACGGACCAGGCGATCAAGGAAAGGTGCATCATGAAGCATTCGCGGAGCCGACAATAGCCGACGCCATTCTCGACCGGATCATCCACAACGCCCATCGCATCACCCTCGAAGGCGACAGCATGAGAAAGCAAAAAACACCGTCGCCCTTGACCGGCGCCGAAAACGGCGAAATCAATCACAAATGACTTCAACCAGGCAACCGAGCGCCGACCCCATCCTGCTGTCCGCGAATTAGTGAAACTGCTGTCCGCGATTTAGCGGAACGACTGTCCCGTTTTTGCGAAATACGCACGTCCGACGCAGCTTGCGTTGACAGAGGCGGTTTTACGCGCAGTTGCAATAGCACTTCCGCCGGCCTATTTTTGTGGAGTGCAATTCTGGTTCGGCCAAGGGCGCTTTGGGCGCCGGACCGGCCCCGTGTAAACCTCATTAAAGAGAGACGAACCCTGCCATGGAAGAATTCTTATCGCGCATCGCCACTGGTGCCGGCATCGGCCCGGCTCTCGCAGAGAAGGCCGTTGGGTTAATGCTGGGTTTCCTGCAACGCCACGCGGCCGACGGTCCCGTTGCGCGCATGATCGCGGCCATTCCCGGAGCTTCGGAATTAGTGGCGAAGTATCATGGCAACGACCCAGAGGGCGGAGGCGGCCTCATGGGGCTCGGCCAGCAATTGATGAGTGAGGGTCTCAGCATTCTAAAGATCGCCGCCATCGCCAACGAGACGATCGCCTTCGCCAAGGAACATGCCGGCGACGAACTCGTGGACGAGGTCCTCAATTCCGTTCCTGGCCTTCCCCAGTTCGTCTGATCAGCGGCAGCCGGGGGCGCATGACCTCGTGCGCCCGTGCCGGCCCGTCTGCGCAGGTAGGCATTCTCCGCCGAGCGCTCCGTACCGATCTCGCCAGACCACCAACCGCCGGGCACGCGAAGCGAGCGTTGGAGTACTTCATTCGTCTGTCCCAAAATCGACCGCAGGCGAACCGATGTGTATAACTTCCGGCGGTAAGGGTTTATCGTGAACGCTTTCGATGAAGCCCGCGAGATAAGCAAACGTATTGTATTTCTCAAGAACCAACCGCTTCGCCTCTTGTATTGCGCCGCGACGCTCCTTCCAGAGGTCCGAGTCGATGATTTCTTGAATTTTTTGGATTACGTTCTTGTCCTCTGGGTCAATCAGAACCATTGAGTCGGAAGGGAAGAACCTCGTGATTGCCGGGCTGCCGTAATAGATCGGCATTGTTTCAGCAACGAAGCAGTCCATAAGCTTCTCTGTAAAATAGTAATCAGCACGAGTATTCTCGAAAGCTATACTGTAACGGTACGGTGCGAGTGCGTCCCATTTATCTCCAATCAGCCGAAAACCTCGGCCGAACAGGTCAAAATCGAGCTCCTCTCTCAGCCGTTCCAGAAACGCCAGCCGATATCGATGCCCTTTAAGCAGGGCGATGTTACTGGTAATCCATGAGAGCCGAAGCGGCTTGTCCACGACTTCGCTGACCAGAAGTTGGTCATATGTCTTTGTTACAGACCAAGACCGAGTGATAGGTGGAGACAAAACGAATCGGCGCTCTGCATTCTGCCGAGCAGCCAGCTCTGCGTCAGACGTCAGGACGATGGTATTTTTCCCCTGCCCTTCATGAAATGCGCGATGAGCTTTCGTCGGCGGTTCGCCGATTGCAAAAATTGTCCTGTTTGGACTCGCCTCGATATCAACAGGGAGCCCAAAAATAGAAGCAGAGTTAAAGACAATATGCCAATCGGGCGCGAAGGATGTCCTGCGTACAAAAGCGACATTGTTCCAGATTCCACTGCCCTTTGGAGTGAGATGGTGGATTGCATCATCCAAAACGCCCCAAGAATCCAGACATGTAGCAACAATGGGCGCCGGACGTTCCGTCAACAATTTGGTCGACAAAGCAGTTCCACCCCATTCACTTCCGTTGGACCGGGAGCAACTCGTGCATCGGGCGCAAGACCTCTCTGCGCCTGAAATAGCTCGCGATCCTGATCGGTATCAAACACACGATTCTGTGCGACTTCGCGATTCTGTGCGACTTCGCGCCATTCGACAACTCATCTCTAAGACCGCGGGAATCCCTTCACTCGTGAAGGTACTCAATCGCCATTTCGGATTGCGGTAAGATTGGGCAGCATAAACCTTCCGGGACCCGCTGTCGAGGCAATTGTCGCTTTGCACCTAACCAGGTTCTTCCTCACTTTGTGTGGTGATCAGGCCGGTTGAGTGGCAGCATGCGTGCCCTCTAAAATATGGAAGTTGACTACATTCTTATTATTAATCGGGATATACGACCAGTTTAGAGGCGGCTCGCCTCTCACAGGCGACGTTTGCAGCGGCGACGGCAGATCGAGATATTGGCGGGTTGATGCCGGGGCTTTGTCCGAAATCTGTGGTCCGATTTCGGACGAAGTGACGGTCAAGATGTCCGAAATATGCTACGAATTTCGGACAAGCTTCACACACAAAGCGCCGCGGCTTTGCCCGACATCATCGATATCGTCATGCAGATGGGCGATGCCGACCTAGCCTCGTCCCCCTCCCCTTCCAGCCATTGCCAATCCCAGCCTGCCTGCGCAGCTTGAGGCGCTCGCCGGCCGCGCGCGCGATTATATCGAGGCGGCGAGTTCGGCCAACACGCGTCGCGCCTACGCAGCCGACTGGAAGCATTTTTCGAGTTGGTGCCGGCGCCAAGGCATCGAGATGTTCCCGCCCGATCCTCAGGTCGTCGGGCTCTACATCGCCGCCTGCGCGTCAGGTACGGCCACTGGCGACAAAAGGCCCAACACCGTTTCAACCATCGAGCGCCGGCTTTCGTCGCTCTCCTGGAATTTTGCCCAGCGCGGTCAGCCGCTGGACCGCAAGGACCGCCACATCGCAACGGTCGTGGCTGGCGTTCGCAACACCCACGCCTCCCCTCCCAGGCAGAAGGAAGCGATCCTGCCCGAGGATCTGATCGCATGTTCGAGACCCTCGACCGCGGCACGCTGCGTGGTCTGCGCGACCGCGCCATGCTGCTTTTGGGTTTCGCCGGCGGCCTTCGCCGATCCGAAATCGTCGGCCTCGACGTCGGCAGGGATCAGACCGAGGACGGGCGCGGCTGGGTCGAGATTTTTGCCGATAAGGGTCTGCTTGTCACATTGCGCGGCAAAACCGGCTGGCGCGAGGTCGAAATCGGCCGCGGCTCCTCCGACGCCACCTGCCCTGTGGTCGCTCTGCAGACCTGGCTAAGACTGGCGCGCATTGCGCACGGACCGCTGTTTCGGCGCGTTGCTGGTCAAGGCAGAGCCGTCGGTGCCGATCGCTTGAACGACCAGGAGGTCGCACGCCTAGTCAAGCGCACGGCGCTCGCCGCCGGCGTGCGCGGCGATCTGTCGGAGGGCGAACGGGCCAAGAAATTCGCCGGCCACTCACTGCGCGCCGGCCTCGCCTCGTCGGCCGAGGTCGACGAACGCTATGTGCAAAAACAGCTCGGCCATGCCTCCGCGGAGATGACGCGAAATTATCAGCGCCGACGCGATCGTTTCCGCGTAAATCTCACCAAGGCGTCCGGGCTCTGATGCCCCCGTTTTGTCCGCTGGGATGAGGCGGTCAGATCTCAGGCGATAACAATTACCTCATCGAGCACAGCGAGCGCTGTGTCCAGACTATCGGCGGCCGACGCTTCGTAGTCAGGCATGATCATCAACTGCGTTATGGCACGGCCCACAAATTCCGGGTTTAGCTTTTCCAACCGATCCTTGGTCCGGGAGACCTGTTCCGGGAATGCGCGCAGATTGAAGCGAACAAATGACGAGGTCTCTTATCCCCGACACGAATAGCTCGCGATCTCATCGGGATTTCCCTTACCGCCATAGGCAGCTTGAGTGGGATAAGCGCAGATCGGCTGGTGCTTGCCGGGGAATGCCTTGCTGCCAGCCGCGAGAGAATCCGGAGCCTTGTCTTGGTTTATCCAGCCCTCGATGGCGGCCAAAGGATCAAAGTCGTCGAAGGCTTGGCCATCGCCGCAGTGGGTCATCCCCGGAATTATGAACATGCGCACGAAACGGCGAGTCGCTTCCAAATCGCCGCCGCTTGTGACCTCGACGACTTGCTTGTACCAGCGCACCAGATCGTTGGCTGAGAAGACTGGATCGGAAAGTCCCTGAAACAAGAGCAGCTTTCCACCGTGGGCAGCGAAGCTGGCGAGATACGTGCCGGTCGCATCATTGAGCTTAGCCGTATCCGCAACGCGTGCCGGATCCTTGTCGAAGTCGAACTTCAGGGGGTCAAAATTCGGCGCCGGGGGCGTCATGAAGTAGTATTGAAGCGAGCGGGCTCCCAGAACGATGTTATTTGCATCCGACTGGGAAGTGGGGGAATTGCCCAGCTTCCACATTCTCCAGTCCGCGCCCGCAACGCCCGTATCATATGGCCAATCGCTGTAAAGCTTTTCGCCATCGGAGCTTTCCGGACCCGCGAACGCGCGGCTCATGGCCTGCACTTGACCAGCCGTGAGGCAGCTGTCCGTCTTATCGCCTTGGCAGGACAGGACCTTTGGGTCGAACCGGCACTGCTGCCAGGCGTTGATGACGCCATCCTCAATGCCATCGCGGGCATCACAAGCAGCGAGAACCGCCTTGGCGACGATGTTCAGATCCTGCTGGGAGAAGGCGCGGGATAGAATGGGATGGCCGGCCTCGTCCTTGGGAGCGATGCTCATGTACTGGCGAGTATCCCAGGCTTCGGCAATGTTGGCGGCACTGAGACGAAAACCCGGGCTACCTGCAACAATGCCGTCGAACTCGAGCGGATATCGCTGAGCCGCTATCAACGCCTCACGACCGCCATTCGAGCATCCCATGAACACCGACTTTTTCGGAGCCGCCCCATAGAACTTGGCAATCACCTGCTTCGAGACCGAAGTGACTTTGCCAATGGAGGCGTACGCAAAATCAATGCGTGCGGCTTGATCGACCCCGAAAGCCGGATCGGGGCTTGGGTGCCCGCCATCCATGCTTACAACAGCGTAGCCGCGCAAGAGCCCGGGAGCCGCGGTCGAGTTCCGGCAAGGAATGGTCCCGACGGCCGGCGCCAGGAAGCCATCAACTGCGCCGCCGCCCTGGAAAAGGAACATGTCGTTCCAGGTCGTCGGAAGACGCACCTCAAACCGGGTGCCATATGATTGACCATCGACCCCCTGGCGTTTCCCGATAACACCTCGGACAAGGCAGTGCCCGCCCACTTTTACCGCCTGAGGCGAGGCGCCGGTGAATGCAGTGAAGGGATCTGCGGGGATCTCCTGCGGCTTTTGAAGGCTAGCCTCGGTAAAGATCACGCTTGGAATTTTGAGCTTGGCGATGGACCGGCACGCCTGATCCGACGCGTTTGCCGCCAGTGCAGGCGCACATACACATATGATCGCCAACATCAGTGCCAGCGTGCACCCGCGGTCCCGCAGCTTGAGCCCGTTAGCCAAGAACATACCCATCCTCCCTGGATGCGCCCGATAGCCCGAAAGCTGATCGCATTGGTAGCTAGTTGTGAGCTTTCAGTAGGTTGTCCATCCGGTCCGAACCAGGAAAGCTGAGATTGTCGAAGCTTCAGTGACTCCAGGGGGACCGGATGAACATCCATAAGAATACCGGTCTGACGCCGCTCGGTCGAGAGCGGATTTTTTGCGCCTGGGCGCGCCGGCAGCACCTCGAGGTGTTGCCGCTTGATCCGCAGACCGTCGGCCTCTACATTACGGCCTGTGCATCCAGAAAGGTTACAGGAGACAAGAAACCAAACTCTGTGGCGACGATCGAGCGCCGTCTCTCCTCCCTGGCGTGGAATTATACGCAGCGTGGCGAGCCGCTCGATCGAAAGGACCGCCATATCGCCACCGTGCCCGCCGGCATCCGTAACAGCCACGCAAAACCGTCTGTGCAGAATGACGCCATACTTCCCGAAGACCTGATCGCCATGCTGGAGACGGTGCTCCGCAAGACCCATCAGGTCGCCCCAGGCCAGAGCAACCGGCTCGTCCCCGGGGAGGACGAAACGGTCGACCACTCCGCTTGTTCGACTTGTGTTCGGGCGACTATCCCGGCTTCTATGCATCGCGCTTCGGCGCGGCGAGCTTTGTCGAACGCGCCAAGCCTTTGAACCGAATCGCTGTAGACGGAAGTCGCGGCGAGCTTCGCGTTGTTGATCGGAGCATCGAACCAGGCGTCGTATCCGCGGTATCCACCCCATCGTCTGTCGCGCAATCTGTTGGCGAGCGCGTCCTCAGCCGTTCGATCGCGGCCGTCTTTGCCGCAAACTATTATATGGCGGCCGCCGATGCCATTCGGGCGCGCAATATCTCAGGGGTTGAAGGATCGTCGATCAGTTTTCCGATGTCTTGGCGGGCCGCGATGATCTGCACATGACCCTGCAAAGATTGCGCGTAGTAGGAAATACTGGTGCAACTGGTCACCCCAGGCGTCAGGATAATCGTAGAACCAGTCGAACGAATGCACGCATCCCGGTTTGCCTACAGCACTGCTCTCCTGTCCCGATAGCGCAAATTCGCGGTTACCTCCGGCCACGAACAGTCGGACCAATTTTATTTGTAGGTTAGACCTTCGTCCTCGGCAAGATTGGCCAAGCGATGACTCGCTGCTGAATTGCCGGCCCGCGCGTGATGAGCGCGAAGGCGTCAGGTGCCCCCGCCGTCAAGACTCAAGCCGCAACGTAATCAGGCGGGAGTGCCTTCCGCTAGGTGGGGATGGACTGGCCGCCGAAGTCAGAAGCAGCAAGCCTGGAGCATAATGGAAGACCTCGACCATGTGAAGCAGGCCGCGAAGCGCGTCCGGGCCTATTTGCAGCCACCTGCTCAAAGCCGCGACATGAAGCCAGCCGCCAGCCTGCTAGTCGACAGCAACCGTTCAGCTTGCTGCCGCCGACCGCTTGAAAACGATGGTCACCTTCGTCCCTTTGTTGGCGCTGGACTCGACGGCTAGCTGCGCCTTGGCGTTCTCGGTCAGCGATCGCGCGATCAGCGCTCCGAGCTTGCCTGGTTTGGGCCACACCTCGCCTTCCGGCAGGCCGATTCCGTCGTCCGCCACTATAACCCGGCAGCCGTCGCCATCGACGACGCTGTGCAGTGTTATCGTGCCGCCATCGCGGCCCCGGAACGCATGCTTTAGTGAATTGGTCAGCAATTCGTTTACGACCAGCCCGGCCGGCATGGCGACGTTTATTGACACGGGATATGTATCCACCTTCATATCCAGCCGGATTCCCTCGACCGCATGCGAGCTCATGACCGCGGACGCGATCTGGCTGAGATACACACCAAGGTCGACCTCCTCCTTCGGCTCGTCGGCAGTTAGCGTCTGGTAGAGGATCGCTAGAGCGTCGACGCGACCGGCGAGCCGCTCAAACCGTCTCCGGTCGGCCTCGGTCGCGTTGCGGCTTTCCAGCCGGATCAGCGCGGTGATCATCTGCAGGTTGTTCTTCACCCGGTGCTGCAGTTCGCGCAGCAGCGTGTCTTTCTCGCTGACACGCTCCTCGGCCGAGCGCTGATCTCCCACCTCGCCGTGAGCCGATACGTCGACCAGGGCCACCAGTCGGAAACAGACCTTGCCGTTGTCGTCCTCTATCTCGTTGGAATAAACGTCAACGATCGCGGGTTTATCCTCGCTGCGCTCCAGCCTGAAGGTGCCGACCAAATCGGATTCCTCGACCACCACCTCGGCTAGCGGCCTGTCCTTTTGCTGATGGAGGCCTGTGCCTAAAAGGGCCGCCCAGTTTTCTCGGGTGAGCCTTGCGGACGTCAGGCCTGACAGTTTCTCGAATTCCGGATTGGCGTAGACCACGCGCTCTTCAGCGGCAAGGTCCGAAACGGCAATGGCAATCGGCACCTGGTCAAGGAATTTCTTAAACTGTTCACTTTCCAGTGCGGTTGCAAGGTCAGGTGTATCAAGCAACTGCTCGACGGCCTCAGCCTTCTCTGAATCCGATGTCATTTGCGCGCCTTTTCTGCGCGGATCATATCAACAATGCGGCGCGCCTGCCATCGCCGAAACTTGAGCTGCATCTCACGTTTCGCATCACGCATCTGACAACAAGCTCTGCATCGCGTAACGGCCGCACGTCTAGCATTGCGACCGGCCGAAGGAGAGCGGCAAGGATCGGCTACAATCCAGGTGCCTGGAATGTCGAAGCGACCGGTCAAGTGGGTACGCTGCGGAAGATCGATAGAGCAGGCATTCAGGAAGAATGAGTTCGCGTGCCGGCCTCGGCGATACGTGCCGACACTGTCAACCTCATGACCGCATGCGGGCTGAAAGAGCAGCGCTTCGCTCCAGCGGTAATTCAGGCCGCTAGCTGCCTAACTGCGGCAAGCCCATCGATCGTGTATGTTGAGACGCTATTGCCGATGCCTAAATATCGAACCCGTCATGGCAATCGTTGTGACGGGAAGCGCTCGCTTATGGGCTGTGCTGGAATGCGCATGAAGTATACGCCTGTGCGCCGCTTCGTTGATCTCTTGGCCTTCGAGGAAGTCCTCAATCTCATCGTATGTGAGACCGGGACGAGGTTCTCCAGGTCGGCGGTCGGGATCTTTTCAACAAGATCAGACGGAGCGCCCAGATACACTGCCAAGGCGCGAACTCTGCGCTTGTTCAGCCCGGAAAGAGGAAGAATGTCTGCGGCACCATCGCCGAACTTGGTGAAGAAGCCCATCAAGGCCTCGGCTGCTTCGAAGCGACTTCTGAAAAAGAAGTGTGGGTTTGCTCTCATACCCTTTGCTGAAAAATGTTGTCATAGAGCGCATGGAATGCCACGCGCTTCGAATCGGAGTAGCCATCCGGGAAGCCTGAAGCCCCTTTGAAGCGCATGTCCGGCAGCTATTCATAGTGTGGATGACTTTGATCGAAACAAACGATTTCATAACTCTTCGGAAATCTTGCATGGACAAAAGCACGTCCGCACCGATCACCCATCCAAAGGAGAAAATCTTCCATGCGCCCTGACGTGCAGTGGAGGTCGTGCCGAGAAGTGAGTTGCAACTGGCCGATCATGTCGGCGGTTCGACGCTAGTCGTCCCCAATGTTCCTGAGCTGCGAAGTCTTGCAGGCGAGCCAGCTGCCCAGCGCGATTCTGCTTGTGGCGGGCTTTTTGCCGCAGGCAGTCCGCTCGTTTGGGCAGCGGATTGGAGACCCGGCCGGCAGCGCTACCATACAACATCAGCGCACTTTACATCTACGCGGTATTGCCGGGCTTCCAGTCGGTGCCATGTTTGGCCGACGAATGACGCGATGCGGCCTCCTGCACAAGCGAAGGCGTTATCGGATGTGCGACCGGGAAGCAGGCGGACAGTGCAGCACATGTCACTCGCCTGTGCGACGGTCTTTCGGGGAATGAAATCGGGCCAGTTCACGGCGCGGCATTATTCGTCAACAGCCGCCCCTTCGCAAGGATATAGGCAGCCCGCGTCACAAGTTCGTGCTGCAGATGAAAACGGCATCGCCGGCATGCAAGTCAGCAGCCGCTCAAGATTCGATGATCCAGCCAAGCTCTCGGCGTCATGGAACGGCAGGCGCCACGATCGAAGCATCTCATGTTGATTCAGGCGGACCCTTATGAGGCGTTCTTTGATGCCGGTGATGCCTGACAGGCGGTTGCAGCTGCAAGCGACAACGCGGCCTATTTAGTTGGAAACGGTCTGAGGCAGGCCAATTTGGCTTGCCCGTCACTATGTGGAGAAAGAAATGCTGTGTCTAGGAATTAGCGGCGGACTTGACCAAGTCCATGAAAACCGATTCGAGCTTCGGAACGCCTTTATGCACGATGGCGCCGCGGTGCTCGTCCGAGACGGACGGGTGATAGCAGCCGTCGAAGAGGAACGCCTCAATCGGATGAAACACTCCAACAAGCTCCCAATTCGTTCGATTCAATACTGTCTGTCAGCGGCGGGGGTTCAGCTCAACGACATTGATCGTGTCGCGCTCTACGCCAGCGAGCCCTATGCCAACGCCATGCTTGAAGGAATGTCCGCATCCCACCCGGACATTCTCTCCATTCCGTTGGATGCTAAAACCTTGGTGCAGGATCTGTTAACGCGTGAGTTCGGCACTAAGTTGGACAGTTCGCGTATTTCATTCGTAAGTCATCATCAGGCGCACGCCGTGAGCGCCTTTGCAATGTCGGGCTTCGAACAAAGTCTCATTCTAGCGATTGATGGCTCTGGTGATTTCCTATCGGGCCTCTTGGCGGTAGGGTCTGGCACAGAAATTACGCAACTCGAGGCTTTCCCCGAGAACAATTCTCTTGGGCTGTTTTATCTCGAGACGATCCGCTATCTCGGCTACGGCTTGTTCGACGAGTATAAGGTAATGGGACTCGCGCCCTACGGCGACCCCGCTCCCTATCGCGAGCTCTTCGAGCAGTTCTACGAGCTCTCCGCCAACGGCGGTGGCTACCGTGTTCACCTCGACCGCATCGGTCCGGCGTTGCTCCGCAATATCGAGGTCAGGCGAAAGGGAATGCCCTTCACCCAGCAGCATCGAGATGTGAGTGCGTCACTGCAGGAAGCGCTTGAGCGGATCGTGTTCCACATTCTCCGGCATCACCGTGAGGCCACCGGCATGAAGCGGTTGTGCCTGGCGGGGGGGGTGGCCCACAACTGCACGATGAACGGTAAGCTGCTGTATTCAGGGCTTTTCGAAGACATTTTCGTGCAACCCGCGTCTCACGACGCTGGCTGCGCATTGGGAGCTGCGCTGATAGTCTCTAACGAGATGGGCCGCCCCGCGCCGTGTGAGCGACTGCAGGAGGTCTATTGGGGTCCTGATCTCGGGAGCGAGCGCGCCGTGCAACAGGAACTGAATGCATGGGCCGGACATCTCGAGGTTGAACGCTCTGATGACGTGGCAAGCAGTGCAGCCGACTGGATCGCCAACGGCGCCGTGATCGGCTGGGTGCAGGGGCGTTCGGAGTTTGGGCCACGTGCGCTGGGCAACCGCAGCATTCTTGCCGACCCTCGGCCCGCCGCAAACAAGGACCGGATCAATGCGATGGTCAAGAAGCGCGAAGGCTATCGGCCCTTCGCGCCATCTGTGCTGGAGGAGGATGCGAGCGAATTTTTCGACCTCCCGGACGGTAGGCACGAATTTCCATTCATGAATTTCGTCGTTCGCGTGCGTGACTCAAAGCGCGCCTTGCTCGGTGCCATCACGCACGTCGACGGTACCGCTCGCCTGCAAACAGTATCGCGCAACGCCAATCCCGCGTACTGGGAGGTCATCAATGCGTTCAAGAAGCGCACAGGCACTCCAATTCTGCTCAATACGTCCTTTAACAACAATGCCGAACCGATCGTGGATTCGGTTGCAGACGCGATTGCCACCTTTCTGACGACAGAGCTGGATGGACTTGTGGTCGGGCCCTTCCTGGTAAAAAAGCGGGCTGCAACGCTGCAGGATTGGACTGCGCTTGCGGTTTCGTTGCCGCCCTATGTGTCCCTCCATCAAACCCGCGCTTACAAAGCGCCAGATCGTCGGGAGACTCACTGCGAGATCAGCACGACCCACTTCAGCAGTGACAGTGTACGAATTTCACACGACTTGTTTAATCTGCTGATGCGGATTGAGGGCGAAGCCATGTTGGGAGATCTCCTCAATACAATTGCGCCGGATCAGGCTAAGCGTGACGCTGTGATGGAGGGCCTGCGACGACTGTGGGAGCAGCGCCTCGTTCGGTTGCATCCCTCACAAGCTGCTCGCATGGATCAAGACTGCGATCAAACGCTGGACCAGCATAACAGGCTCTCAGCGTGATAGGGATGCCGCTATCCAAGCTCGGCGAATAAAGGTGTTCATCGACGCCGCCTGCCAGCACACCCCAGGCAGGCGGTCGACTTCATCACAGGGTTGATTCGTCCACTTCATGTTGGACGACCCGGACGCGCAGAAAAAAGCGCCTGCGGCGGGTCCTTTGTAACCACCATGATGCGGGACCACAGCGACAGGGCGTGCCGGAGACGGTCAATCCGGCCGGCGATGTCGTCGCCGGCGGCGACGGTCTCATTCAGGATCAGCATCGACCAAAGAGCGAGGCCACTGCCGTTATGCTCGAGATCTGGGGACGGCGGCTTGGCGAACGCCGTCTACTCGGCGTTTCTCGAACTCACTGCATGCAAGACCGTGACGAAGCCCTTCACATTGCGGGTCGGGACATAGCTGGCTTCTTGGCGCGCTACCACCGCTAGAGATGCAGACTTCGCCCGACAGCTCCTGCTGGAGCGCGGCTTGGATCTGATGGCAGAATTCTTGCGGAGACGCGGACAAGTGGGGAGCACTCCAACCCTACACACGCGTCACTGGGCTATCAGTGTTGACCGTATAATCTTCGGAATGGCAATGGCATATTTTACAAAGCACGACCGCAATCAAATTATATACCGCAGCTGGGAAGAGCCGGAACAGTCAAGCGCAAGGATGAGAATTTTGGTCCTCAAGCTTGATCATGTCGGCGACTTTTGGATGTCTCTAGGGCCCCTAAAGGACCTTCGTCAGCGTTTTGCGCATGCCCACATTACGCTGGTGGTGGGAAGCTGGAACATCGCTACTGCAAAACAGTTCGACCTCGCCGACGATCACATTGCTTTTGACTTTTTTCCTCGCAACCCAAAAGTCAAAACGCGCAAAGCAGCCGCCGACATAAGGCCGCTGCTGACCGGCGAGTTTGATCTTGCCATTGATATGCGTGTTCCGGAAGAAACAAGGCCCATCTTGCTTGAAGTCCCCGCCAGGCACCGTGCGGCGATAGTTGATCCGTACAGCATGCATCAGATCGATATTGCGATAGCGCCATTCAATCTGAAACTGCGCAGAACCATTTTCTACAAGCTGGTCCAAAAAATAGGGCTTGCTAACAAAATCCCCCGTAGATGGCTTGATTGGTTCATTGACCGTAAGCAGGTGCGTCTCCAGCATGTGTCAGAAATCCTCCTCTTTCTGGTCGCAAAGGCAGCTGCCTATTTCGAAAGCGGAGCGGGTCACCCACAGAATTCGACT
Source organism: Mesorhizobium sp. M0751 (assembly GCF_040320265.1). Taxonomy (NCBI): domain Bacteria; kingdom Pseudomonadati; phylum Pseudomonadota; class Alphaproteobacteria; order Hyphomicrobiales; family Phyllobacteriaceae; genus Mesorhizobium; species Mesorhizobium sp. M0751. The sequence goes on from NZ_JAMYPH010000012.1 coordinate 83,339, forward strand.
ACAGGCAATGCCCCGATTGTCGTGGCTCCGTTCTCCAATTCCAGCCTGCGAGATTGGCCGATTGAAAGTTTTGGCAAAGTTGTCGCTGCTCTTTCGACCCGTGGTGAGGTGGTCCTCGTTGGCCGTGGCGAATGCCTGGAAGCGCTTGAGGAGGTTGCGAAGATAGCTAGGGAACGTGGAGCCGCGAACATTCGGACGGCTGTCGACTTGTCAGAATTGGAATTCAATTGTCTCGTGAATTCGGCCGCGCTCGTCGTTTCGAACAATTCAGGCACCGGCCATGTCGCTGCCCAGCTTGGCCGCCCTACTATCGGCATTTTCACGGCGTCACATCTACCGGAGATTTGGGGGTTTCGAGGTCCCTTGGTCAGCATGCTTATGAGTGTTATTGAATGTCGCGGATGTGGTCTGGACCAAGTGCGGCATTGTCCGGTCAAAGTCCGATGCAAGTTCGACATCACGCCGGATCTCGTGATTGCCGAGGTAAACGCCTTGATGAATCATTGTAAGGGTACGGCACAAGCTTAGTGGCTCGCGGTCACCACAACCGCGATTGCCCAGCCCTTGTCGCTGATTCAATCGCTACAATCATCTAAAGGCCGAAATTCAGAATCGAATCGACTTGTTCGAAGGACCGCAGTGGCGATGTCACATTGGCCGACAGGTGGCATAGAGCGGCGCCTGAGAATGAAAGTGCCGCCGCCCAGCCTTCATAGCCGTTCCTCCTTTGTGGCGTGACGGCCCGAAAGTCGCCATCGCGTCAGATGTTCATCAGGTTCGGGATAGCCGGGGCTCGTCCGGCGACAGTCATGGCAGCGACTTCGCTTCTGGACCCGCTCATCCGGCCGCCAAAAACAAATGCACTTCCTAAAGCCGTAATTGATCCGCCGGAGCTGACCAAAGCCACCTTGCTCTGGATTGCGGCAATGGCGACTGGGGCGAGAAGCCGAGAAGAACCGATCCGGCGAGAAATCCTGAGACCATCCGCCACGAAACGTCGCCAGGGAACGTAGTATTGCGTTCCGCGTTACACTAACGTATATACGTTCGCAGCACAGGAGCGCGCCATGGCCACCACACCCACCAGGAAGGAAGCACCCGTCTCGATGCGGTTTCGCGACGATGATCTCACCATCATCGACCGCGGCGCGGAGCTGCTCGGCCTGTCGCGCACGGAGTTCATGCGGCGCGCCGCGCTGCACGAGGCGCAGGCGGCCATCCTCAACGAAACCGTCATCCGCGTGTCCCCGGAAGCCTATGACGCCTTCATGCAGGCGATCTCAGCCCCGGCCGCTGCGCCCCCGACGAAGGCGGCCGAGCGGCTGCGTCGGTCCCCGCCCTGGGACAGCTAGGTGGCGCTTTCAGGCATCGAGCTCCTCGACCACGCACATCGCCTCGACAGCTTCGATTGCGGCAAGCCGGCGCTCAATGCTTGGCTGGCCGGCTTCGCGCGAACGAACCAGGCCCGCGGGTTTACCCGCGTCCTGGTCGTTCACGACGAGGGAACAGTCGTCGGGTATTACGGCCTCGCGCCGGGCGTGATCCAGCCAAATAGCGCACCGCGCGCCATCCGCACCGGACGCCCGCCCGATCCGATCCCCTGCCTGCTGATCGGACAACTCGCCGTCGACCACCGCTATGCCGGACAAGGCGTCGGTAGCGGCTTGGTCAAGGACGCGCTGTATCGCTGCGTCGCCGGCGCCGACATCGTCGGCGGCCGCGCGGTGGTGGTGCGGGCGATCGACGCCGAGGCAGAGCGCTACTGGCAGAGCTGGGGCTTCATTCCCGCGCGGGACAATCCGTCGGTGCTCATGCGCTCGATCCAGGACGTGAGCCTCTGGCTGGCCGACAAAGGCCACTAGCTCCGCGCGCGTAGCGCCTCCGGAAGCGGCAGGTCTGCGCGCCGGCCTGCCGCCGACCGGGCTTTAGTTGCGGCGTCCCGCCGCTCCCTGAGCCGGCTTCGCCGTCTCGGCGTTCGGGTGACCCCTCACGCAGGGCCAGAGGGAGACGGCGGTCAGAGCGAGGGAGCCCTGGAGAGAAGGGAAAGTCATGATGTCGATGATATTCATAGGGGGTTCACGCGAGATATTTGAGCTGCCGGAACCTGCCATCGCTCGGATCCGCCCAATCGTTGTTGCCGTGCACGGCGTGCTGATTGGCGACGCGTCTGGAGCCGATGCCGAGGCGCAGGGCCTGCTCGCGGGCTACGGCTACAAACATGTCGGGGTCTTCCATGCGGCCAAGGAACCCCGCAATGATCTGGGCGACTGGGCTGCCTACCGGGTCCCGTCTCCTGAAGGCGCTAGAGGATACTGGATCTACGCCGCCAAAGACCGGGAGATGGCGCGCGCCGATTTTGGGATGATAGTCTGGGACGGCGCATCACCCGGCACGGCCGTCAACGTGCTTCGGCTCGCCATGGCGAACAAGCCGAGGTCATCTACGATCTGGCCAGGGGCAGCATGGCGACTACGCACCATGTCGTAGACTGGTGCGCCATTGCTCCGCGATGCCGGTCCAGACATTCGGCGCGCCAAGCCGAAGCCCGCATGACGCCAGGCGAGCGCCTGGCGTTGCCGGGATGATGTACGCGCGGTCCCGGCGGGTCCAACGCGATAGGCTTGATCCGGCCCCGCGCCCCCAACTCCACTTGTATGAACGGCCGGGGCCGGCCCTTTTCGAAACCGGCTCACCGCCGCGTGGCGTTGTGCAGGATGATTGTCTTGACCCGTCTCGCATCTGAAGCGGGTGCAAGCCTGCCGCACATGCCGCTGCTTGGTCATCCAACCTGGCTGCGAGGCATCGCTACCGTGGGCCGTGGCGTTCGCTGCCAGTCGGCTCCGATCTCCAAACCGCTGTGCCGCCATACCGAACACGCAAGGCGGTTTAACCGCCAGGCTGCTGTTCAAGGTATTAACGACGCAGGCGGCATGACCGGAGAGGCTGGCGGGGTAAGCAGCTTCCATCGATCCGGCGGCATTGCGGATGTGGCTGGCGATGGCGGCCTGAGTTCTTGTCCATCTGCCGCATAGCGGGTGGTCAGATGCTGGTCGCGTTTCCGGCGAGCCGAAGCATTTGTCTCTCAAGGTCACCCGTTGGAAATCCAGCACCAGCGGCTTGTCGGGACAAGATAGTTGCTATTGGGATTTGGCCGCCGCAGCCGCGAGCATCGCTTCTCCCATCCCATTGACGCCTCGGGCATTCAGCATTTCACCAGCGTTCTGAATGTCGCGCACCTCTTTGTTCTGGCTGAGTTTTGATTTACCAACCAGGGTGGTGATCTCGATTTCTAGGGCGACGATCGCCTTCACCATCGTGTCAATGAAGTCCTTCGGCGCGTCGCCCATCTTCCACGGGGCAGGCTGCGAGGCTTCATGCATGTGAGTGAGCTTCGCCACGTTACGGCGCACACATAGCGCTCATCATCCCGGACAGTGATGCGTCCGTGGGCGTGGACGACGAGATAGTTCCACGTCGGCACCTGGTTATGGAATTCATGCTTGCTTGGATACCAGTTCGGCGAGATGTAAGCGTCAGACCGTCGAGCTCGTCCCGGACCGCATGGCGCTACGGCGTCACCTCCAGCCCGGCGAGAAAGTCGTCATTGTCCGTGAGGGTGACCGCCGCCTCTATGGTGAGAATATTGATCGCCGGCAACTTATGGCGCCTGCCGACCTCAAATTCGTTGAAGTCGTGCGCCGGCGTGATCTTGACCGCGCCGCTGCCTTTCTCCGGATCAGAATACTCGTCCGCCACCACCGCGATCCTGCGGCCGACGATCGGCAGAGGATGAGGTTCTTGCCGACAAGATGCCGGAAACGCTCGTCGTCGGGATGCACCGCCGACCGCCATATCGCCCAGCATCGTCTCCGGGCGGGTCGTCGCCACGGTGATGAAGGTTTTAGGATTTTCCGGATCCAAAACCTCGCCCTCGACGGGGTAGCGGAAATGCCAGAGATTACCGTTGACCTCCTGCTGTTCGACCTCAAGGTCGGAAATCGCAGTCAAGAGCTTCCGTCCCAGTTCACAAGGCGCTTGTCCTTGTAGATCAGGCCTTCGTTGTAGAGGGTGACAAACACTTCGAGCACCGCCCTGGACAGGCCCTCGTCCATGGTGAAACGCTCCCGGCTCCAGTCGGCGGAGGCGCCCAGCCGCTTCAACTGGTTGAGGATCGCGCCGCCGGTCTCGATGAGCTCATCGCGCGTCAGGTCGCGGCGGTGGATCTGCTTCTCCATCAACTGGCGCTCGACCACCATCTGTGTGGCGATCCCGGCATGATCCATGCCCGGCTGCCAAAGGAGATTCTTGCCCGCATGCGCTCGAAGCGCACCAGAATGTCCTGCAGCGTGTTGTTGAGCCCATGGCCCATATGCAGCGAGCCGGTGACGTTCGGTGGCGGGATGACGATGGTGAAGGCTTCCGCGCCCTCCTCGGCGCCTGCGCCGGCACGAAACGTCTTTTACAAGCGTATATGTTTTTTTGCGCATAGACCAACGAGTTGAACGGCGGCCCCATGAATCGCCGATGTGTAGGTCGGGCAAAGGCGCCCACCAGCTCGTACTTGTCAAGACGACGCCACCCTTGATCTTGCACCCGCCTCCGATACCAGCGATGCACTGCGTCGTATGCTCATGCCTGTCAGGATGGGATGGGCGCTGCTAGCACCGTGGCAGTTTGACAACCCGCCCATCGGGGCGGTAGCACCGTCCAAGGCCAAGAGTCGCAGGGCAGACCGCACCCCATCGGGCTGCGCGACCCAGACCAGCTGACGCCCAACTGGCACACTCATCGCGCATCAGCACCGTGGATGCGACATCTACTTTGTTGCGAGCGCGATATCGGAACTTGGTTGTGACGCAGCTGTGCGTAAGGCGCACCGCTGTCAGCAAGTGAGTGAGTGAAAGAACTACGTGGTGGAGGTGAGAAGTCATGCGGCGTCAAGATTCCCCGCCCTTTGCGGCAAACACACTGATCCCTCTTCAGAATCCGGTCTTTCGTTCGATCTGGACAGCCACGCAGATATCCAGCCTTGGCTGGCTGGTGCAGAGCGTGGCTATAAGCTGGCTTATGGCAACGATTTCAGCCTCCGATCTGATGGTTGCGCTCGTGCAGGCTGCATCGACACTGCCCGCCTTCTTCTTGTCGATCCTTGCTGGAGCGATTGTAGACAGCTTCAGCCGCCGCGGCGTGATGCTTGCCGGACATTGCCTGATCGCACTGGCATCCACGGCGCTGGCTCTCTCTGTTGGACTGGGCTTTGTCAGTCCATGGCTGATCTTGGGGCTGAGTTTCTTGGCGGGATGCGGCTTTGCCTTGAATGATCCAGCCTGGCACGCCTCGGTCGGCGACATCCTGGAAAAGCGCGACATACCCGCTGCAGTGACGCTGATGTCGGTGGGGTACAACGTGGTTCGGAGCATAGGACCGGCGCTGGGCGGTGTAATTTTGGCTTTGCTGGGCCCCCTTACGGCTTTCGCCTTCGCTGCGCTGACCGACCTGGTCCCGTTGAGCGCTGTGCTGCGCTCCAAGTGGCAAGTTCGCTCTTCGCCTCTTCCGCGCGAGCGGATGACGACGGCCATTCATGATGGCATGCGCTTCACGGCAATCTCCTCTGAGATCAGAGTGGCGATCGTGCGCGCAACCCTGTTCGGGCTGTCAAGCATCTCGATCCTTGCTCTGCTCCCCCTCGTGGTTCGCGACCAACTTGCGGGCGGGCCAATTGTTTACGGCGTCCTGTTAGCCGGCTTCGGCACAGGCGCCTTCATCGCGGGCATTGGCAATAGCTACTTCAGACGCATCACGTCCCAAAATCGATTGATCACGCTCGCGTCCGTTGCTTGCGCAACGTGTTGCCTTTTACTGGCTCTCACATCATCGGTGGCCGTAGCAGCGATCGCGCTTGCAATCGCTGGCGCAGGCTGGGTTGTCACCTGGACCGGAACCGACGTGTGTGTGCAGTTGGCAAGCCCAAGGTGGGTCGTTGGTCGCACCCTGTCGATCTATTACGCCCTGACCTACGGCGGCATGGCAGCGGGCAGCTGGATCTGGGGTGCTGTCGCGCAGTACTATTCCCTGACGTGGGCTTTGGAAGGTGCTGCAGCGGCGCTGTTGCTGGTTGCAGCTGTGGGAAAGCTATTGCCGGTACGGCTATGGGAGGAATCCGATCAAGGGGCCTTCGACTTCAGGCCACCAGAACTGGCCCTCGATTTGAAGCCCAGGAGCGGCCCGATCGTGATCAAGGTGGAGTACTCGATACCCGAGGAGAATATCGAGGAATTTCTGAGCTGCATGCGCGAAAGGCGGCGCGTTCAGAGCCGTGCCGGTGCGCGGGACTGGACCCTCCAGCGCGATCTTCAGAACTCGACCCTTTGGACCGAGACATTCCGCACGCCGACATGGACGGACTATCTTCGTCTAAACCATCGGCTAACGGTGACTGACAGGGAGGTAGGCGAGCGCCTTGCCGCTCTGCAGGTCGGTGATTCTCCTCCTCGTCTCTCACTTTCGATCGAGCGGTCGACAAGCCCCGCCCCCGGCAGCCAAGTCCAGCCCGTGCCCTTTGTATCGCGCCCGTAAGGAAACCAGTAACTTTTCTGGGTTCGGACACGGGAATGGCCGAGACCTACTCCATCTTTCATCGGGACTGCCCGGATTGCCATACGTTGCGGCCGGTTAGGCGAGCATGAGGATTTGTGTGGCAGGTACGTCCACCACGGGCGGCCCATGTCCAGCCCCACCGCCTCTGACATCAGATCGGCTTGGGCACGGGTTCAGGTCGCCTGTCCCCCTGCATCGTGGCGAGCAGCGGGGAGCAAGGGGGGCGGCGGGGTCTCCCCGGTCTGCACGGAGCGAAGCGGGCAGACGGAGGAATCCGCCATCGGCGGCTTGCAGGGAGAGGGCCGCGCGCCTCTTTTCCTCCCTCACAAAACGTGCCGCCAAGCACGTTCACGTCGGCGCAGCCGTGCCGCAGAGCCGGCCGCAACAAAGAAGGCCTACAAGGCGGAAGCATCGAAATGTCCGCCAGCGGGACCAATTAAGTTCGGTGCTGGAGAAAGCGGTTCAACAGGGCGGCCGTAGGAGCACCAGCATAGCGCCGCCGTCAGGCGCGACGCGGACCGACAGCCCCGAGAAGGGCGCTGATTGATCGATCGAAATTGAATCGGCTCATTTTATCAGCTGAAATATTCCATGAATTTTTCACGATGCTTCAGCGCGCGCGTGGATTTGATGCAGCCATCCAGGACTGCTGCATTGCCACAGCAATGGTCACAACCTGCTAGCGGGGCTTCTGGAGATGGACGCGACGTCGCGGGTGAGCGCCCACTCCGGCTTCTGCCAAATATTCGTCGGCGGGTTCGCAGCACCGCGGGCGCACCGGTGAGCTCGTGGGCAGGAATGCGGATGGAAGTAGGTGATGCACATCGTCACCAGCACCTCAGATTGTGTGAGGTCCACGGCTCGCTCGTTTCCGCCGACGGCGGCGCGGCGGGCGTCGGTATACGCAGGGCGGGTCCGTCGCCTTGGCCTCCAGTTTCGGGGCAATGGCAAGCCCCGGTCCGCGCGGCGGAAAGATCGACGGCGCGCAACGCGGGGCTCCTACGCGACGAGCAGTTTTTCCCCCGGTCTGACCCGGCCTCGACTCCAGATGCCGCAATGACCGTCGCGGCCCGGCGCGATTGATCGGGTCTCATGCCCAAAGCTGCCTCGGTGCCCAGTAGCGGCACCGCATTGCCCCTCCCAGGCGCTGCGCCAGTAAAGCGTCGGCGAGCCAGCATCCGACGGTGCGTTCGAAGCGATCTCATTCGGCGGCCATGATCGCGCCGGTCACCATGCCGCAGCGGAAAGCTGCCGAGCTCGTCTGGCCAGGTCGCTGACCGCCTCGTCGTCGCGGGCGACGACCGAAATCTTCCCTACCGCAGCGAGGTTTCTCCCGTTAGAAGATCCTCAGCGGGATGGGCAGCCAGTTCACGCCCGGCCAACAGCATCCGGCCCGCGGGGCCGACCTCGTCTCCCGGTCGTGTGAGCAGAAGAACATCGCGAAGTGCGGCTTCATCCTCGACGCCGCGAGCCTGCTCGCCGTACCGCGGCCGCCGAAAGCCTAGGCGCTGTCACCAGGCGCCAGCCCACCCCTCTAGCTGGCGGACCATCGCATCGAGCGCGCCGATGGCCGCACCTGCAGTGATTGCAAGTCCTCATGCGCCGCAACTGTTCGGGTCGGGGGCAGCCCTGCGCAACCAGGCCGGCACCGCCGTCGTCGGCGGGGCTTCCGTGGCACCGGGAAGAGTGCCGTGGTGGCGCAGGAGGGTTTTGGCTCAGAACCATGGAATACGATGAATGATTGGGGCGCTTTTTGTAGAGCGAACGATAAGTCTTGCACGACCAGCCATTTATCCCTCGCGAGATCAATGCCGCGGGCAATTAGCGGGCGAACTCCGTCCGGACTGAGTACCTGTTTCAACGCGGGCAAAAGAAGTTGTGTAGCCATGTCACGAAATGCTTGGTCCGCTTCTCTGCCGGCCGATGGTCCATGAAATCCCCTCCCCACCCATGACACCAGACACCTCCTTGCCAACAGACCGATCAAGCACTGGCCTCCATGGTACCAGCGTGAACTCGCGCGATTTCTCGATGACAGCGTATTTTCCGCCGGCGAGCTCGACGGAGCGGCGGAGCGTGCCTTCTATTCGATCTCCACTCTGGGCTTCAGAATAGGGCAGACCGAGTTCGTCAGACAGTTGACCGGCAACACGGTTCAGCTCACGTTGACGCAGGATAGAAAGCATGTTGGCGCGATAGACGATCCGGTCCTGCTCTTCCCGAGCAAGACCTTGCGCAATCAGCCACTGCCGTCGGCGGCCTTGCGCCTCTCGGACATCGCGGCCGAAACCAGAGCTGTGCAAGGCCTCCGGTGTGTCGGAAACCAGCTCTCGATCGAGCCAGGTGGCGCCGTCGAAGCTGACTTGGCTCTCCAGCAGCATTGATGAGAGCTTGTCGACGACAACCGGCTCGGCCCTCGCTCGCTGACGCTCGTAGCCCGCGACGCGGTCGAGATGGTCCGGCGCGATAGTCCATGTACCGTCCGGCTCGCGCTCGACACCACCGGTCGCCCGGCGGATCGCCTCCAGTCGCCGCACGTGCGTTTCGGCAAAGCGTTCGGTGGCCGACTGGTCATGCTTGAGATGGATATCGATGCTGTAGCGCCCGTCATGGGCCGTGGCGATCTCGGCAATTGTGCGGTCGACTTGCCTTGGCCCGGTGTCCCTCGGCGTGACCCGCACTATGCAGCCCTCTGCCGTCGGTTGGGTTGCCTCGCCTTTGCCGATATCAACATAGTGGCTTTTGCCGTCTACGGCGTCGACGACGAGGTAATGGCGGTCAGTGATTTCGTCGGCCAGGCCGCGCGCAATGATGCGGCCGACGACAGGCTGCATCTGCTCTGCAGATCGATCATGGACAACATAGTCGGCGGCACTGCGGGCGAGCCCCTTGCCGGTCAGTTCGCGGTGCATGGTCTTGATGATGTCGCCCCGCTCGCCGATGCGGCGCAGTGTCGCTTCAAGCTCGCCATCAAGGCGCCAGTGGCCCGAGCCGACTTCCTCAGCCAGACCCATCCGCTCGAGCTTGCGCAGGCGGCCCTGGTGCAGCGTCTGGCGAAACGTGTCTCGGCTGGCCGGTGAGACATGCCCCTCATGGTCGCGCATGCGGAGCAGCTGCCGATCGATGCTGGTGAAGCGTTCCCGCTCCATTTCCTGGCGCAGGCGTTGCACGATCTCGCGGTCCGTTCTCGGGCCAAGGTCGAGGCTGACCAGCTCGGCCGCCCGTTCACGGATTCCAGACGAGATGTAGTCCCGCGCGATGACGAGGTTTTCGTCGCGGTCGTCCTTGCCGCGGACGATAATATGGGTATGCGGATGACCAGTGTTGAAATGATCGACGGCCACCCAGTCGAGCCTAGTGCCGAGGTCTTCTTCCATCTGCGCCATGAGGCGCCGCGTGAGCGGCTTCAAGTCATCATACTCGATGCCGTCTTCAGGGGCGACGATGAAGCGGAACTGATGCCGGTCGCCATCGGCACGATCGATGAAGGCCTTGCCATCAACGCGGTCGCTGTCGGCGCTATAGAGCTCGCCAGGCTTGCCTTCGCGGGTGACGCCGTCGCGCTGGAGGTAGCGAAGGTGTGCACGTGCCCCGTCAACACCCTTGCCGGCCAGCTTGACGATACGCGCCTTGACGACGGCGCGCCGCTGCCGAAACGCCGCGTGGGGGTCGCGCGCTCTGAGAACGGCGGCAGCAGCCCCGCCGCGCCCCGCCCGGCTTCCGATGAAGCGGCCACGGCGACCGCTGCCGCCGCCGGCTCGGTTGATCGCGGCGCGGATCTGGCCGGCGAAACGCTTGCCTGCCTTCGAGCCGCGCGATCCGATTTTGCCCAGGCTCGGCTTGAACTCTTCATCCTGCATTGAGCCTCCTAGCAATCTTAAGCAATATCAGAGGTTTGTCGGCAGCAGCTCTCCTGACGCTGAAGGCAGCCTCCGTGGAAAACGATGTGCAGACAAAGACTTCGCCGCCTCCAGGAGGCGATGCCTTTATCTTGCCTTCCGCGGACCTGCCTCCCTGCCTCCCTGCCCCGCCCGACCCACGGTACCCCTGCCCTCACCTGCGATCCGGCCGGCCTGACCTTGCTCGCTCCGATCCGAGCGGCACCACGATTTGGCCATTCGGATCGGTCGCGGAAACACCGTTTCGCAGGAAAAACAGCGACTGCGCGGACGGGATTTCCGGCGCTTTTCCGGAACGGGATTTGCCGGTGAACGCGTCCATGTCGGCGGCCGCGATCCCCGCCGCCTTGAGCTCTTCCAGATACGAAACCGTCTCGCTGGGCAGCGGTCGCCCACGCTGCAAATGCTGTTCGTAGCGGTCCGGCCCAGCGTTATAGGCGGCAAACAGGCCGGGAAAGCCGAAGCGGTCATACATGGCGCGGAGATAGGCAGTGCCTGCCAGAATGTTGTCGCGAGGGTCGTGCGGATCGGCCCCCAGGCCAAGCTCTGCGCGCATCTCCTCGTAGGTGCCGGGCATCACCTGCATGAGGCCAACGGCGCCGGCGTGTGACGCGATCGGCCGTCCGTCCACCATTGTCTGCCCCCGGCTTTCGGCATCCATGACGGCATAAATCCAGGGCTGTGGAATGCTGAATCGCCGGCTTGCTTCGGCCACCAAGGGCTGCCATCGTTGGAGCTGCGGACCACGGGAGATGGCGGCCGGCTGAGCGTCGGTCGCGGCGGAACAGGCGCATGGCGCTATCGCGACCATGCCCAGCATCAGGAGGGTTACTCGGTCCATAGCGGCACGAGCCTCCCGGCAATATTTTCGGCCGGCACCGGCCCGAAATAGCGGCTGTCGAAGGAGCGGTTTCTATCGTTGCCGAGCAGGAAAAACTCGTCGGCGGCAAGCTTGCGGCAGGCATTCCACCAAGGCAGCGGACGGTGCTGCGTGTCGGTTGCCAGCCGGCGCGCGACAATCTCGCCGCCGATGATGATGGCGTCGCCGAAGGCGCAGACATGCTCGCCAGGCAGCGCGGCAAGGCGCTTGACCAGCGGCACATTGCTGGGCAGATAGAAGCGTTCGGCGGCGAGATCGGCGACCGGTTTTGGCGGGCGGACGAGCACCAGATCGCCACGAGCCGGTGATCCGGACGCGACGCGATAGAGGCCGACCGGCGCACTGGCCGAGGCGTTCCACACCAGCCAGGGCGATGGGTTGTCGAAAGCGGCGAAGCCGATCAGGCCGAGGCCTATTGTGGCCACGGCGATCGTCTTGCGCGCCCGAATGCGCCGCAGATGGCTGCCGATCAGACGGATAGTGGGACGCCGGCTCATGAGCGGCCTCCCTCACCGGCCGAGCCGGAATTGTGCCCGCCATCCTCGGGCCTGGTCTCCTGCGCGCGTCCCTTCGACCAGTCGTCGAGCTCGTCGATGTGATAGCGGACATAGCGGCCGTGCTTGCGAAATTGCGGGCCGCCGCCTTTGAGCCGCATCTTCTCCAGCGTGCGCTGGGACAGCCCGATATAGAAGGCGGCCTGCGCGGTGTTGAGAAACGGACTGCCCTTCTTCGCGCGGGCCGCGCGTTCGTTTTCGTCGTCCATGATGGTCCTCGTTTCGCTACGGACAAGCGACGGCGAGGATCGGCGAGCGAGATCGTTTCGGGGACGGGCGAAGAGTGGGGGGCGAGTTTTCGCCGCCCCCTCCCGAAAGAGCCCCGCGCCGGTTGCGGGGCGGGGCTCGAGGCTGGCGGTTCAGTCGACCGGGTTCCAGATGATGGCGTATGTGTCGTCGTCATCCTGGCCGGCGGCGCGGCCGAGATTGGCGTAGAGCTTGCGCGGGCCGAACTCCGGGGCGGCAATCGACAGGCTCACATAGTCCTTGCCGGAGGTCTCGCCGGTGCGGATCCAGCCGGCCCCTACTTCGATCCCTTGCGTCAGCACCCGGAAGTCGGGATGGGTGTCGGCGCTCTTTGCCTGATTGGGCACGATGTCGATGTCGGCGCGGACGCTGAGCGTCTTGAGCTGGCCCTTGTAGCCGCCGTTTTCCTGTTTGGTGACGTATCCGATCGCGGTCATTTTCAGTCTCCTTTTGGTGCTCGCCGGGGACCATTCCCCTGCGATGGCGGACCGTGATGGGCGCGTCCGGACCGCCGGAACCGGGACGGCCGCAGCGATAGCGGAGGACCCGAGCGGACAGCTTTTTTGAAGCGAAGCGGCGCGAGGAAGCCGCCGCAGGCGGCGGGGAAAAAAGCTGCTGGCGAGGGTTTCGGGCGGGCCGGATCCGCCCATAGGTCGTCAAGCCAGCCGCAGGGGAATGGTCCCTGAGACACATGGAGACAGGTGGCGCGATCGGTGGCACAAGAGCGGGCGGCAATGCAGGGGGCTGGCTGCGCGGGCTCTGTCGGCAACCGGATCGGACAATTGGCCCCATGCGCCTGGCGCCTCAGCAAGCAACCCGGCGTGGTGCAGGGCTGCCGAAATGGGGCGAGTTGGCGTCGGGATTTCTCGCGCGCGGCACCGGCTCGACAAGACGACCGATCGGCAGCCGGCGCGGTCCGGAGCGGCGCGCGCGACCTGAGCGGCGGCACTCGAAAGAACCGCCGCTTGGGTCCTGATCGATTATTCGCGGACGAACAGCGGCTGCACTTGTGCCCACTGATCGGCGGTGCGGAAACCGCCGCGGCTGGTGTAGCTTTCGGCGGGGAATTTCATCCAGCGCGGCAGCCAGGTCTCGACCCTGAGGCGGCCATTCTCGCCCGCCAGGAAGTCGCGGATGATCTTCTTTTGCGTCTTGACCTTCTCGGCGACATTGCCGTCCGCGACCAGCTTGCCGCCGATCTCGGCCAGCATCGAATTGGCGATTTCCTTATCGCGCAAGAGGTCGAAGAAGGCATCGTCCGGTTGCCACCATGTGCCCATTTCGACGTTCAGATGGTTGCCGAGCGCCTCGATGACGGCGCTGCCGGCTGCAAGCGTCTCGGCCATGACAAGGGTGAGAACGCGCATGACATCGTCGTCGCACAGCGCCAAGAGGCGCGCGAACACGCCGGCAATAGTAAAGGCGTCGCCATTGCCGCCGGCGACCACGCCATCCTCATCCGGTGATCCGAGCAGGGCCAATACCTCGCGCCGCTTTTTGCCGAATGCGGCTTCAGCCTTGCAGCCGGCAAGGCTGGCAGTCACCGTCTCGTTGGCTGCGCGCTGCGGCTCGGGGCGCACCTGCCACAGGCCGGAACCGGTGATGGCGTGCGCCACCACGAGGCGCAGCGCCACGGCGGGATGGTCGAGCATGGCCGCACGCACGGCAGCATGGCGATGCAGATCGACATAGTTCTGCATCGGGCCGGTGAGTTCGGGGCGCGGCGGCTTGGCGGCTGTTTCTTCTTGCTCACCGCCCTCGCGGGCGCGGCGGACTTGCTTGTGTGACAGCCAGCCCTCGTGACACTCGACCTCGCCGCGATACGTGACCGCGATGAAGACCTTGCCGCCCTTCTTCTTCGGGGTCTTCTCGTGGTCCCATGGGTGGAAATACTGGCCCGGTCCCAGCAGCACCACCTCGCTCCAGCCGCCGTTGAGATAGGTGTCGCGTCTGGCGGCAATCGCTTCGTTCTGCTTTTGCCAGAACAGGTCGGCATCGGCGAAATAGCTGTCCTCGCCGAACAGGTCCGAGGTGATCAGGCCGGGATATTCGTCGATGGCAAACAGCGCCACCTTGGTGGAAATCGACTGGCCGCCGAACAGCCATTGCTTCAATTGAAAGCCACGCGGCGCGTATTGATCTGGATCGGCACAGAGTGCCAGCCAGTCCTTCTGCTGCGCCTTGGACGCCATGGTGAGATGGCGCACCGTCTCGGCGTCGATCTCCTCGCGCCGATAGGCTTCGCGGATTTTGGGCAAGAGGTCGCCAAGCGCCAGAATGCGTTTGACCTTCAGGTCAGTGATGCCGAAGGTCGCAGCGATGTCTGGAACGGTGCGGCCTTGCCTGACGAGCCGCGAAAACGTCTCCCATTGCGAGACTTCGTCAGGATCGAGGCTGGCGAGGTTTTCGATCAGCGAGGCTTCCAGCGCATCGGCGTCGTCACCGTCCTCCATGATGGCGCAGGGCAAGGGATCGCCTTCGCCGCGCTCGTCGGCAAGCGATTTCGCGGCGAAATAGCGCCGCCTGCCGGCAACGATCTCGAAGGTTTCCGGCTGGCCGTTGGGCCGCACAAGGAGCGGCACCAGCACGCCGCGCGCACGCACGGATGGCAGGATATCGGAAATGTCGGGCGCGCGTTTTCCATGGCGCATGTTGAGCGCGGAAATGTTGAGGTGATCCAAGGGGATGTGGGCAAGCTGCATGGCTACTCTCCTTCGCTTTGGTGAGGTTGTCCCCGCCGCAGAGGCCGACGGCCGGCGCGGCGGGACGGTTTTTGCGCCTATCGGCGCTGCTGTTCCGCCGTGTCGGACGGAAGCTCGGAATGGGGCTTTGAAAGGGCGTCTGCTGCCTGCCGCAGAAGTCGCTCGGCCTCGGTGATGTGGCCGCAAATGCGGGCGGCTTCGGCATAGGCGGAGAGCGGATAGCGCGCCTGGAAATGCAGGTCGCGCTCGATGCCGAGGCCAAGCGGACCTTTTGCGGATGCAAGCTCGGCCAGACTGACGCTGCCGAGTTCGGGGAAGCCGAAGCCGAGATCGCAAAGACCGAACAGCGTGTCGCCATCGGCGTCGAGTTCGCTCAGAAGCCACGTCGCGGCACCTGTCGGATCGAACAGTTTCACAACGGGAAAATGGTCGATGTCGGCGTCGGCGGCGCCATTGGCGAGCAGTCGTGCGCGCAGTGGATCGGTGATCAGGATCATGGAAAGACTCCTTGTCAGAACAGGTCGAGTTGATTTCTGCTGGCTTCATCGAAGAGGCCGATATCGAGCGGCTTTTGCGCCGCGCGCGGACACATCGGCGCGTCCATCAGGAGGGTGAGCCGATCGCGCGTGGTGATCGGCCGGACACCGGGAATGAGCATCTGCTCGCCTTGCGGCGTCGGCTCGGTCGCGGTCAGTTGAGGATCGCGCATCGTCATGCCGCAATCCCTTCCTGCGCCTCGCCTTCGGCATCGGCCTGAAGGCCAAACAGGAAATCGGCGGCCTTGGAGGCAAGACTGGCGGCACGGAAGATGGCGCGGTTGTCCTCGCGCAGCACCTTCAGCCATGAGCCGATGTAATCGGCATGACGCACGGTCGGCTCGATACCGAGATTGCTGCAGACGAAGGCGGCAGTGATTTCGGCGACCAATTCTTCACGCGCGTAAGCCTTGGAGCCGAACGAGCCGGAGAGGTCGCGAGCAAGCCGCGTCGGGTGGCCGGTCCAGTGGCCAAGCTCGTGAAAGCAGGTCCGGTAATAGTCGATCTGGTGATGGAACGCCGGCTGCGGCGGCACCTGAATGTGGTCGCTGCCCGGCATGTAGAAAGCGCGATCGCCGCCGACCCTGAAATCCGCACCGCTGGCGCGAATGAGCGTCTCGGCCTGCGGCACGATCTCGCACTGAGGCAGCGGCTCGGCGGCGGCATAGAGGTCTTCCGGAAGATTATCGCACTGCGCGACATTGAAGACGGTGAAGCGCTTTAAAAAAGGCACGGCCTGTGGTTCATCGCCCTCGTGGCGTGCGCGCTCCTTCTCGTCCTTGGGGACAAAGCGGTCGGCATGCACGATGGTCGTGCCGCGCTCGCCCTTCCTGACGTTGCCGCCAAGGACGAGCGCCTGCCGGAAGGTGAGCCAGTTCTGGCTGGGATAGCTGCGCTCGATCACCGCGCCCCACAGGATAAGGATATTGATGCCGGAATAGGTGCGGCCAGAGGATGCATTCCTCGGCAGGCCAAGGCCTGCCTTTGCCCTGCCCCATGGCTTGACCCATGGCACGGTGCCGCGCTCCAGCTCGGCAATGATGCGGTCGGTGATCTCCTGATAAAGGCTGGCGCCGGGGCGCCCGCCCTTGCCTGCGCCAGCCTCTGTGCTGGCACAACGCTTGCTGTTTGCATGCATCGTCTCATCCTTCGCTCGCCAATCGCCGCGCCTTTCCCCGGAAGCGGGATGGGCGGCGAGTCGCGACCGGAAAGGCCCGCCGTGGTAGGCGGACCGCATCCGAAGGACCGGAACGAAGAGGAGGACCCTGAGCGGCACGCGAAGGGTTGCGGGCTGCCGCGGCGGGCCTAGAAGGGAGTGCCGCCCACCCCGCGCCACCGGGAAAGGCCAACAGACAAACCGCGCCGCCCGCAAGGGCGGCGGCCGTCACAGCCCGAAGGGCTGCCCACGCCAAGGGGCGAAGCCGAATGGCCGAGACCGCCTGAGCTTGCCGAAGAAAAGCGGGCTCGGTTCACGAGCACCTGGTGCGCGTCGTCAGGCGCGCGGGCGCCCGCCAGGACGGCAGGCTGGACAGATTTTTCGAACGGATCGCGATAAATACTTCAAATGAATGCTGCACCGAAAACATGTGCGATGCAGCATTTTCGCAAGCATTTACCACGGACGCTCAGACCCGAGACTTCCGCCACCCAGCCTTGCGCGCGGCTTCCTCCGAACAAAACCAGCGCTCGCCTTTCAACAGGTTGATGCGCGTCTCCCAGTAATATTCCTGTCCGGGAACATGATAGATGCGCTCGCCCGTGTTGTAGCTGATATTGGCTTTGATGTTGCAGCCGAGAGCGGCAGGGCCGATTTCGAAGGCAAGAAAGCCAGCCAGGATTGTTCCACCAGCAACGATCTTTGCCCACAACGGAACGTCCTTCGAACGATGGCGCTCGCCATACCTGCGACGGTTGTACCGGTTGTCTTGATAGCGATGGTTGCCCACGCCCCTTCTCCCCGAAGAGAGAATGCGACGTTTGCAGCCTGGAGTCTATAAGTCTGGTCTAATTCACCGGTCCTGTTCCGAACCATTGAATGAACGGCGCATCCTTACCGGTGATATCCTTCACCGTCTTCAACAGCGCTTCATGGGTGCGTTGGAGAGCCCGGTAATGGTTGCTGGTAGGTGATAGAAGCGGCTGGACGATGCTCTGGTGCAGCCGTTCCGCCTCCGCGAGAAAGCGCTCGATTTCAGCCTGTGAAAGCTGCTTGGAAAGTTTGGTCCTAGCCATTGCGATCTCCGCTGAGGAATCGCCCCACCTAGGATTATCATCCTATATCGGCATGGCTTGGTAAAGACCCACCCGCAGCGGAATGGCAGCTTGCCGAAGAAAAGCACGCTCGGTTCACGGCACCGGCGCGAGCCGTTAGACGCGCAGGCGCCCGTTAGCCCGCAGGCTGGACAGAATCTCGCACGGATCAGCGTCAAGCGCCGCAGTTAAGTCGAGAAACTCGATGACATCGAGACGCCGCTCTCCACCCTCGTACTTGGCCACGAAGGATTGGGGACGATCAAGCTTCTCGGCCACCTGCGCCTGAGTCAGGCCTTTGGCCTTGCGCAGGGAAACCAGCTGGGCCAGAAACCGCTGGTGGCGGGGCGAGCGAAGAGATTTGGGCATGTAGGCGAACCGGTCGGGTAAAGACCGGATCAGCGACTAATCCCGGTTTCGGATTATCCCATTTTGGGATATGCTGCGTTGCATCCAGCGCTCAACAGCCGAGGCTCGCAACAGGCATGAATCGATCAATGGGAACAGATGAGACTCGAAACTCAACTCTGTGCGACGAAGTCCCCTGGTCGGAGAACCTGACGGCCTACGATAGGCAGCATTTCACGATCTACCTGCGGATCCTGGATGCCTGCGCCGACAATGCCAGCGAAGAGGAGATGGCCGATCTCATTCTAGGCATCGACCCGGCCCTTGAACCGGTCCGCGCCCGCAAGGCTCTTCGCAGCCATATCGACCGGGCGAACTGGATGGTGACGACCGGCTACAAGGAACTGTTCGCCGGCTGACGCACAGCACGGATTGTCATGCTCTTCAAACAAGGACGTTCAGATACCCGTCACTCATGAGCGCACGGCCGCGAGAGACGGCGCGGCGGGAGCGGTCACAACTGCTTCGCGTGCTGTTTGACTGCCATTTCCAGTGCTTGGCTCAGAGGCACAGCCTTGGAGAACAGGTAGCCTTGAGCGGTTCGGCAGCCAAGCTTGTGCAGGGTTTGCCGATCCGCCTCTGTTTCGACGCCCTCGGCCATGACCTCGATCCCGAGCATGTTACCGAGATCGATGACCGATTTGACAAGCAGTCGGTCCTCTCGGGACTTGGCCAAGCCGCGAATGAAGCCCTGGTCTATTTTCACCTTGCGTATCCGACTGTCCTTGAGCGATGCCAACGTAGAAAAGCCGGTGCCGAAGTCATCGAGCGCGATGGAAATGCCCGCATGTGAAAGCCGTCCGAGCTTTTCATCCACTCTGTCCGGGTCCACCGGGGATTCTTCGGTAATCTCGATTTCGAACATCGTTGCAGGGAGGCCTTTTGCCGCCAGACCATCCAAAACCATGTCGTCGATATCGCCGGCTTCCAGTTCGCGCGGCGAAACATTCATCGCCACACGGAAATCACGACAGTCAGCTTTCACCAAGCCGTCGATAAAAGCACAACAGTCGGCGAAGACGGTTTGCGTCAGCAGCTGAAGCATTCCGGTTTCGCGTGCAGCTGTGATGATTTCGGGTGGAGAGATGGCACCATGAGTCGGATGGGACCACCTCAGCAAGGCTTCAAAACCGACCACGGCCTCGGTGTCGAGTTTCACGATCGGCTGGAACCAAGGTTGCAAGCTTCTCGTCTTTATCGCCGAATGAAGGTCCCGTTCGACGGACTGGCGGCGTTGCAGTTCCCTGTCGAGTTCGGCATCGAACAGGCAAAATTCGTTCCTGCCACGACGCTTGGCCGTGTAAAGGGCGATATCCGCCCGCAACAACATTTCGGTCAGGCCCGGGCTTTCCGCCAGGTATATTCCTATTGATGCCCCGACCCGGACGGACGCGACCTCCCGATAGGGGCGGGCAATTTTTGCTATGATATTGGAGGCGAGATCATTGGCAGAAAGCGAAACCCTCGTTGAGGGAAAAAACAGCACGAATTCATCGCCGCCGATACGAGCGAGCGTTGAGCCTTCCGGTGCTTCCTCCTCTATGCGGCGGGCGATCCTGACAAGCAGTTCATCACCGGTCCTGTGACCGTAGGTATCGTTGACGGATTTGAACCCGTCCAGGTCAACCAGCATTGCCACGAAGGGGCCATCCGCGGTCTCGAACCGTCCGATAGCGTCTTCGAGGCCACGCCTGTTGAGAAGGGCCGTCAGGTGGTCCTGCCTGGAACTGGCCTTCATCTCCGCCGCAAGCCGCTCGGCCTCATGCCTCAGGCGGCTCGCTTCGCGGAACCGTGCTTGCCCAACAAACGAAGCTCGAACCAAGCCGCCCATGAAGAGCAGAACGGTAAAAGCCAGAATGTAGTCTTCAAAATTGCCTTTCGCCAAAAGGCAACCCACCGTGATGAGGAGCGGAGGTGTGATGAAGTTGATCGCCGCCGCGGCATACGAACTGCCGTATGTAACCGCACCAGCTGAAATGCCCGCCAGAATGACCAGATGCAGCGGTGCTTGAGGTGTCGTGTATCCAACAGTCAGGACGGCCAGGAAGGACCAGGCAAACCCTGCCAGAAGAGCAAGGATGCCAAACCAGCGAAGCCGCGGCAAAACCCTCACTAATCCGTCATGGCGCCCCGTTTCCTTTAGCTGATAACGCGCGAGTGCAAGGCGGGCGGCATTTATCGCATTGACGACCAGGAACCAGATTGCAGCTGCAAAGCCGCTGCCAGAAAGGGCGTGCACCGCCCAAATCAGGCCTGACAGGATAGCGCTTATCGGCATCGACACGAAGAGGCCGGCCCTCAGGTCAGCAAGCTGATCCTGACGGATTTTGGCCTCCAGCGTGTCTTCATTCTTCGGGGCCATGGACGGACCAGCTTGCTCCCATCGTTGTTCGCGAGGACAAGCCTACGCAGGCCCACTGAAGGACGGGTTAACTATCCAGCGGGGATAACCAGTGTGCTCACCATGTCTTCGGGGCGCACGTCTGCCTCTTGGCCTTGCCGTCTAACCATCGAGCTCTTGCCCGCACGCGTGCCTTGATCCGAATCATCCCAGGATCGGCAACGTCACCATGGAAGCAGCCCTACCAACGGCATCAACGCGCCCGGCGAGACAAAAGGAAGCCGGGCCGAGATAGCGTTCCAGAGCGGCAGCGCTGCCTGCGATTCACCGCCTGAGCATGGCCGAAATGCCATGGCGGATAAAGGGAAGATATTGGGCAAAGCGAAGCCCTGCATGTCTTGCAAGCCGTGCCGCCGGGTGCTCGCCTGAGTAGAGAGCGACAAGTGCATTCGTAGCATGATAGAGCGGTGCCGCCGACAGACGCAGCCCGCTTTCGTATCTGCCGAGCATGTCGGGATCAGCAATGTCGCGGCGCTCGCGACATGTCGCCAGGATTCTATCGGCGAGTTGCTTCTGGCCACTGAGGCCGATGTTGAAGCCATGCGCGGTCACCGGGTGCATGCCGAGGGCAGCATCGCCGATCAGTGCCGCACTCGGAGCCCAGAACTTGTGCGCCCAGGTCGTGACCAGCGGATAGGCATGGCGGGTGCTTGCCAAGGTCATCTCTCCGAAGCGTCCTCGACACCGGCTCGTCGATTCCATGAGGAACAGATCGTCGTCGAGAGCAAGCAGTCTGTCGGCCTCGCTTGAGCGCAACGTGAGAAGCAGCGACGACACGCCTTCCATGAGCGGCAACATCGCTATCGTCTGATGGTGATCGAACCATTCGACCGCGATCTGGTGATGGGCGCGCTCGTGCCTCACTCGGCAAATCAGCATGGAGTTGCCAAGCCGATTGATGTCGGCGCCAATGCCGAGCAGGTCGCGCGTCGCGGACAAACGCGAATCCGCTGCAACGAGCAGCCGAGCGGCCAATTGCCTGCCATCAGAGAGCGTTATGACTGCTTCTTTGTGGCTGGTTGTTGCATTGATGACCGAGCGGCCGCACAGCAGCTGGGCATGATCCTGGAAGTGGACAAGCTTGAACAGGGCGTCGCGGATCCGACAATTTGGGACCAGAATTCCGAGTGGTTCCCCAGATCCGCTGGGAGAATCGAAGCTTAGGGCGAAAGGGCTCGATCCGTTGAGCACGCGCGCGCCTTGTAGCGGTGATTTGTCCGAAGCGGGGATGGCATCCCAGGCGCCGAGCTCGCGAAGGATTCCAACCGATGCGTGGGTCAGCGCGATCTCGCGACCGTCGAAAGCCGGATTCGCCAGGCTTTCGAGCGACTGCCGTTCAACCACTGCCACCTTGAGTCGGCTCTGGGCAAGCGACGCGGCGAAGGAAAGTCCGACCGGCCCGGCTCCGACCACAATAACGTCGAATTTATCGACAGAGCCGGCCATCAGCGTGCCGCCATTGCGTCGGCTATCTGCGACGAAGGGCACTGGAACGCATCGCAATCGATCCACGGTTTGCGGCTCATCTCCCCAAGCGTCTCCACGCGACCTAACCGTCCGTTAGACATCCGTTCTCCGTTCAAAAATGCTCAATGAAACCATGCCTATGAAGAGATAACCCTGATGTGGATCAACCAGGCTCGATAAACGCGGCAACGGCGGGTTCACGGTCGACTGGTCGACCGCCACACCATGGTCTGGTCAGGTCATCATGGAATGGCCGGCTTCCCGTTCGGTGCGGCCCTTTCCTGGCCGAAAGTTCGGCAACGTATTCTGGCTGATCCGTTCGCACCCGTCGCGCGCCGAAATCGGCATGACGCGAAGCAACCGCGGAAAATATTCGAGCGAGTCCTCGCAGGGCAGGCTGGGTCAACTGCGTGGCTCGTCGCGGTCGATCAGGATCCGCTCGGCGGCGCCATCGAGATCTTCATATTGGCCGCTCCTCAAGGCCCACAGGAACCCCGCCAGCCCAAGCGCTCCGAGGAACAGGGCCACAGGTATGAGGTAGGCGAGCGTCGTCATGAGGATTGTGCCAGTGCGCCAATGTCCGAGCGCCTGTCATGTCGGGCATCTTGCACCGATGCATTTGACACGAAACCTTGCAGACGTAGCGCATTGCCGATGACCAGGAGGGACGAGGCGGACATCGCGACCGCCGCGATCAGTGGCGTAACGTGCCCCAGAATGGCGACCGGCACGGCGATGCCATTGTAAACGATCGCGATGGCGATGTTCTGCCGGATCAGCCGTCCGGCCTTCCGCGAAATGTCTAAAGCAAGTGGGACCGCCAGAAGACTT
Organism: Mesorhizobium sp. M0751; assembly: GCF_040320265.1. NCBI lineage: Bacteria > Pseudomonadati > Pseudomonadota > Alphaproteobacteria > Hyphomicrobiales > Phyllobacteriaceae > Mesorhizobium > Mesorhizobium sp. M0751. The sequence goes on from NZ_JAMYPH010000012.1 coordinate 106,110, forward strand.
TTACGCAGGAACACGAAATCCGCGGCGTTGCGACCGATATCCGCCGCCGTGGCCGGAGCGATCGAAACGTGTGCGGCGCCCAATGCAGGCGTGTCGTTGAGCCCATCGCCGACCATCAGCACCTTGTGGCCAGTTCGCGTCAATGCTTCGATGTGTTCGACCTTCCCGGAGGGAAGCAACGCGGGAACGAAGCGCTCGACGCCCAGTGCTTCCGCGACTTCGCCGCAGGCAGCTTCTGTGTCGCCCGACAGCATCTCCACCGACACGCCGGCGCCGTTCAGTTGCTCGATGGCCGCCTTGGCATCGGCACGCAGCTCATCCTCGAAATCGAAAGTCGCGACAATGACCCCGTCCTTCGTCAGAACGGTTCCGCCATAGCCTTGTTTGCCTTCGCCGCCGATCCGAGCTTTCCACTCACGCCATCCGCGGCGACCCAGCCGCCAGGTACTGCCCTCGGCGATGGCTTCGATGCCGAAGCCCGGATGCTCGCTGACGGACGCGAGTTTCGGCTGGCCGGCAAAGGCTGCATTGCCAGCGATTGCCTTCGAAAAGGGATGGCGGGAATGCGCTGCCATCTCGGCCGCCATGGCGAGCATCGTCGGATCGATGGACGGCGCATAGATCAGCCTGGGCAGTCCGAGCGTAAGCGTGCCGGTTTTGTCGAACAATGCCGTGTCGATCCCCGCCAGGCGCTCCATGGCGGAGCCGTCCCTGACCATGACGCCGCTTTCAAACAGCCGCCGCGCAGCGACCACCTGCACGATCGGCACGGCGAGACCGAGCGCACACGGGCATGTAATGATCAAAACGGCGATGGCGATGGTTATGGCCCGGTGCCAGTCGCCGGTCGCCGCCATCCAGCCGAGGAACGTCACAAAGGCGGTGAGGTGGACCACGGGGGCATAGAGCGCGGAGACGCGATCGGCGATCCTGCGATGGCGGGCGCGGCCGCCCTCTGCCGCTTCCATCAGCCGAACGATTTCGGCCAGGAATGAATCCTTCGCGGCGGCCGTCGCCTCGATGGTCAGCGGACCGGTGAGATTGAGTGTACCGGCCTGGACCTGCGCCCCCGGGCCCACCGTTCTGGGCGTGCTTTCCCCGGAAACCAGGGAACAGTCGAGATCCGATGCCCCGCCAATGATCCTGCCGTCGATGGGCACCCTCTCGCCAGCCGCAATCAAGAGCTCCATTCCTGGTTCGATCTCGCCAACCGGCAAGTAGTCGCGCGAACCATCCTCGCGCAGCACCATGGCGCCGCGCGCCGCCAGCCGAGCCAGTCCGTTTACGGCCGTCCGTGCCCGTTCCCGCATCACGTGATCCAGCGTGCGGCCGATCAGCAGAAAGAACAGCAGCGACACCGACGCGTCGAAATAAGCATGGTCGCCATGGTTGATCGTCTCGTAGAGGCTCATGGCGTAAGCGAGCGATACCCCGACCGCGATCGGCACGTCCATGTTCATGCGGCTGTGGCGCAGCGCATTCCAGGCCGAGCGAAAATAGATGCCGCCGGCGAAAGCGAGCGCAGGAATGGCAATCAAGGCCGAGACCCAATGGAACAGGTCGCGGGTCGCGCCTTGCGCGCCGGACCAGACGGAGACTGATAGCAGCATGATGTTGCCCGCCGCAAAGCCGGCGACCGCGACGGCGCGGATCAGTTCCGAGAGCGTCCTGTCCTTCCCGTCAGCCTCGGGATCGAACAGGTGCGCGCCATAGCCCAGCCGTCCAAGTGTGGCGACGAATGGCGGAACCTCGTCGCCGCGCCACCGGACCGAAACACGTTTCGTTGAAAGATTGACACGAGCGCCTTCGACGCGATCCAGCTTCCCGATCGCCGTCTCGATCGTCTGGATGCAGGCGGCACAATGCACAGCCGGCACCGAAAGGTCGGTCTGGCGAAGATTTTCGCCAATCGAGCGGCTCGCCAGTCTGATTTCCTGGCCAGAAGGCAGGACCAGTGTGACCTTTTCCAGGTCCAATGCCATTTCGGCGCCTGGCGCGCAGCAGCTCATTGCAGCGCCCCGCGGGAAATCACGATCCGGCGAACGTCGCGATAGGGTTCCGCAAGGCTCGCATCGGCGTCGATTTCGACGATCCAGACGCCATCCTTGGGGATGTGGTGCGCGGCGAATATCTGACCGGAGGCAGCGGCAAGAGTGACGGATTTGTCCTCGGCCTCGTAGGCGGGATGACGAAACAGCACCTTGACGCCATGCAAGGCAACCGGCTTGCCGACAGCCTCGGTGAGGCTGTAGCGGACCTCACCGCCTGCGATGGTCAGTTTGCCAGTCCAGCCGAGGGCTGCCTGAGCTCGCCCCTCCTCGGCCTTCTTGTTGAACTGCTGGCTCGCCACATAGGTGTTTTCGACGACAAGGCCGGTCCAGCTCGTGTTGGCGAGCGTCGCCATCGTCAGATTGACCGCTATGACCACGCCGAAGAAGCCAAGGATGGTGAACAGCATATGCCTGCCGGTGAATTCGCGGGATTGTCGCGAGGTGTCGCTCATCTGGCGCTCTCCGGTGCGTTGAAAGTGGCCGTATATTCGTCCGACTCGAACGTTGCCTTGTTTTCGACCCGGAACTTGAAGCTTTGCGCTGTACCCCGAACCTGATCTGCCGGCTGACGCACGAAAACCTTGAGCATCTTCAGCCGGTCGGGTTCGACCGGGATGGCGAAGGAGCGATCCGCCGGCAGGTCGATGCCGACAACGCTCATTTCGGCTCCATGCAGGCCCTGCATCGTGACAATGATCGTTCTTGGTTCGGGGATCATGTTAAGCAGCTTGACGGTGTAGCCGTTGCGGATCGAACCGTCGGACAGCGTCACGAACTGCGGGTTGCGATCGTGCAGGACATTCAATTCGAGCCGTTCGCGGGTCAGCAGGGAATAGAGCAGCGCGAGACCGACCGCCGACCAGGCGCCCATGTAGATGAAGGTGCGCGGGCGAAAGATCTTGCGGATATGGAAACGGGCCACCTTGTCGGAGAACAGGCCGTCAGCGCTCCTGACCAGTGACGGGTTGACTGAACCGGAGCCGCCCGGGGTCGCCAGTCTCATATTGGCGTTGTAGTCGGCCAGCGTCGCATAGGAAATCAGTCCGCGCTCCCTGCCGAGCTTGTCCATGATACCGTCACAGGTATCGATGCAGAGCGCGCAGGTGATGCATTCAAGCTGCTGGCCATCACGAATGTCGATCCCCATCGGGCACACCGCGACACAGGCATTGCAGTCGACGCAGTCGCCGACGGGCTGCCCGGCGGCAAGGACCCTCTTGGCGTGACGCGAGCGCGGTTCGCCGCGCCAGTCATTATAGGTGACGGTGAGGGAATTCTCGTCGAGCATGGCCGCCTGGATGCGCGGCCATGGGCACATGTAGGTGCAGACCTGCTCGCGCATCAGCCCGCCGAACGTATAGGTCGTCGCCGTCAGCACGGCGACGGTGATGTAGGCGACGGGGGCGGCGGTGCCGGTGAAGAGTTCCCCAAGCAGCATCGGCGCATCGGCGAAATAGAAAATCCAGGCGCCGCCGGTCAGCACCCCTATGACCAGCCAAATGGCGTGTTTCGATGTTCGCAGCACGAGTTTGCGCGCAGTCCAGGGACCGGCATCGAGCTTGATGCGCGCGTTGCGGTCGCCCTCGATGGCTCGCTCGACGACCAGAAACAGATCGACCCACACGGTCTGCGGGCACGTATAGCCGCACCAGGCCCGGCCGACGGTGGATGTGATCAGGAAAAGGCCGACACCGGCCATGACCAGCAGGCCGGCGACGTAGTAGAATTCCTGCGGCCATATCTCGATGAAGAAGAAGTAGAAGCGGCGGTTGGCAAGATGGACCAGCACGGCCTGGTCAGGGGCAAATGGCCCGCGATCCCACCGCAGCCAGGGGGTCAGGTAGTAGATCCCCAGCGTGATTGCCATCACCGACCACTTGAAGCGGCGGAAACTGCCAGAAGCCCGGTTCGGGAAGATCTTCTTGCGTCCGGCATAGAGCGGCTGACGGGTCTTGGCGGAGTTGACCGCATCGGCTTCGAGCCGTTCTATTTGCGTGTTATCGAGCACGAGAAGCTCCAGTCACCAGCGACGATTTCGCCGGAAGCCCGACCCATCGGTTTCTGGATGATGCCGAGGCCCGGCTCGCGCCGGGCCTCGTCGCTTGGCGGTTGGGGGGAGGACGAGAATAGGCTTGCGTTCCTATTCTCCGCCGCCAAGCGAATGGACATAGACCGCGAGTTCCTTGACCTTGATCTCGCCGAGACGCCCGATCCAGGCCGGCATGACGCCATGCCTCGGGGCGCGGACCTGCGCGGCGATGGCTGTTTCGCCAGACCCGTAAAGCCAGATCGCGTCGGTCAGGTCGGGTGCGCCGAGCTCCCTGTTGCCCTTTGCATTCTCACCATGACAGGCCGCACAATTCTCGGCGAAAACATTGGCGCCGAGTTCGATCAGGCTTGTGTCCTGAACAGGATCGGAGAGGCTTGCGACATAGGCGCCGACCTGCTTGATCTGATCCGTCGTGATGACGTCGCCAAAAGCAGGCATTTCCGACAGGCGCGTATCCGGGTCCGATGCGAAGCGGATGCCGTGCGCAATCGTCTGCTGGATCTGTTCGGCGTTGCCACCCCACAGCCAATCGTCGTCGTTTAGGTTGGGAAAACCCTTGGACCCTTGAGCGCCCGAGCCATGGCACTGCACGCAATTGACCTTGAACGCGGCGCCACCTGCGGCGATGGCGAATTCGCGTAGCGTATTGTCGGCTGTAATCTCGGAGACGGTCTTCGCCTGAATGGCAGCGACAAATTTACCCTTGGCCACTTCGGCCGCCGCCAGTTCATTCTTGACGTCTCTGCGGCTCGAATACCCCAGCACACCCCTGGTCGCGGAAGTCAGCATCGGCCATGCCGGATAGACGACGGTGTAGCCGATCGCCCAGGCAATGGTGATGTAGAAGGTTATGACCCACCAGCGCGGAAGCGGGTTGTTGAGTTCCTTGATGCCGTCCCACTCATGGCCGGTCGTCGAGATGCCCGAAACCTCGTCGATATGCTCGCTGCCCATGATCAGTCGTCCTTGAGAGGAATGTGAGCGGCTCTCTCGGCTTGCCTGCGGCTGCCGGGACGAAATGCAAAGGCAACGCATCCGAGGAAGAAAAGTGCCATGGCAAGCAGGCCCCAGCTGTCGGCAAACTCCCGCATGAAATTGTAGGTCATCGCCATTCTCCTCAGCGGTAACCGGCGGCTTCGTCATAGGTCCTGAAATCGACCAGCGTGCCGAGCATCTGCAAATAGGCGACCAGCGCATCCATTTCGGTGACCTGCTGCGGATCGCCGTCGAAGTCCCCAACCTTGGCTTTCGGATAGCGTCTCTCCAGGCCCGATGTGTCGGCATTCGCATCGGCCTGCGCCATGAGATCGGCATTGGCATGAGCGATCATGTCGTCTGAATAGGGCACACCGACACGGCTGTTGGCGATCAGATGCGTCGAGAAATCCTTCACCTCGATGGGCATGTCCTTCAGGAACGCGTAGCTCGGCATGATCGATTCCGGCACCGCCGAACGCGGCTCGGTGAGATGCTGGACGTGCCATCCGTTCGAGTAGCGGTCGCCGACCCGGGCGAGATCCGGCCCGGTGCGCTTCGAGCCCCACTGGAACGGGTGGTCGTACATCGACTCGGCCGCCAGGCTATAGTGGCCGTAGCGCTCGACCTCGTCGCGGAACGGCCTTATCATCTGGCTGTGGCAGAGGTAACAGCCCTCACGCACATAGATGTTGCGCCCGGCGAGCTCGAGCGGCGAATAGGGCCGCATGCCTTCCACCTTCTCGATGGTGTTGTCGAGATAGAAGAGCGGCGCGATCTCGACGATACCGCCGATTGTTACGACCAGCAGGGACCCGAGGAGAAGAAGTGTGGCGTTCTTCTCGATGACCGCGTGTCTGTCCATCAGGCCCATTTTCTGGCTCCTGATCGCACAGGCTGGAGGGCGGGGATGGAGCGCGGCATCGGATCCTCCTCGCGCTGGTAGCCGAGGATGGTCATGGCGATGTTCCAGGCCATGATGAGGGCGCCCGACAGATACATCGCGCCGCCGATGGCACGCATGATGTAGTAGGGATGCATGGCGGCGACGGTTTCGGCGAAGGAGTAGACCAGGAAGCCCTGCTCGTTGTATTCGCGCCACATCAGGCCCTGCATGACGCCGGAGACCCACATCACCGCGGCGTAAACGACGATCCCAAGCGTCGCCAGCCAGAAGTGCCAGTTGACGAGCCGCAGCGAATAGAGCCGTTCACGTCTCCAAAGCTTCGGCACCATGTAGTAGATCGCGCCGAACGAGATCATCCCAACCCAGCCGAGCGCACCGGAGTGCACGTGACCTATGGTCCAGTCGGTATAGTGCGACAGCGAATTGACCGTCTTGATCGACATCATGGGACCTTCGAAGGTCGACATGCCGTAGAAGGCGATGGCCATCACCATCATGCGGATGATCGGGTCGGTCCGGATCTTGTCCCAGGCGCCGGATAGCGTCATCAGGCCGTTGATCATGCCGCCCCATGACGGCATCCAGAGCATGATCGAGAACACCATTCCGAGCGTCTGCGCCCAGTCAGGGAGTGCGGTGTAGTGGAGGTGGTGCGGACCGGCCCAGATGTAGAGAAAGATCAAAGCCCAGAAGTGGATGATCGACAGCCGGTAGGAATAGACCGGTCGGTTGGCCTGCTTGGGCACGAAGTAATACATCATGCCGAGGAAGCCGGCGGTGAGGAAGAAGCCGACGGCATTGTGGCCGTACCACCATTGCGTCAGGGCGTCCTGTACGCCGGAGAAGGCTGAATAGCTCTTGGAGCCCAGGAAGGAGACCGGCATCGACAGGTTGTTGATCACATGCAGCATTGCGATGGTCACGATGAAGGCAAGGTAGAACCAGTTGGCGACATAGATGTGCGGTTCCTTGCGCTTTAGGATCGTGCCGAGGAACAGGATGAGATAGGCGACCCAGACAATGGTCAGCCACAGGTCCACATACCATTCGGGCTCGGCGTATTCGCGGCTCTCGGTAATGCCGAGCAGGTAGCCGGTTGCCGCCATGACGATGAACAGCTGATAGCCCCAGAACACGAACCAGCCGAGATCGCCGCCGAACAGACGCGCGCGGCAGGTGCGCTGCACCACATAGAGAGACGTGCAAATCAGCGCGTTGCCGCCGAAAGCGAACACAACACCGGATGTGTGCAGCGGCCGCAGTCGGCCGAAATTGAACCAGGGCTGGATGTTGAGATCCGGGTAGGCGAGCTGCAGGGCGATGACGACGCCGACCAGCATACCGACGACACCCCAGAACATGGTGGCGATGGCACCGTAGCGGATCGGCCCATCCATGTAAGCGGCGGGGTCGATCGGAACTGTCGGCTTGAACTCCGTGTTGCGCAACAGAATCGCAGTGAAGCCAGCCACGGCGAAGAACAAAACCCACATATGCTGGCGAAAAGGTTCATCTACGCCGAAGCCGGCAGCCACCAGGGCCGCAAACGCAAACAGGCTTAGAAGGACGATCTCTGTGCCGAATTTCATCGCAAGCCCCGATTTCCGATTCCGGCGGGCGCCAAACCGCAGTGCCTTATTGCGCAGCCGTGGCCTGCTCGCCCTGATCCATGTCAGAGCCGCACGATTTTGCTTCGAGCAGCATCGAGTTCGGTGCGATCAGACTGTGGCGATCGAATGTGGAAGCGCAGCACCGGCCGCCACGCTTATGGACAGGCCCGGCGTCCCCGGTCTGGCCGGGTATGGAGGCGATCGCGGGCGTGTGGGAAGCGCGCCTTCTGTGACGCTGGAAAGTAGGCCGATGCCTTGCCGAACGTCGATCGTTTCAATGCCTTGGGACAGCCAGCGCCAGCGTTGCGCTGCCTTCGTGACATTCATGATTCGGGGGAACGGCGATTTTCCCCTGCGTATGAGGCGTATTGACTTCGGCCGAGTGCGATCCTGCCTGGAACAGCCGGTTACACGTCGAGCACCTCGAGATGGATGCTTCGCCGACGAGTTGGCCGAAACGCACCATCGGATGGAGAGCGGGCTGTCGCTATGCGATTTCTTCTAAGCCCAACGCGAGCATGCCCTGCCCCGAACGAAGTAGGTGACGGAGGCCATGCAGCTTCGGTGTCATTCAAACGGCGGTTGCGCCTCGGCCGCCGCAGCGCCGTTCCAGCCGGCTCATGCTGTCCACGGTGACACGGCGGTTGTTCTCGATCCGAATCACGCCGTCCATTCTCAGGCTGGTCAGCTGACGGCTCACGGTCTCGTTTGTAATTCCAAGGAAATCAGAGATGTCGGCACGCGTCATCGGCAGCTCGAAGCACGCCGACCTGGCCGCCGGGTTAACACTGGAATCGATGTTCCGGGCGATCATGAGGAGAAAGCTCGCCACCTTCTCCGGTGCGGTCTTGCGCCCCAGAGTAACCATCCATTCGCGTGCTTCGTCGAGTTCGTTCAGCGTCTGCTTGAGCAGGCGATGCACAAATTCCGGTGATTCCTTCATCATCCGTTCGATGGCCGCTCTCGGAAACGAGCATAGCGAGACAACTGTTGCCGCTTGCGCATTGATCGCGCTTTTCACCTTGAAGGGCCGTCCCAGAAAATCCGGCGCGAACTGGAGGCCGACGATCTGCTGGCGGCCGTCCGAAAGGCTCTTCGTCAGCTTCACCACGCCTGAAAGCACGTTTGAATAGCTGTCGACCGCCTCGGCGTCGCCGATCAGTTCGACCCCCGGCTCGATTTTGTGCCGCGATGAAGTCTTGGCTAGCCGAGCCAAATGGTCTGGTTCGAGCGCACCACAGACACCGCGGTGCCGTGCCTCGCAAGACAGGCAAAGAACGGGAATGCCGGAACTGTGAATATCCTGCCGTAATGTCATTCGATCGGTCTACCGGTCCAGTGCAGGCAGGATAGCAATCGACGGTAGAAAAATCCTTGCGGCAGTTTGTCCGTGCTGAAGGTTGATCGAAATCAGGGCTTAGGCTCATCCAAGCATCCACAGTTCCGGCGACGCAAACACGGTGGACCACGACATGCGACCGGAGCTAGCTGCCAGACTTGGCGAGAATGTCCCGCGCTATACCAGTTATCCGACCGCGCCGCATTTCCATGCGGGGGTCGATGCCGTCGTTTACCGAGGCTGGTTGGAGGCGCTCGAAGGTGGTGACGAGATCTCGCTCTATCTGCACATCCCGTACTGCGACAAGCTTTGCTGGTTCTGTGCCTGCCATACCAAGCAGACACGCCACTACGAACCGGTGACCACATATCTTCGCTCACTGCATGCCGAGATCGCCACCGTCGCCGGTCTTGTCGCAGGCAAGGGCCGCGTGCGTGCCGTCCATTTCGGCGGCGGTTCGCCAACGATGCTCAAACCGGAGGATCTGGTGGCGCTGGGAACCGCCCTGCGCAACAGCTTCACGTTTCTTCCCGGCGCCAAGATCGGCGTCGAAATCGAACCCAATGATATGGACGATGCCCGCCTCGACGCACTCGCCGAAATCGGCATGACCCGTGCGAGCCTCGGCGTCCAGGATTTTGACCCGAAGGTGCAAAAGGCAATTAACCGCGAGCAGGGCTTTTTGCAGACCAAAGCGGTAGTCGACGGCGTTCGTTCGCGCGGCGTCGAATCGGTCAATCTGGACCTGCTCTACGGCTTGCCACACCAGACCAGGGAGAGTGTCGCCTCCACCGTCGCGCAGGCACTGACCCTGGAACCGGATCGGATAGCGCTTTTTGGCTACGCCCATGTGCCGTGGTTCAAGAAACATCAGACGATGATCGACGAGGCATGGCTGCCGGGTCCGGCAGAGCGGTTTGCTCAATCGCAACTTGCGGCGCGGGCGATCGTGGACCAGGGATACGAAGCAATCGGGCTCGACCATTTCGCCAAACCGGGCGATGCCCTCGCGCTTGCCGCCCGCGCCGGAACACTGCGCCGGAACTTCCAGGGCTATACGGAGGATCGCTGCGAGACCTTGATCGGCCTTGGCCCGTCATCCATCAGCCAGTTTCGGCAAGGCTATGCACAGAATATGCCTTCGACCGCCGAGTATGGACGCATGGTTGCACAAGGAGGGCTGGCCGCTGTTCGGGGTATCGCGCTTTCCGACGACGACCGTGTTCGCGGCTGGATCATCGAGCGATTGATGTGTGACTTCGCCTTCTCGGCGATTGAGCTGGTGGAGCGCTTTGGCAAAGCCGGCCAAAGACTTCTCCTCAAGGCGAGTTCCACGGCCCTCCAAGATCCTGCGCGGTTGCTTGAACTTGATGGTGACCGCTTCGTCGTGCCTGCGGAAAGCCGGCCGTTTGTCAGGAGCATCGCGGCAAAGTTCGACAAATATTGTGGAAAGGCCAGGCATTCGGTAGCGGTCTGAGCACCGCTCAGGAACGGTGCGGTTTCAGTCAATCTTGAACCGATTGCGCTACATTTTTTGGCTCTTCATAGGCGAACGTCGCGTCAAGATAGGATTCAGAACGGACCAGTGCGAACGTCTTTGGCATAGCGACGATGTCGTCCAGTCGTGCCTTCCGGCGCCGTAGTTGTTGCGACCCGAGGGCTTGCTACCTTCTATGGCATGCCTAAGTGGTGTTTGTTTTTGTCGTCTGTTCGCGACAGTCTCACTCTGCCGCGGCCAGTCTCGGCAGGTGCCTGTTCGCGCTTCGCGACGACGACAGGACCATTGATGAGATCGGTCCTGCGCCCCCGGCTTGCGGCCTGGTTGGCTTCGATCATTCCTTCGGTAGCGCATAACGGACAACGCGCAACGTTTCCTCGTCTTCGAGGGTCACTTCAAGAACCTGGTTCACAAGATCATCGTCGTCGAGCTCGATCAGAGCCATTTCGAAAAGTTCGACCTGCATGTCGAGATCCATGCCTGGCGGGCCGTTTAGGCAAACAAGCCCTGCGTGGATGGCAACATCTGCATACTGTCTTTGGTGCCCGGATTATCCTTTGGCCCCCTAAAATCCACCGAGTTCTTGGTGACGAAGGTCCAGTCGCCTTCAAGAATGATCGGCTTGAGCTCCCAGTCCTTGAGCCCGGCGAGCCCCAGCCAGACAACGTGGCTGGTCTCGCCATGACCCTTCCCATGCGCAATTTTTGCAAGCTCGGGGGTGAGACATTCATCGATCAGGAACTTCATCCGCCTTCCTAAGTCGCGGAACACGGCGATCGGAAGTGATGACGGAGCCTTTTGGAAGGTCTCCAGTACGAGGACGCCCTCGCAGGGGGTTCGCCTCTGCATAAATCGCCGCGAGCCGTACCTTCTCCGCGTCAAGGCTCGGGTAGGCCCCAAGAATGCGCTCAACCGAATGACCGACAGTGACGGATGCCGCGACATCATACACTGGGACGCGAGTGTTACGGATAACGGGCGTGCCGCTGAGCACGTCATCCGACGACGTGACCATCTCGCGAGCCGCCTCGAGATCGGACAGACGTTCACTCGTGCTCTTCAGGAACGGCGTCAGATCGATCGTCAGAAAGTCGTCACGCACGGTCCAGTCCTCGCGCAGCAGTGCCGCCCAAGCGAGCGAGCGCGAGAGTGTTAGCTTGGGCTCAACCATCCTGATCGCAAACAATCGTTCTTCCGAGGTTAGACGTTTTGCGGTCTCGAAGTAGAAGCTGATGAAGGAGCAGGCTCCGGCCAGGACGTGCCGGCCGTTGTCAACCGATACGAAGGCATCGGGCAGGATGCGTTCATCGATTGCGCGATTGACATCTCGCAGGCTTACACGCGAGACCACGGCGGCCTCGCTTGCCTTCAGCATTTCGGCTACGGCTGCCATGGTCGCTCCTAAGTAAATCTTCCGACGCATCGGAAATATAGAATGAGAGAGTGCCTTTTTCAATGCCTAATGGCGCGGCTGGACGGCGAAACAAGAAAGCCGAACTCAGAGGCTCGGCCACTTGTGAAGGTAAAAATCGGAGCGCCGAGATGCATCCGCGGGCATGAACAAGATCGCGAAGCACCAAGGCGACGCCGCCCATAGAAACTCCAGACGGCGCCAGAACCCCAGGCCAAACTGGAATGAGTCAGGGGCCGTCCGGCATACAGGTCTTCCTAGTGAGCAATCGCCCAGTTCGATAGCGGAACGGTCGCTATGAAGTTGGCCCGCGCCAAGCACGCCGGTCAAACCTACTCGACGGCGTGACTCAAAGCCGCTCATCCTGAAATTCGCCGGTCTCTGTCAGATCGGCTTGAACATGCTTTCCGCTGAGTCGGATTTCAAACGCGCCCAGAACTCAATGGCATACCGATCAGTCATCCCCGCCACGAAATCGCACACTTCGCGGGCCCGTCCAGTGATGTTGTCTGCCTTGTTGAAACGCTCTCTGACGTCCTCTGGCATCAGAATATCGCCCTTGTCAGCCATCAGCGCTTCGAAAAGATCGGTCACAACATCGTAGCCTCGATATTCGCCCAGCTTCACGCGCGGGGCATAGATAGCGGCCTCATAGGTGTACTGTTTCAGGACTTCCTTTCGGCGCAATCGCCCTTTGGACAGCTTCACCTGGCTCTGAGGTGGACATTGCTCGTTGTAATCCAGCTCCACTGACGAGATGAATTCGTGCACCAACTGCGAAGACAACTCTGTGCGGTTGTATGCGTCATCACTGATCAGCCTGGACGTCTTATAAACAGCGGTAAATCGCCTGAACCCTTCCCGCTCGGCCTCCAGCTTCTGTCTTCTGGCCACTTCGGCTGGCTGCAGACTGTCGCCATCCTCTTGGTTGCTCATTTCAGCGCCATCCGGACTCCCAGTCGCATCCACCCCCACGCTACTTCCATCGTTATCGGGCTCGCCCTGGAACAGTCCGGCAAAAATATCGAAGAATACGTCGAGCACATCTTCCTTGCTGACGTCCTCCTTGATCTGCTTCGATACGCTCGCTGCCACCTTTTCCAACAGCGCATCCTTGGTCGCCAGGATCTTCGCAGGGCTTAGGAACCCGACCTTCAGGCAGTCTTCAAGATCGTAGACGGAATATGCAATGTCGTCTGCCAGATCCATTATCGAGCATTCGAGCGACTTGAACTCTTTTCCGCGCTTTAGTTTGAAGTCGCCTATTACTGAGCTTTTGATGTTCTCGACGATCCTTTTTTCCGTAGCGTAGTAGCCCTTCTCAACCTTTGAGCCTTCAGGGCGCACGGCTTTGATCATGTTGTCGTACTTCAGGACAGAGGCCAGCGTCCGATGGCAAAGGTTTAGACCGGCCCTTATATCGCCATCGCCATCGAGAGCTTTGGCGTATTTGACCTTCTTCTCTAGCCTGGTCAGGATTCGCAAGGTTTGGGCATTGCCCTCAAACCCGCCATATTCGAGCATCGCATTGTCGAGCGCCCGTTCACCGTTGTGACCGAATGGCGGATGGCCAATGTCGTGAACCAGACCAGCGGCGAAACACAACCTGACGTCAATAAGTTCAGGCAAAGTAGTCTTGTATGTGTGGTTGATGAACTCGGCTATTCCCTGGGCGATCTGGGCCACTTCAAGCGAATGGGTCAGCCGGCTCCTGAAAAAGTCGGACTCGCGGCTGGGGAATACCTGTGTCTTTCCCTGCTGACGGCGGAAGCTAGCGCTGTGAATGATCCGACCGTGATCTCGGGAGTAATTGTGCCGGTAGTCCTTTTCTTGGGGGTCCGCGCCTCCGCGGACCACCTCCCTGGTTTCATCGTTGCTCGTGTAGAGCTTAATCTTGCTTTTCGGCGCTGTTTTTGACGGGCTCTTTGGCGGTGTTGCCATCGTTCTCTGTCTCTTCTCTCATGCGGCGTTCGAAGCGCATGCGAAGAGCCCTATCCAAGGTTCCGAGCTGCGACTCAGCATCTTTACGAGCGTTTGCGACAGCGGTCAAAAGCATCTTCGTTTCCCTTCGTTTAGCATTGTGGATACTTAATATTTTATCGTGTTCTTATTATGTTCCGTTTTCCCACGAGCGTCAATTAGAGGCTTGGTCAGCAACCAGACGCATTCGCGTCGGCACACTGGCCTGTCGGACGACATCCGCGATGTGACTTGTCAGGCCGACCTCCCCCTCCAGTATCAGGCCATGGCCGAACGGAATCATTGTGAGAGCTACTCGTAGCGCTTCCAAGCCATCTCGAACATCGAAACTTTTCCATTCCGTAGCCTCTCCTGGGACAATTGTTGCACCAGATGAAACGCTGCGCCCCTTGTGTAGTTGCAGCAGCCACGCAGCGCGGCCGTCATATGCCCATTCGAATCTCACCGCACCAAGTTGAGCGGAAGTTCGTTGATAGAGAGTTTCAACTGCACTCAAAACTTCAGGTGGAAGTTCTTGAGGCGCCTTCTTCCCGAGCATGAAAGCGTCGCCGGCGCCAAGAACTCCCTCGACGTGGAGTTGCCCATCAGCGTCACAAATCGCAGCACCCGACCAGGTCGCGGGGACGCCTTCCTGCGCGATGACTGACGCAATTGCACGATGATCAGGGTCCTCCGCATTCAGGAGCTTGAACGGGTCAGTCCAACCTCGAACAGTCGTGAAATGGCCCGGCACCTGTTCGGTCGGACATGTCCGTGTCCAAATTTCGCGGGTGCCTGTACTCTCGCCGAACGAGAATGGAGCGACCCGGCGAGAAATAACTGTCGTTCGCGGCACGGGCACGCCGGCAAGATGACCGATCAGCAACCCGTATGCCTTGTCTCCAAGCATGCGCGAGAAGCCATTTGGCCACCTCGGCTCCACGTCAGCGGCATGCATAGCTTCATTCTCACCGAATTCCCAATATATGACGTGGGATTGACGATAGCCGCGCGGCTTGGGGTGAAGGCTGAACTCAAGGCGCGCGGATTTTGCTGACGCAAAATCGGGACCGAATCCGTAGACTATGTCGAACAGCCGGCGCGCCCAGTCAGAGCGTAGTGTCGCGAAACCCGCTTTCTCGACCCCGCGTGGCGTAACATCGGGACCAAATTCAACGATGTCATCAAGGATCACCCCCGAAACTCCGCCATCGCTGACATCGATAGTCTCGTTGACAATCGTGAACCAGCCTGCGGCAGAGAGACGCTCAACCGCAGCTACGACATCAAGGGGCGAGGAAAGTCCGTAGAGAAACTCGGCACTCTGAGGCTGGTGTTCATTGAAGCTCCGGACGTTGAGCGTGCCTTCGACGCTCCTCAAAAAGAGAGCCCCTATCGCCTCCGCCGGCGTATCGAAGTGCTGATCGGCCGGCAGCCCAGCGAGCCGGGCAAACTGCTGTATCGGAGCCCCGGCTTTCGGTGCGAAGCTAACGAATTGCGCGACATTGAATTGTTCGGCCAGTCGCGCCAGAACAGCATCCTTGCGGAAGGCAGAGGGGCGGTCGCTCATGTGGCTCGATCGATCAGGCATGGCAGTCGGTTCATTGTGCTGGCCCGGAAATGGACACGACGAGAAGGTGTAAGCCCGCCACCTTAGCGCCTTTTGTACGAACTGGACCACCAGCGACGGCTCTATCGTGTGGAAAGAGTGCTTCTTGACGTCGCAGGACGCCAAGTTGCCACCATGCGACGGCGGCCATTATAGACTCGGCGCGCCTCACGACATACCGGCCAGACCGCGAAGAATATTCATTATATGCATTCTTCTTTCCGGTTTTGCTCTAGCAAGGCGCTGAACGATTGCCTCGATCTCCGCACTGGAAACCGCTTCCTTCATAGAATGGGATGAAAGCCAAAATGTCAGCTTCCGCTCCAGCTTGTCGGTCATTTTAGCACGAAGATTCAGGACTTTACTGATGTATGATTGTGTGTAACCACAAGACAATGCCAGCTGGACCTGGCCTACCCCTAACCGGTCCATCGCCTCTCGTATCTCGTTCAGCAGAGCGGTGTTTTCCGTTGTCATTTTGATCAAAATTGGCTATGATTTTTATGAATAATGATTGGGACTGAGAGATGCAACAGGTTATTTCGCTGAAGGATGGGCAGCCGATCTTCCTGCATCTGCCGGATGCCGATGCCGAGGTTATGCCGTCGGTCCCTTGGGGGGATTTCGCGGCAGTGTTCACGCCGGCTTTCTGGGCAACGCAAGTTTGGATGGACGCGCTTGACACGCCTGACGAGAGCGGACTTGGCGAAACGCTTGCAGAGGAAGTGGTCGCGTGCCTTCTAGGCGGGCACGGCGCACCTGCTGAGGTTGGCCTTGCCGCATACGATCGCGTCCGCTCCTATATGCGCGTGAACGGTCCCCGCCTGACTCTAGCGCAGGCGGAATCACTGCTATCAGAACCGCTATCAGTCCTCGGACGATCCGTGAGATACCGGTTCGCAAAGCAACGTGCAGGCTACTTGCACAGATGCCTGGAAGGCGTTGCTATGATTGACGAGGCCCAGTTGAACGACAGAGAGTTGCGCGATAGCCTTTGTACCTTGCCCGGGATCGGTCCGAAGACCGCATCGTGGGTAGTTCGCAATCGTCGACGCAGCGATGATGTCGCTATACTCGACGTTCATATCATCCGCGCCTGCTGCCAAATAGGCGTTTTTCCTGCAAAGGCGAATCCAGCTACCGATTATTTCAGACTGGAGGAGAAATATTTGGATTTCAGCTCTGCGATTGGAGTCCGGGCATCAATGCTGGACGCCGTAATGTGGAAAGTCATGCGAAGCGTACATCCGCGCCTCTTACAAACGTTGATGAATGTTTCGAATCAGGCTCTAGTCCCGAACTAGGCGAGGAGGACCTGACATGAGCGGTGGCGGCGGAGGCAGTGGACGGAGTGATCTCGGTCCCGCTGTCGGAGGGGGATTCGATCAATGCAGCCGCGAGTACCAGGCTCCCGTTAACAGTCCGAAGCCTTCGGTCCTTGGACCGCTTAACGTGGGCAACGTTCTGGATGTCGACGTTGTGGCCATCGGTAGTTTTTCAACGCTTGTCGTACGGGATGCTGGCGGAAACCTCGGCGGGTCGCTCACGTTCGTTGGCTATCTGCAGGTGATCAACTGCATTGTTCAGCAGGCGGTGCTATACAAAGCTGAGATTCTGTCGATCTCCGGCGGCGTCTACACGGTCAGGGTCTACCCGGTGTGAGCCGCGACGTAACCGTTGCGGGCGGCGTCTACCATGAGCGCTGCCTGCAACCCGAATGGGATCGTGTCTTAGGGTCGGCAGGACGCGGCGCGTTTGCGATCGCGCAGCTTGCAGGTGGCCGCGTGCAACTACGAGGTTACGCCAACAGCCGGCTCAGCGATCGGATCGCTGTTGAGGCAGAACTTGCTGACGTCCAACTGAATCTCCTGGGTACCGAGCAGGCAGTCACTTTCGATTATGTCCATACGCTCTCGGTGCCACATATCTCGCCGCCACCGGCATTGCTGAAGAGACTTCCAGATATCAAGGTCGAGAACAACATCGTCATCCGCTATGGGATGATCGAATCAGACGTCATCGTGTCCGCGAACATAGCAGTGTATGACCCTCAATCTGCGTTCGACGCCCAACCGTTCAGGAGAAACGGTTCGTCGGCAGCTAGGCTCGGTGTGGTTCTCAACCGGTTGGAGATGCGGTCCATCACTGGGACCGACAATCCGCGCGAAGGCGCCAATTGGCTGTTTCATAATGACGGCGCCGAAGTCGTCGTCTTGAAGATGGGCGCGCTGGGGGCATTGGTCCTCACGCCCGAGCACCAACAACAGGTTCCACTCTACGAATCGGATTCAGTCTGGAAGCTCGGGTCAGGCGACGTGTTTTCCTCAACGTTTGCCGGTTTCTGGGCGATACATGGGAAGGAACCGGTCGAAGCCGCGGATTTGGCGTCGCGCGCAACCGCTTGGTATTGCAACTCGCGAACCCTTCCACCTCCCACTCCAGATATTTTGATGTCCGCCAGGGCAAAACCGATCAAGCCTGGCTCTGGACGCATTTACCTTGCCGCACCTTTCTTTGACCTTGGACAGCGCTGGCTGGTCGAAGAGGCGCGGCTCGCACTCATTGATGCGGGAGCAGACGTCTTCTCGCCCGTACATGAAATCGGACCCGGCAAGGCCGACGTCGTCGCTCCGGCGGATTTGATCGGTTTGGACGGTTGCGACGTCATCTTTGCGATACTGAACGGCATGGACCCCGGAACTGTCTTCGAAGTCGGGTATGCGAGAAAAAAGGGCATCCCGATCGTTGCACTGGCGGAGAACGAGAAGGAGGAAGACTTAAAGATGTTCGTGGGCTCGGGCACGATGGTCGCGCAGGACTTCGTGACCGCGATCTACAAGGCGATATGGAGCCTGCCTAAATGAAGACGGCATTGCTACTCTCTGGAGGCATGGACTCGGTCAGCATCGCTTGGTGGAAGCGTCCGAACGTTTGCATCACCATCGACTATGGGCAGAAGCCGGCTGAGGCTGAAATCGTCGCCGCTGGCCAGGTCGCGCGCCTCCTCAATATCCCTCACGAAGTCATTTGCGTCGATTGCTCGGCTCTAGGATCTGGGGACTTGGCGGGCAGTGCGCCGTCTGAGGTCGCGCCAGTGTCGGAGTGGTGGCCATTCCGCAATCAGCTCCTGATCACGCTCGCTGGCATGGCTGCGGTGAAGAGCGGCGTAAAACACCTCCTTATCGGCGCCCTCGCCACCGACGGCGTCCACGCCGACGGGCGTCCCGACTTTGTCGAGCATATCTCGAAGCTGCTGGCGCTTCAGGAGGGCGGCATCACTGTAGAAGCTCCGGCTATCGAGCTGGATGCGGTCGAACTGGTGCGAACCTCCGAGATCGACCAAGCGACCCTCGCCTGGGCGCACTCGTGCCACGTTGGGAATTACGCCTGCGGCAGATGCAGGGGCTGCGTGAAGCATTACAATACCTGGTCGGCTCTTGGCTGGACGCCTCACTGAAGAACCTGCTCCCAGGGAGCAGCCTGGTGACTGGTCTGCCTGGTTGCCGGCAGGCGCGGTAATACGTGAGCTTCCAAAGCCGGAAGAGCAGCGCGATCGATCATTTCTAGACGTAATGGAGTCGCGGCGATCTGCCATTGGGGCGCCTGTAAGCTGGCACGAGATTGAAGCATTGCTTTGGTACGCGTGCGGGACTCGCGAATTTCGTGGCATCGGACGTGCCGGCGTGCCTTTGGAACACCGGATTTCACCCTCCGCAGGTGGATTGCACCCCGTCCAGATCATTTATCAAATGTCGAACAGCGATCATGCGGCACGCGCCTATCTGCCCACGAGACACGCTGCAGCTTTCCTCGGCGCCTCATCCCAGGCAGCCGAACTCAACAGAGAGCAGGTGAAAGGGGTATTGGGAACCGCCCCAGGCTGCACCCTTCGGTTGGTGGCAGACCTGTCCAAAATCGATGCAGCCTATGTGAATGGAGAAAGCTTGGCCTGGCGCGATGCCGGTGTTGTTTGCGCGACCCTAAGTTTCGTAGCGGAGTGGCTTGGCCTGCGCTCCAACGTGCTGGGCTTTTCAGGCAACGCCTATCTACCCTTGATCGGGTTTCCAACAAACCGCTTCATGGCAGTCGGGGCTGTGCAAATCTCCAGTTTCGCTTAGCGGGTGCACCAAACGACAACCTGGAGATAGATGCATCGTCTGTGTGGACGCGGTTTTGGCAGTTGTGGCCCGTCGTTGATCCTAAGTGGCCAGTCCGATCCACACTCCCAATTCAACAATCAATCAACGTCTGTTCCGACGGGAACGTCTGAAAGTGAGTGACCGCTTCCCAGCCCATCGCGAACAAGTCTCACGCGCCTCCCTCGCTAAAAGATATCGACCTTGGCCAGACGATCCCTTCCCTAACCGAATATTTCGCAGCTGGTGAGCAGCACCTCTCCTCCTCCGGGCTGGCTCTGTCGGCGCCGCCGCTGCTACAGGCTATTTCGTATATGGTGAAGGCGATCCATTTCGCCGTTTGGTTGGGCATCGTCATTGGTCTGGCTATCGTTGGCCAGGTTTCGCGCCATCAGTCGCGTGATTAGAAAAACGGTCGTAGTCGAAAGCACACAGCGTTCAGTTGCCTTTTCCGGCAGATACCTGACGCATTCTAGCAGAACGTGGGCACTGACACGGCTCAGCGCATGGCCCCCGCCTAGACGCCTCTCTTGTTACCCCAGAGCATAACGTGCAACTGCGGCAGCACGCGGGCTTCGAACCACCTGTCGCGGGTCACCTTTTCAATCAGCCACTCCATGCGTTTCATTATTCCGTCAAGGTCGACAGGCGCGTCTTCATTTCCGGCGCGTGGCGGCGTGTGATTGCCGGGTTGCAGATAGATCGGAAGTCGCGGAAACCTCGCGGCGGCGTCTTTCGCGTAAGCGTAGTCACTGTCGTCGAAAACAACGAGCTTGAGCACGATTTGCGGCTTCTCCTGCGCCGCTTCGATGCACGCCTCGACAGCGGCCCAATCGGTCCTCATTTCGCTTGACGGCGGCTTCGGGCTGAGGACCAGCACGTCAAGGTCGGCAAACCAGTCCCTGACCACGGAACCTTGGGTTTCCAGCGCAAAACGGTAACCTTCACCATGGCCTCGCTCGATGAGCGCACGAAACGGCTGAATGGCAGGATTGCCGCCTGACAGTGACACCATCACTGGCCGGCCACCGGAAAGCGCAACGACGGTTTGCCACACCGTGTCGATTGACATCATCTCCCATTCATGGCGGAATTGATTATCCACCGCATGGAGGCTGTCACACCAGGAACAGCGATAGTCACACCCGCCGGTCCTGATGAAGACAGTCGGCAAACCAATGAGCACGCCCTCGCCCTGGATCGTCGGCCCGAAAATCTCGCTGACGCGAATTGCCGGATCGGTATGGGTCATGGCCGGTACTCCGCCCAGGTTTTCGGCGTTTCGCTGACCCGCACGGCCGAGGTCTCGGGCAGGCGTGCCTTGCACCATCCATAGAAATGTCTGGCCAGACATTCCGCCGTGACTTGCTCATGCCCCAGCACTTCGTTGAGATGTCGGTGGTCGAAGCTCTCGTCGATATAGCGTTTGAGCGGCGCCAGATCATGATAGTCGCGCACGAAGCCGTGCTCGTTCAGTCCATTCGCTGAAAGCTCCACTTCAACGATGTAGTTATGCCCGTGCAGGCGCGCACATTGGTGATCGGGTGGCAACGAGCTGAGCTGATGCGAGGCTGAGAAGTGGAATTCCTTGGTGATGCGGAACATTACGCGGTCCTCCTTCGCAGCGCATCGAGCCAGAAGTCGGAGTCCTCGTAGTCGGTGGGGTCCGGCTGCCCAGAGAGATGAAACGCCTCGCGCCGCTCGACGCAGGTCCCGCACCTCCCGCAGTGACGCTCGGCGCCCTTGTAGCAGGACCAGGTCTGCGCAAATGGCGTGCCGTATGCTGCTCCATTCCTAACAATGTCCGCCTTCGTGAGATTCACATAGGGTGCATAAACGCGAATCTTCGCGTAGCCGTCGAGCGCGTGGTCCTCCATCATCTGGAAAGCGTCGATGAAGGCCGGACGGCAGTCGGGATAAATGAAATGATCCCCACCATGCACGGCCGTCGCCACCGCGTCAGCGCCGTGCGCTGCGGCGAGGCCGAAGGCAATGGCTAACATGATGGCGTTCCGGTTCGGCACCACCGTGACCTTCATCGTGTCTTCGGCGTAGTGCCCGTCGGGCACGACCACATTATCGGTCAGCGCGGAGCCGGAAAGGCCGCCGCCGATCTCGTGGATGTCGATGATGCGGTGCGGGACGCTCAGTCGCTCCGCGCAAAGGGCGGCGAAGCCCAATTCCTTTCTATGCCGTTGGCCGTAATCGAAAGATAGGAGGCCGGCGAGTTCGTGCTCCGCTGCCACCTTGTGAGCAAGGGTAACGGAGTCCAATCCGCCGGAGCAGACGACGAGAGTCTTCATTTTTGGGTCCTTGTTTTAACCGGGTAGGCTGCGACCGGAGATTTCTCTGCGCTCCCAGTACTTCAGGAAATCCATTTTGTGAAGTGAACGGGGGACGAGTTTCATGCGCTGACGTGCAGCTGTGTGCAAGGCGCCCTCGCGGTGAGCCTGCAAGGAACACTGACTAGCGAAACGTCACGCTTCAGCGGAATGCTCAAAGGCGAGCGCACCAGAATAAGCTCTGCAGGAGGTCCGGACCTTCGTAAACAAAGTTCTCGACGATCAAGCGCCCGGCGGTCCCGAGCTTCGAGGGACGCCGCCGCGAGGGTTTCAGGTACTAGACGGCCCAAGGATGGGCTTGCCGCAAACAACGGACTTACCAGTGGGATGTTCAGCGACGCCGATGCAGATGTCTGGAATGATCACGACATCAATTGTCGCGGCAACTTTGGCTGGCCTGCTCCTCGGGTTCCATAGATCCAGCGTATTCCGCTTCAGGATCGGTTCGAACCGGAGCACTCCCTCGGTCAATGGACGTCCGGCAACAACCTGAATGATCGGTCGTGAGCCGACATCTGTGAACAAGCGGTGTGGTCGATTGCTATCACCCATGTGTTGCGCGCAGGGACCTTATGGCAGTGGATGAACTGGATTTGATGGTTTTACAGCTGGCGGTCGAAAGCGTCCGCTCGCTCTCCTTAAGCTTCGCTGAAAAGGCCGCCGAGGTAGCCACCAGGAGCCGCGGCATCCTGCTTTTCGACGTGCGGGTCGACGGTGATGCGGGGGTCCAGCGGGTCGCAGCCATCCGATATCAGGGCGACCAGATCGGCGTGCTGGCGTTGGACAGACAGGGCCTTGTTACCCACCATTGCATCGTCAACGGTACGTTCTCACATTTCATTGCGCCCTTGGAGAACTGGCACAGCATGCCTCTGTCGATGCAGGCCAAGATCGATGCCAACGGCCATGCCAGTCTCTTCCTAGGGGCCTTGCGAAATGCCGGACATTTGCTGGGCAGCTAGCATTTGCCAGAATGCATCTGTGAATTTTTGCATGCGCATCGCTGCCGACAGCGCCGGCATGATTGTCGTGCTCGAAAACGGCTGCGGCGATCGCGGCAAAGCGATCGCCGCGATGATGGCGATCTACGCGTGGGCGTTGCATCGATGCGCGATCGTTTAGACAGAGGTCTCCGCCTGGCATCGAGCAACATGCACGGAGGTACGCAAAGCGCAAATGCATCAAGTATTTGAAGGGACGAGCCCCTCGCGCAAATGGAGCTTGCGCTGCCGTTGTCGTCCCATCGTGCCGCCGAACTCGGGGGGCGTGACGATCGACCACGATGGCCTATTTTTTTGCAAAGCCGAATGTCCCGATTCCGAAGCCAAGGAAAAAACTCCGACCACAGCGAAGAATAGTAACAACACGGGCGACGCAAGCCGCCTTGCCCTCTAGCAGGGGAGGTGCTTGCGGTGCTCTCACCGACACAAGATCGCAAATGGCACGTGGGTGAGCACCAGAACTGGCGACACGCATGGTGATCGGCTTGACTCGCTGGAGGAAGCACAAGGCCTCAGTGGGCGGAGGCGCCAGCGACGGTCGAATACTGGCTGGCTGCTCGGGATCTGATCGTTGAAATGACGTAGGATTTGGTTGCTTAAGCCGATCCGAACCATTTCCCGGAGACCACACCCACCATGAACGATCTTGCGCTGCCGCTGAGCGGTTTGTCATCAGTCGGCGGCAAGTCCGTCGTCGCCCGTTTCGACGGCGGCATGCTGTCGTCCAACAGCGGCGTTCTGGCCTTGGCCGAGGTGGAAAAGCGGTTGCGGGTGGCCGAGCGTCTGGCGCGTTGCATCGACGATCCGCGCTGCCCGGACCAGGTCGTCCACAGCCTGGCGGACATGATCGGCTTTCGCATGAAGATGATCGCCGCCGGCTACGAGGACGGCAACGACGCCAACCGGCTGCGCCGCGATCCGGTCTTCAAGATGGCCCAGGATGCGCTGCCGTCGGGTCGGGATCTGGCGTCGCAATCGACGCTGCGCCGGCTGGAGAACCTACCCGGCGTGCGGGAGCTGGTCGCGATGGGACGGGCGATGGTCGATCTCTATTGCGCCTCGTTCCGGCAGGTGCCGAAGCGGATCGTACTCGACATTGACGACACCTTCGACGCTGTGCACGGAGGCCAACAGCTTCGCCTGTTCAATGCCCACCATGACGAGTATGGCTTCCAGCCGATCGTCGTGTTCGATGGTGCGGGACGGTTCGTCAGCGCGATCCTGCGACCGGCCAAGCGGCCGAGTGGGGCTGAGATCCGCCCCCACCTGCGCCGTCTGGTGCGGGCGATCCGGATCAACTGGCCGAACATTCGAATCCTGCTCCGCGGCGATAGCCATTATTGCAACCCGCAGGTCATCGACTGGTGCCGCGCCAACGACGTCGACTTCATCTTTGGCCTCGCGCCCACCACGACCCTGCGCAAGCATGTCGCGGATCTGGAGGCCAGCACGACGGCGCGCTTCGAAGCGTCGGCCAAGACAGGCAAGGTCCGCAGGTTCAAGGAGTTCGTTGACGGCGCCCGCGGCGCGACCGGGCCGGCAGCACTCAGGCGACTATAACGGGCGCAGAGCCGACCCTGCGGCTTCCAGACATTGTCGTGTACAGCTTCAGACCCTCAAGCCGAGCCCGCAGGGCCTCGCTTACCTTTTACGGGGCGGCGGTACGTCCAAGCCGCTTCAACAGTTAAGAATTTCGCAAAGACGATACCCCCGGATCGTCGAGCTTCCGCTGCCACTTCCCGCATTCGCCGAGGCGGTCAATGACCCGCCCTTCACAATAGTTATCCGGCAAGCATCTGGATGCGAGAGATAATGTTGCCGGAGGCATCTCTCATGGCTTCTACACCTGCCTGAACGCCAGAACCGCGTTCGTGCCGCCAAAGGCGAAGGAGTTGCTCAGTGCCACGCGCACCTTGCGCTCGCGTGCCACATTGGGCGTGACGTCGAGATCGCAATCGGGGTCCAGCTCACGATAATTGGCAGTCGGCGGCACGACGCTCTCGCGGATAGCCATCACGCAGGCGATCAACTCGAGCGCGCCGGACGCGCCGAGGCAATGCGCGTGCATGGACTTGGTAGAAGAAATGGACATTGAGAAGGCGTGCTGACCGAAGACGCGCTTGATCGCCGCCGTCTCGATCTGGTCGTTGGCCTTGGTGCCGGTGCCGTGCGCGTTGAGATAGTCGACATCCTCGGCGTCCAGCCTGGCATCGGCAAGGCAGGCCCGCATTGCTGCCTCCGGCCCCTCGACAGTCGGCGCGACGATGTCGGACGCATCGGCGGAAAGGCCGGCACCGGCAATTTCGGCAAGGATGGTGGCGCCCCGAGCCAGGGCATGCTCGTAGCTTTCCAGCACCGCCATGCCGGCGCCTTCACCAAGCGACAGGCCCTGGCGATCGGCCGAGAATGGCCGGCAAGTATCGGGCGAAAGCACGCGGATCGCTTCCCATGCCTTCAGCACACCCCATATGAGCGGCGCTTCGCTGCCGCCGGCAAGCATCACGTCGGCCCGGCCGAGCCTGATCTGGTCCACCGCGCAGGCAATCGCATGGTTTGCCGAGGAACAGGCGGACGTGACGCCGAACACCGGCCCGCGCAGGCCGAGACTCATGCTGACCTGGCCGGCAGCGGCACCCGGCATCGCCTTGGGTACAGTCAAGAGAGCGGCACGCTTACCGCCCAGAAGGATGGCGCGGTAGGTTTGCTCGATCGCATCCCACCCGCAGCCGCCAACGCCCACCGTCGCACCGAAGCGATACCTATTTCCCTCTTTGGAGGAAAGTCCGGCCTGACGCATGGCTTCGCGCGCCGCAAGCACAGCGAGCAGGCTGAAGCGGTCCATGGAGATGAGTTGCTTGCCGTCGATGTCATGCTCCGGCAGCGCCTTGATCTCGGCACCGATCCTGACCCTCAATTCATGGAGCTCGGAGTTGACGATTGGGCCGATGGCGGAGCGGCCTTCTCGCATCTCTGTCCAAATGGCGGCGGCGTTGGTCCCAAGCCCGCAAATACCGCCAATCCCAGTAATCACGACGCGCCTGTCCATTCACACCCCCTTAGCGAGCAAGCTGCGCACGGCTTCCACCATGTCCCCAACATTCTGGAGATCCGACCATGCCTCGGCCGTATTCATCTCGATCTGGATGCCGTAGGCCTGCTCCAGGTCCCAGAGAACGTCCGCCAATCCCAGTGAATCGATACCGAGCGAAGTCAGTCCCGTGGCAGCCGTTATCTCGCCGCCTGTGGCAGGCGCTATGCCGCCCTCCGACGCGGCGCGCTTCTTGATAATGGCGATTATTTCGTTGGCGAGTTGATCTGCCATCTTGTTCCTTTCCAGCTTGCGTTTTCGGCGTCGTTCAAAACCCGAGTCGCGTCGCGTTGCCAAAATTGCCCCTCATGGAGCCTGTGCGACCGACCAAGCCCAATGCCCATAGGAACCGGACGAGTTCCGGCTTCTGCGGCGTCAGCCCGATGATGAAGAAAAGTCGCCGGCCTCCCGCTTTTGCGCCAGCACATCAAGAATCTGCGTGTAAATGGATAGGAACCGTCGTCAAACGTCAGCTAAACGCTGCGACGGTGGGTGCTGTCAGCGTATTCACTCGGCACCTCATATGTAATCGAGATGTTTCATAGCTCCGGACCAGTTGCGATCAACTATTGTACCGGTCCGCCATTCGTCGGAGAGTTCGACATGATCGGAGCGCTGCTTCTCATTCCCAGTACAATCTCCACCGCACGCGACAGATTTCCTCTTTCGGGCTCTTCTCAAGGGACTCGCCACGCGATAGAGGCAGTGATCGGCGCACGTGAGGTCCTGCCAAGTCCATGCGACATTCCGGAAAATTGGTAAAATCGTTTGTTTCAATCAAATGCATCCACGCTATGGATAGCTAAGACATGCGTTTCAAAGGGCTCGATCTGAATCTTCTCGTCGTTCTCGACGCGCTGCTGAGCGAGCGCGGCCTCACGGCGGCGGCACGCCGCATCAACCTAACCAAATTCATGGGGGTTGGTGGATGTGGCGCAAGCCGTTGAAATGACGTAGGATTTGGTTGCCTAAGCCGATCCGAACCATTTCCCGGAGACCACACCCACCATGAACGATCTTGCGCTGCCGCTGAGCGGTTTGTCATCAGTCGGCGGCAAGTCCGTCGTCGCCCGTTTCGACGGCGGCATGCTGTCGTCCAACAGCGGCGTTCTGGCCTTGGCCGATGTGGAAAAGCGGTTGCGGGTGGCCGAGCGTCTGGCGCGTTGCATCGACGATCCGCGCTGCCCGGACCAGGTCGTCCACAGCCTGGCGGACATGATCGGCTTTCGCATGAAGATGATCGCCGCCGGCTACGAGGACGGCAACGACGCCAACCGGCTGCGCCGCGATCCGGTCTTCAAGATGGCCCAGGATGCGCTGCCGTCGGGTCGGGATCTGGCGTCGCAATCGACGCTGTGCCGGCTGGAGAACCTGCCCGGTGTGCGGGAACTGGTCGCGATGGGGCGGGCGATGGTCGACCTCTACTGCGCCTCGTTCCGGCAGGTGCCGAAGCGGATCGTGCTCGACATTGACGACACCTTCGACGCTGTGCACGGAGGCCAACAGCTTCGCCTGTTCAATGCCCACCATGACGAGTACGGCTTCCAGCCGATCGTCGTGTTCGATGGTGCGGGACGGTTCGTCAGCGCGATCCTGCGACCGGCCAAGCGGCCGAGTGGGGCTGAGATCCGCCCCCACCTGCGCCGTCTGGTGCGGGCGATCCGGATCAACTGGCCGAACATTCGAATCCTGCTCCGCGGCGATAGCCATTATTGCAACCCGCAGGTCATCGACTGGTGCCGCGCCAACGACGTCGACTTCATCTTTGGCCTCGCGCCCACCACGACCCTGCGCAAGCATGTCGCGGATCTGGAGGCCAGCACGACGGCGCGCTTCGAAGCGTCGGCCAAGACAGGCAAGGTCCGCAGGTTCAAGGAGTTCGTTGACGGCGCCGCTAGTTGGAGCCGGGTCGAGCGCATCATCGCGCGGGTCGAGGTCGGCGCCCAAGGTGGCGATATCCGCTTCGTCGTCACCAACCTTGCCGGTGGGAAGGCCAAGGCGCTCTACGAAGATGTCTACTGCCGGCGCGGCGCGGCCGAGAACCACATCAAGTCGTGGAAGACGCATCTTGCCGCCGACCGCACATCCTGCACCAGAGCGACGGCCAACCAGTTCCGGCTATTCCTGCATGCCGGTGCTTACTGGTTGATGTGGGGCTTGCGGGCCGCGATGCCGAGGCGCTCGAGCTTTGCCGTCGCCCAATTCGACACGCTGCGATTGCGCCTCATCAAAATCGCTGCGCGGGTGGTCGAGATGAAATCGCAAATCCGCCTGCACCTGCCGACATCGTGCCCCGACCAGCGCATCCTGCGCATCGTCCTCGATCGCATCCCCCAACTCGCGACATAACGATGGGGGCAGACGCCCCGAAACGAACCCGTCGACCGCAACCTGCAAACCCCCGCCTGCCATCACGACGGAGCAATCCCGGCGCCTGACGAGGCGCGTGGAAAAGCACCGCAACGGCGACCACAACGTCGC
Source organism: Mesorhizobium sp. M0751 (assembly GCF_040320265.1). Taxonomy (NCBI): domain Bacteria; kingdom Pseudomonadati; phylum Pseudomonadota; class Alphaproteobacteria; order Hyphomicrobiales; family Phyllobacteriaceae; genus Mesorhizobium; species Mesorhizobium sp. M0751. The sequence goes on from NZ_JAMYPH010000012.1 coordinate 134,567, forward strand.
TTCAGGCCGTCAAAAGCTTATCGCCGTGCATCAAGGCGGCTAGAAGCGCGCCGGCAGCCTGGCGGGGGGCTTGGGGTTAGACTGCCGGCGCACGCCACTCATGAAGAGCGGCCCCTTTTTGCGGTTCCGACACCCATAGTCAACCCGGCAGCGTCTGGATGCCCGCTGTGCTCTTTTCAGAGCGGCTCGCGATGCCGGCCATGTCGGCCGATCCTGCCTAGGATGGGGGGCCACTCTCGTCGGCCGAGTTGATGCTCCAGCCAGTATCGCCTTGCCGACCAGCATGGGTTCGCCGTTAGCAATCCATCCTCGCGGGCCAATGCTATCGTGCACGTGTCGCAGCACTCCGGGCGGCTATATCGCCTAAGACAGCATGACGAAGCGTTCCAACTTCCTGTTCGGCGAGCCCGTGTGCAGTTCCTGACTCGGACAGTGGACGAGAATTCTCTTGGCGGTACTGCGCCAGAAGGCATTCGCGTCCAACGGAATCAAGCGACGACTATCAGCCGCAAACGTCACATCACAAGAGCGGTCTTCCACCCATTGCAGATTATCCGACTGATCAGGCGGCGTCCGATATGTCCGACTCTGCCTCAAGAATTCCCACAGGTATGGACAGCGATCTCGCTATCCGATTCCGATAGCCCTTATTGTACTTTAGACCCCGCTCGATGTTTTGGATTTCCTGAGCGGCAAGCCCGCACGCGACCGCGAGGTCCTCGATTGAATACCCAAGGTGCTCACGATAAGCGCGGATGATGTGGGTCCCCTGCGACATAGCCGTCAAGACTGGCTCGGGAATGCGCGAATCCTTCATAAACATCTCCAAGAAGATGGGAGCGCCTGACAAATCGGGAGATTTCCTCCCCGACCCTTGGCGCACACCCAGCAAATCAAAAAAATGGACGTCCATTCGGCCGGACCGGCCTCATCCATGGAATGGGCCACTTGAAATTGGCAGCCGGGTCGGAATATGGCGGCTCACCTGCTTCTGATCAAGTTCTAAGAACCTGCCCGCCATGAGATGGCCTGATCGGCTGTAGCGCATTCGACCTGCGATCCTACACGACTCATTCTCCCCGATCGCTTTCTTGAACAGCAACTCGAACTCTCACTGACGCCTCCAGTGGCTATTCGCGGCACCGTCCACCCAGCCTCGCGGACGCTGATACCTTCGACCAATTTCCACCGCCGATGCAGCGAAGATGGACAAGCATCGCCAGCTGTAAAGGTTCACAATCATTCGACCGTGACCGATTTTGCGAGATTGCGCGGCTGGTCTACGTCTGTGCCCATGAAGAGCGCCGTGTGGTAGGCAAGAAGCTGTATCGGCAGCGAGAAGATCATCGGCGCGATAATCTCGTCGACAGCCGGCAACACGAGCGTGTGCATGGTGTTGAGTTTCGATGCGGCTGCCCCTTTTTCATCGGTGATGAGGATAATCCGCCCTCCACGGGCAGCCACTTCCTGCATGTTGGAGACAGTCTTGTCGAAAAAGCGATCATGGGGCGCGATGACGATCACTGGCATGTTGTCGTCGATCAATGCGAGCGGACCGTGCTTCAATTCACCCGCCGCATAGCCCTCGGCATGGATGTAGGAAATCTCCTTGAGCTTCAGCGCACCTTCCATCGCTAGCGGGAAACTGGTGCCACGGCCGAGATACAGGACGTCACGACACTTTGACAGTTCGCGCGACAGGAACTCGATCTCCGGCTGGATGCTGTTGAGTACCTGGCCCATGACGCGCGGCACTTCGGCGAGGCTCCTGACGAGCGCCTGCAGCTCGTCTTCGGTTACGGTCCCGCGGGCTCTGGCGGCGCCGATGGCGAGTGCGGCTAGAACCGCAAGCTGGCAGGTAAACGCCTTGGTGGAGGCGACGCCAATCTCCGGTCCGGCAAGGATCGGGAAGACCGCATCGGCCTCCCGAGCGATGGTCGATTCGCAGGCATTGACGATAGCGCCAATTTTCAGCCCACGCTCCTTGCAGTACCTCAACGATGCGAGCGTATCGGCGGTTTCGCCGGACTGCGAAATGAAAAGAGCCGCCGACTGCGGCGACAACGGGATCTCGCGGTAACGGAATTCGGACGCAACGTCGATTTCAACCGTCAGGCGCGCATAGCGCTCGAACCAGTATTTTCCGATCAGTCCGGCGAGATAGGCGGTCCCGCAGGCCGAGATCGCCAAGCTCGGGATCCTGGCGAAATCGATGCCAGAAACCATGTCGGCGCGATTCTCTATGATGTTGCTATAGTGACGGAGAGCATGGGCGATGACTTCGGGCTGCTCGTAGATTTCCTTCTCCATGAAGTGGCGATGATTGCCCTTGCTGGCCAGATCGGCCGCGGCCGTGGAGGTATGGCGCGGACGCTCGACGGGATGGCCGTCGAAATCGAAGATATGGGCGCCCGATTTGCCGACAATGGCCCAGTCGCCCTCGATGAGATAGGTAATTTCATTGGTGAAGGGAGCAAGCGCGATCGCGTCGGAGCCCAGGAACATCTCGCCGTCGCCGTGACCGATCGCCAGCGGTGGTCCGTTGCGCGCCGCCATGATGGTCGACGGATCATCTTCGAAGAGGACGGCAAGCGCATAGGCGCCCCTGACGCGTTTCAGCATGGCACGCATCGCCTCTTGCCGCCTCATGCCCTCCCGGCGGTGTCTTGCCAAGAGATGCGCGATGACCTCGGTGTCGGTGTCGGTCTGGAACTCGGCGCCAGCCGCCGCCAATTCGTCCTTCAGCTCGGTGAAATTCTCGATGATGCCGTTATGGACGACGGCGACACCGTCGGCAAAGTGCGGGTGCGCATTGCGTTCCGTCGAGGCCCCATGGGTTGCCCAACGCGTGTGGCCGATGCCGATGTTGCCGCTCAGCGGCTCTTCCTTCAGTCTCCTCTCGAGATTGACGAGCTTGCCCTCGGCGCGCCGGCGGTGCAAGACACCTTCGGTGATCGTCGCAACGCCGGCGGAATCATAGCCGCGATATTCCAAACGCTTCAATGCGTCGACCAACCGATCCGACACCGTCTGTTGCCCAACGATGCCAACAATCCCGCACATGTTCGTCTTCCCATTCTTGCCGGCAGCTTCAGCCTACGCGAGACGGATACCCATCCGGCCGCTTTCATTGGGGGATCTTCTAGTAGTATTGGGTAATATTGGTATAATTGATTGTAGGGATAGCTATCATCCACCCCATGGATAAGCCGCGTTTGGGGCCCTGATCTAACTTCCTCGTTGCGCCTGACGTCCTCATGACCGAACGCAAGCCCACACCCCGCGGCACGAGGAACAATCGGCCATGCGCGATCATCCCGGCCACGCACCTGACCACGAACCGCCGCCGCTCGTGGTCACGCGGTGATCGGCATGATCACACAGCACTGTAGTTAGGCAGCATCAGCGACGCATGCGTCGGCATCATCATCATCGGCAACGTGGGCGCCGTCGGCATGATTCACGTGTTCGTCACGTTGATCATAATCATCGTCGCCGCCGATCTAGTTTCTGATTGCCTGCCGCTTTGACGCGGCTTTCGCCGGTAGAGCTTAGCCCGCGATGGCCTATCAATACGCTGTTAGTCGGCATAGCCGAAACCGAGAGTCAGGCGGCGCAGGCCACAGAGCACGTTCAGCGACCGTTTCAGTCAGCGCCGGCTTTGTCGGGGTTCGTAACGGTCATCAGGATTCTCGGGGCATGAATGCACTATCACGAAAACGTTGGTTCTCAGTGCTTCGTCCGTATTACTCAAACCCGATTCCCGCAGCGGAAGAACTAGGCGCGTGTCACGTCTTGTACAAGGCACAATAGCAGTGAGAAATGGAGATTGATGCCTGCGCCTTTTCGAATAAGACAATCACCAAGCTGTCACCCGAATTACATCAGGAACTGTCTATAGCCGCCGCCCATCAGGTAGCGGCCACGTTGGATGGCGCGACGCACCTGATCGCGAAGATGGCTACCTGGATGAGACCAATCGTCTTCGACACGGCGTCTCCCGAACAGGGCAATGGCGATCTCCTGATGAGATGCTCCCGCAAGCGAGCCGTCCAAAGCCTGGAGCACGATACGCAGACGCGCTCCGCGGGGTTCCGGCGGAAAGCAAGCAGCTGCCAGGCGGCCGCAACCATTGATGTCGTTCAGGAACTGAAGGGCAGCGACATGGAACTTCAGGTGCTGCGGCTGCACGATCGCGTCGACATATAGCCGCAACGGGCGGAGAACGGATGCACCGGAAAGGGCGATCTGCAGACTCCGGCAGTCCTCCCTCAGCAGCACGTGCTGCACGCCGGCAGGTGTCAGCAGGATGTCCTTGCAGCACGAGAGCGAAGAAAGATCAAGCGGTTCAAAATCGTGGTCGAGCCCAACCGGCTCCGCGGCCGCTCGTAGAATACGGGCGCAGTCGCGCGGATCCCAAAAGACCCTTGCCGACGTAGCGTCCGACTGTGGCGCGTCCGCGAAAAAGGAGGCTCCATTGTCTTAGGAAAGATGATCCTGTCGTCAACTCGATTATGTTCATGTCGGCCTGGGCTCCGACAATGCAGGCGGACGGTGCCATTTTGGCGTGGTCGCGCTGGAATTGTGGATTGCGCCGAAGAAACTCCCAGGCCCAGGCAGTGCGTGGCAATCGTCTGGCGTAGTGGTAAGCTTCGTGACGACGCCAGTCCGGCCAGCATACAAGACCGACCGTCGCTTCCTTGGGCAGACCAGCATCCTTCACGGCTCAGGTGTCCACAATGCCGACGGGGCTAGAACCGGTTGCCACAGTACCGGTCCGCTCAGACGTCCCCTGCTGCGGATGCGCAAAAGGCTCGCGCGGGAAATCTCGAGAAACCCGGCCACCGCCTCGGTTTTGCCGACGGACTTGGGTTGTCCGATGCGCGACAATGGCCACGTCGCGAGGCGAAGGATCCGTTCCATGCGCGTATCCGTCACCGTTACTATCCGGGTCAGATCCTTGGCCAAGCCGAACTCGATCATGCCCGCGAAGAGCTCGTAGGTTGCCTGGGCCAGTCCGCCCGCTGCCTTGGGCGCCGACGGAGGAAGATCGAGCGCGAAACGACTGCTCTCCCATATGTCGGAGGTCGAGGGCACGACGTCAGCACCCAGCAGCACCGGGAACGTGTCGCGCAACATTGTGGGTCCGGTGCTGGGCAAAAGACGCACGCAACCGCGAATTCGCCAGTCGGATCCCTTGAGGAGCAGATAGACAGGCTTCAGACCATCAAACGGGTCTGTTTCCATCTGGTCTTCGGTATCAACTTCCCAATCGAGCCTTTCCTTGAACACCCGAAACCTGAGCCCGTGCATCTCTTTGAGCTCGCTTGCGAACTCGTCGTAAAGGTCTGGTGTTATCAGCTGCATCATGGTCGCCTCCGTGCGGGATGTGTTCCCGCCATCGAAGGGCAAAGCCGGCAGCGATGCAGCCTGTAGAGGTTTACAGCTATCGTGGCCGACGAATCAGGATTTCGCCTGGCCGGAGGCAGCCAGTCGTGCAACGGCCTGGTTGATCGTTCGAACGCCAAGCTTTGCCTTGGCGTTTTCCAGATGAAAGGTCACGGTGCGCTTTGAGACGCCGAGAAGCTGGCTGATAACCCAAGCCGACTTGCCGCGCGCCGCCCATTTCAGGCACTCGAACTCCCGCGGGGTGAGCGTTACACCATCCACCACGCGATCGTCGGCGAGCCTGCGCCGGACATGGATATGAAAGTTGATGGCCACCAGCTGCAATGCTTTTTCGTAACGTGTCAGTGACCGCAACAGAGGCGGGCGGGACTCGTCGGAAGCAAAGGTCAGGGCAGCAAACCGGCCGCAATGATCATGCATGGACATCGTCAGGCCGCCGCGGATGCCAAACTCAGCCGCACTCTCCAGAATTTGTTGCTGCGAATTCGGCAGACAGTGCCGAGCGCGATCCACACCCCAATCAAAGGTATCCCAGCCTTGCAGCCCGCGCAGGATGACCGGATCAAGACTGTGGTACCGCTGTTGCAGATAACGTGATGTCCAGGATGAAGGATAGTTTGAGATCAATTGCGGGGCGTCGCCGGGGGCCGACGGGTAAGTGAAATAGGCGAATAGCGGAAAATCGAAGCCGGCTGCAGCGGATGCCATTGCCTCACGGAGATCGGCAGCATCAACACTTGCAGACAGTTGCTCAACGAAGTTCTCAAACACGCGATGCATTTGCGCTTTGCGTAACCTCCGTGATCGCTCGATGCCAGGCAGAGACCTTGTTTTAAACGATCCCGGACGGATACAGCGCGTGCCGAGAACCCCGTTAATCTGTTGAAACCCGTGATATTCTGACGTTGTCTATGAGCCGTGTGCCGCCGAGCCAGGCCCCGACAAGCAAGCGTGCAGGTCGGTCAAGGCTTGTCATGGGTCGCAGATCTGCCTCGTCGCGAAGTTCCAGGTATTCGACCTCGCGATAGCCCGCAGCCAGAATTGCTGCGCGCGCTTCGGCAAGCGTTGGCAGGACGGGCGAGCCGCGGGCAAGCCGCTCAGCCGTCTCGAGCAAGACCGATGATAGCTCGGGGGCAACAGCACGCTCTGCTTGCGAGAGCCGGACATTGCGCGATGATAGTGCAAGACCGTCGGCTTCGCGGACTGTCGGACAAGGAACAATGGTGATTGGAATATCCAGGTCCCGGGCCATACGCCTGACTAGCTGAAGCTGCTGAAAGTCCTTTTCGCCAAAGAAGCCGAAGTCAGCGCTGGTCTGCAGGAAGAGCTTGGCGACGACGGTCGCCACGCCATCGAAATGTCCCGGCCGGAAGGCACCGCACAGGCCCTCGCTGACACCGGACACCGAAACGGTCGTGGCGAAGGCCGCCGGATACATCTCCTCTGCGTCCGGCGCATAAAGCAGGTGCGCGCCAAGCGGTGCCAGCTTGGCGGCATCCTCGTCCTCGGTGCTCGGATACGCGGCGAGATCGGCCTCGCTGTTGAATTGCTTCGGGTTGACGAAGAGCGTCACGATCACCCGGTCGGCCTTCACGAGTGCCGCGCGCACCAGGCTGAGATGGCCCTCATGCAGGACGCCCATCGTTGGCACGACGGCAATCCTCACGCCCTCGCGGCGCCATGCGGCGACGATTTGGCGAAGCTGGGCAACGCTCCTGACAATCGGCACGCTCACGCTGCTTCTCCGCTCTTGGTGGCGTCCCCGTCGGCGGGCTTGGGCGCATCGGCAAACACGTGCTCGGCGGCCGGAAACTGGCGCTCCTTCACTTCCCGCGCATAGGCTGCGATCGCAGCCGCAGCGGCCTCCCCCAGTTCAGCATAGCGCTTGACGAATTTGGGCCGGAAGTCGCCGAAGAGGCCCAGCATGTCGTCGACGACGAGAATCTGGCCGTCACAGGCGGCCGAGGCACCGATGCCAATGGTCGGGGTCGCCACCTCCCCGGTGATCCGGCGGGCGAGCGCCTCGGGAACCTTCTCCAGCACGACCGCAAAGGCGCCCGCTTCGCTCACCGCAAGCGCGTCGCGCCTGATGCGCTCGGCATCCCCGCCTCTGCCCTGCACGCGGTAGCCACCGATGGTGTTGATCGACTGCGGCGTCAAGCCGACATGGGCCATGACCGGCACGCCGCGCGCGGCGAGGAAGCCGATCGTCTCTGCCATCGTTTCGCCGCCTTCGAGCTTGACGGCCGCGCAGCCGGTCTCGGCCATGACGCGCGCGGCATTGCGGAAAGCCTGCTCGGGGCTTTCCTCGAAGGAACCGAACGGCAGGTCGACGACCATCAGCGCCTGCTCGAGGCCACGGCGCACGGCCTGGCCGTGAATGATCATCATCTCCAGCGTCACACCGAGCGTCGAGGGCAGGCCGTGGAGAACCATGCCGACGCTGTCGCCGACCAGCACCACATCGCAATGGGGATCGACAAGCCGGGCGACTGGGGTCGTGTAGGCGGTAAGACAGACGAGCGGCGTCCCACCTTTGCGCGAACGAATATCCGGCGGTGTGATCGCCTTGGTGTCACCAAACGCACTCAATGGACCCTCCTTCCCCAACGTTACCAACCGCGGGTGTCGCGTTTGCCACATTTTTGTGCAAGTGCGAAGAGCTAAAAATGGCCGTGCAGCTGTGCGGTGTTGACGTGCGGACAGGCGCGCTTACATTTAATCGATTCAGGCGCTCCCGAGCTGGCCAACCACTTTCGCGAACATGGACGATCAGGCAAAAGGACCCAGGAAAGACAGAGCCGCCGTCAAGGCCGACGAAGTCAAAGTGGACCTGATCGCCTTTGTCGTCGCCGTAAACGACAGTGAACCCTGTGTCCTCACCATCGGCCAGGCGGACACCCTGCCCTCCGGACCATTTGCGCTTGAGCACCGATCGCTGCAATCCGGTTTGAGGGGGTGGGTCGAGCAGCAAACCGGCCATCCGCTGGGGTATATTGAGCAACTCTACACCTTCGCGGATCGGGATCGCATCGGCGCCGAGCGCCAGCAGCGCGTCATCTCCATCAGCTATCTCGCATTGACCCGCAAGGAACAGGCAGCTGGCTCGCCCAAGTGCGGCTGGCAGAGCTGGTATGAATATTTTCCATGGGAGGACCACCGCTCCGGCACGCCTCCGGTCGTGCTGGACGTTCTGCGACCGCGCCTGATTGAATGGGCAGACGGCGTCAGCGACGCGGCCACGCGACGTGAACGCTGGCAGCGGGCGACGATAGCCTTCGGCTTCGACGACCGCCTTTGGAACGAGGAACTCACGCTTCAACGCTATGAGTTAGTCTACGAAGCAGGCCTGGTCCAAGAGGCCGGAAGCGGACGGGACGCGACGCTGCCTCCGCTGGTGCCCAGCAAGTCTATGGTCGCCGATCATCGCCGCATCGTGGCGACCGGCATTGCGCGGCTGCGCTCCAAGATCAAATACCGGCCGGTCGTCTTTGAGCTGATGCCGCCGGTCTTCACGCTTTTGCAGCTGCAGCGAACCGTGGAGGCGCTTGCCGGCAGGCTCGTGCGTAAGCCGAACTTTCGCCGGCTGATCGAGCAGCAGGAGCTGGTCGAAGAGACCGGAGAGGCAACCGCGGAGACCGGCGGCCGGCCAGCGAAGCTTTACCGGTTCCGCCACGCCGTTCTCGACGAGAGGGTCATCGCCGGGACAAAATTGCCGCTGGCGCGGGGTTGACATCGCTTATACTCACAGCAAGTATATGCTGGTTATTTTCAACTAGAGTATAAGCTGGAGGGGTCGATGAGCGCCATGCTGCCTGCGACCGCGTTTCTCTACGAGCGCGTCCGACGAGTGATCCCGCCGATCGAATGGCCGGCTTTCGTCGAGGATATCGAGGCGATCCTTGCACTGAAGCGCGAGCGCAACGCCATCATCCTGGCGCACAACTATCAGACCCCCGAGATCTTCCATTGCGTGGCCGACATCGTCGGCGACAGCTTGGCACTGGCCCGCACGGCTGCGACGATCGAGGCGCAAGTCATCGTGCTGGCCGGCGTACATTTCATGGCCGAAACGGCCAAGCTGCTAAATCCGCAAAAGACGGTGCTCATTCCCGACCTGCGGGCAGGCTGTTCGTTGGCGGAATCGATCACGGCAGAAGACGTGCGCTTGATGCGCCAGCGTTATCCCGGCGTGCCGATCATCACTTATGTCAACACGTCGGCCGAAGTGAAAGCCGAGTCGGATATCTGCTGTACATCCGGCAACGCCAAGGCGGTCGTCCAATCCCTTGGCGTTCCCCAGGTGATCATGTTGCCGGACGAATATCTGGCCCAGAATATCGCCGCCCAGACCGATGTGCAGATCATCGCCTGGAAAGGGCATTGCGAGGTGCATGAGCGCTTTACACCGGCCGACATCCGCGAGTTGCGCGAAAGCCATCCCGGCGTGATCGTGCTCGCGCATCCCGAATGCCCGCCCGACGTCGTGGCTGAAGCAGATTTTTCCGGCTCGACCGCTGCCATGTCCGACTATGTCGAGAGGCAAAGGCCGGCACGTGTCGTGCTGATGACGGAATGTTCGATGAGCGACAACGTCGCGTTAGCGCACCCAGAGGTCGAGTTCATCCGGCCCTGCAATTTGTGCCCTCACATGAAGCGGATCACGCTTGCCAACATCCGCATGGCGCTCGAGCAGAACCACCATATCGTAACCATCGAACCCGGGATCGCCGGGCGCGCGCGGCTTGCGGTCGAACGGATGCTGGCAATTTGAGCGCCGATGTCCGCAGCATCTTCGGGCGGCCGATCATCATCGGCGGCGGCATCGCCGGACTGATGACCGCGCTTCAACTGGCGCCGGAGCCGGTGCTGCTTCTGTCCAGGACGCTGCTGGGAGCTGACAATTCGAGCACGTGGGCACAGGGTGGTCTGGCTGCAAGTTTCGGCGAAGACGACGATCCGGAACTGCACCTGGCCGATACGCTTGCCGCCGGGGATGGTCTCTGCGACACAGACGTGGCGAGCCGCATCCTCCAAGCCGCGCCCAAGGCGATAGAGGGGCTTGCGGGCTTTGGGGTTCCCTTCGACCGTACGTCGAAAGGATCACTGTGCCTCGGATTGGAGGCCGCACACAGCCGACGTCGCATCGTTCATGCGCATGGTGACGGCACCGGGCGTGAGATCATGCGTGCCCTGATCGCGGCTGTGCGTTCCACTCCGTCGATTGTTGTCGTGGAGGGCGTGGAAGCGCGCCGACTGGCGGTGCGAGAGAATGCGATCCGAGGCGTCTGGGCGAGCGGTTCGATAGGACCTGTCTTCTTCGGCTCACGGCGGGTCGTCCTCGCCACCGGTGGGATCGGGGGACTGTTTCTCGACACCACCAATCCTTCGGGCAGTTGCGGACAGGGCCTGGCGCTTGCGGCCCGCGCTGGAGCTGTCCTTGCCGACCTCGAGTTCATCCAGTTCCACCCGACCGCGCTTGACGGCCCGGAACGCCCTATGGCGCTGGTCAGCGAGGCCGTCCGCGGCGAAGGTGCTGCCCTGATCGACGAAACCGGCCAGGCTTTTCTCCAGAGCGTGTCAGGGGCGGAACTTGCGCCTCGTGATGTCTTGGCGCGCGCCGTCTGGAACCATCTTGCGAACGGCCACCGTGTTTTTCTCGACGCGCGGCAACGGCCTGGCCCGGAATTTGCTCGACACTTCCCGACAATTGCATCAGCCTGTCGTGGAGCCGGCATCAATCCCGCGCGCGATCTCATCCCCATTCGTCCGGCCCAACACTACCACATGGGTGGCGTTGCCGTGGACGGCTCCGGTAGGACGTCCGTCAAGGGGCTGTGGGCCTGCGGCGAAGTCGCTTCGACAGGACTGCATGGCGCCAACAGGCTCGCCAGCAATTCCTTGACCGAGGCCGTCGTGTGCGCGCGCTGGGTCGCTGAAAGTGTCGCCGGAACGCCTGCTCGCAGAACAAGGCCTGCGGTTGCCGACGTTTACCCATCGCCCGCTCCGATACCCGTGCGTGTTTTCCTGTCGCGTGCACTGGGCATCGTCCGGGATGGTGAAGGTCTGAAAGCAGCCGCACGTGCCTTATTGCCGCTCGCCGAAAGCCTGGACGCGGCCTCGGATGCGGCGGCTGTCGGGCTAATGATCGCGGTTGCCGCCTTGTTGCGCCAAGAAAGCCGCGGCGCTCATTACCGGACAGATTTTCCTCATCATGCGACTGTCGCCCGACGGTCCGAAATCACCCTCGAAGCCGCCTTGGCCGCTGCGCGGGAACTCGGAAACTCGCCAAGCCTCGAAGGGGCAAAGTGATGACGCTCTCACCGCTTCCCACGGTCATGCTTGAGCCGCTTGTAAGGGCAGCTCTTCTTGAAGACCTTGGCAGAGCCGGCGACTTGACCACGGAGGCCATCGTGCCGAAGGCACACCAAGCGGGAACCGTGCTGGCGGCGCGCCAGTCCGGAGTTGTCGCCGGCCTCGATCTGGCGATGCTCGCTTTCCGCTTGATTGATCCTGATGTCGAAATCTCGGTGGAGCGGGCAGACGGCTGCAATGTCATGGATGGAGAGGTCATTGCAACGGTGAGTGGTCCGGCCCGGGCCATTCTCACAGCCGAACGGACGGCGCTCAATTTTCTCTGTCATCTGAGCGGCATCGCTACAGCAACGGCATCGATCGTCGCTGCGGTTCGTGGATATGGCGCGAAGATCGTCTGCACGCGCAAGACGACGCCCGGATTGCGGGCAGTCGAAAAATATGCCGTGCGCGCAGGTGGCGGATCCAATCACCGCTTCGGCCTCGACGACGCAATTCTGATCAAGGACAACCACATCGCCATCGCAGGCGGCGTTCGCCCGGCGCTCGAGCGAGCACGAAGACGGGCCGGTCATCTCGTCAAGATCGAAGTCGAGGTCGATACGCTGGCCCAGTTGGAGGAGGTACTTGGCTTCGCTCCCGATGCGGTTCTGCTCGACAACATGTCCCTCGCCGATCTTCGCCGCGCCGTCGCAATCGTTGGCGGCCGTGCTATCACCGAGGCTTCTGGCGGGATCGCATCCGATACAGCGCGAGCGATTGCCGCGACCGGCGTTGATCTGATTTCAGTCGGCCGACTGACCCACAGCGCGCCGATCCTGGATATCGGCCTCGACTATTGGGGCCCATGATTGCCTGAGGGACGAACAGGATCGAATCAACTGTCTTTCCGATCGTCATCAATCAGACAGCAAAGCAAGGCAGAACCGGAGGAACAGCATGGACATGCAAACAGCCAGTCCAACGCAGACATCGCCACAGGCTCAATCCCCTGACCCTGGAGCGTGGACCCTGGAGAAGGCTCGGGCACTTCACGATGCCCCCTTCAACAATCTCCTCTTCCTCGCGCAAACCGTGCACCGCCAGAATTTCGATCCCAACAAGGTCCAGCTCAGCCGGCTGCTCAGCATCAAGACGGGCGGATGCCCGGAGGATTGCGGCTATTGCAGCCAGTCGGCGCATCACGAGACCGGCCTGAAGGCGTCGAAGCTGATGGAGGTCCGGCGCGTCGTCGCCGAGGCGACCAAGGCGCGTGACGCCGGCGCAACCCGCTATTGCATGGGCGCGGCCTGGCGAAACCCCAAGGCGCGCGACATGGATGCGGTGGTGGCGATGGTCGAAGGCGTCAAGGCGCTGGGCATGGAGACCTGCATGACCCTCGGCATGCTCGATCTTGAGCAAGCCGCTCGACTGAAGCAGGCTGGTCTCGACTTTTACAACCACAACATCGATACGTCGGAACGCTACTATAGCGAGATCATCAGCACACGCAGCTTTGCCGAGCGGCTCGAGACGCTCGAGCACGTTCGCCAATCCGGCATCAAGGTCTGCTGCGGCGGCATTGTCGGCATGGGCGAGGAGCCGGTGGACCGGATCGGCATGCTGGTGACGCTGGCCAACCTGCCGGAACATCCGCAAAGCGTTCCGATCAATATGCTGATCCCGATCCCCGGCACCCCGCTTGCCGACGCCAAGCCCATCGAGCCGATCGAATTCGTGCGCGTGATCGCGCTGGCGCGCATCATGATGCCGAAATCGCATATCCGTCTTTCCGCCGGCCGTACGGCCATGACCGACGAGATGCAGGCGCTGTGCTTTTTTGCCGGCGCCAACTCGATCTTCGTCGGCGACACGCTGCTGACGGCGGACAATCCCGGTGAGGACAGGGATACCCTGCTGTTCCGGCGCCTTGGCATCGAGCCGATGGAACTCGAGGCGCAATGAACGGGGCACCGCTTGCCCGCTATGAGGCGACCTTGCAGGGACTGGCGCGCAAGGACCGGCTGCGGACGCTGAAGCCATGCGCCGGGCGCGACTTCTCGTCGAACGACTATCTCGGGCTTGCCGCCTCCAAAAGACTTGGCGAAGCGGTTGCGGCGGCGATTGCGCGTGGCACGCCGGTTGGCGCCACCGGGTCGCGGCTGTTGCGCGGCAATGCGCCGGAACACGAGCAGCTCGAGGCAGACGCGGCGGCATTCTTTGGAGCCGACCGCGCGCTGTTCTTCGGCAGCGGCTACATCGCCAATTTCGCTCTGCTGACGGCGCTGCCGCAGAAGGGCGACCTTTTGGTCCTCGATGAGCTCGCCCATGCCAGCATGCATGAGGGTGCGCAGGCCGGGCGCGCACAGTTCGTGCTGGCCGCGCACAACGACGCCAACGCTGTCGAGGATGCGATCACGCGTTGGCGCGCCGAAGGCGGCATGGGATGCGTCTGGATTGCGGTGGAAAGCCTATACAGCATGGATGGCGACTGCGCGCCTTTGGAGAGCCTGGCCGCGCTTGCCGATCGGCACAACGCATTCATCGTCATTGACGAGGCGCACGCGACCGGCGTCTGGGGACCGGACGGCCGGGGGCTGGCCGCCGCTTTCGAGGGCCGCGACAACATCGTCGCGCTCCACACCTGCGGCAAGGCGCTCGGCGCATCTGGTGGGCTCGTGACCGGGCCGAGGACACTGTGCCAGTATCTGATCAACCGTTGCCGGCCATTCATCTACGCCACCGCGCCATCGCCGCTGATGGCGGTCGCGGCGCGCGAAGCGCTCGCAATGCTCGCCGACGAGCCTATGCGGCGTTTTCAGCTGCATGAACGCGTCGCCCTCGCAGGCCGCCAATTGGTCGATCGCTGCGGCGTGATACCAAGTGGCTCTCAGATCCAGCCTTTGGTGATCGGCGATGTCAGGCGCACCATGGCAGTGGCGGCGCGCCTGCAGGCCCGCGGCTTCGACATACGCGGCATTCGTCCGCCGACCGTGCCCGAGGGCACGTCGCGGCTGCGCATCTCACTGACGCTCAATATCGGCGAAGCCGACATTTCCGCCATGGTCGAGGCGCTCGTCGAGGTGTTGGCCCAGACATGACCGGAGGCGACATGACCAAGCGCATCGTCATCACCGGAACAGACACCGGAATTGGCAAGACGGTGTTTTCGGCCGGGCTTGCCGGCCTGCTTGACGGTTTCTACTGGAAGCCGGTGCAATCGGGCCTCGACGGCGAGACCGACAGCGAGGCGGTTGCACGGCTTGCCGGGCTTCCGTCGGGGCGCGTGCTGCCGGAAGCCTACCGCTTGAAGAGCCCGCTTTCGCCGCATCGTTCGGCCGAAATCGACGACGTTTCGATCGAGGCTGCCGATCTTTCGTTTCCGGTCCTGCCGACACCGCTCGTCATCGAAGGCGCGGGCGGGCTGATGGTGCCGCTGAACCGCCGGACAAGGTTCATCGACATATTCGAGCAATGGCAGTTGCCGGTCATTCTGTGCGCCCGCACCGCGCTCGGAACAATCAATCACACCCTGCTGTCGATCGAGGCCCTGCGGGCGCGCGCTATCCCGTTGGCTGGCATCGCCTTCATCGGCGATGAGATGACCGATACGCAACGGACGATCGTGGAATTCGGTGACGTGCCGCAACTCGGCAGGCTGCCGCACCTCGATCCGCTGACGGACAAAACGCTGAGACAAGCGATGATTGCCGGCTTCGACCTCGCTTTGATTGCCGGAGGCGGATGATGCCGCAATCCCGTGTGTGGCATCCCTTCACCCAGCACGCGCTCGAGCCGGCAATCCCTGAAATCGTCCTGACTGAAGGCGCGTATCTCCACAAAGCCAATGGCGCGCGCATTCTGGACGCCATTTCCTCCTGGTGGGTCGTCACCCATGGCCACCGCCATCCCCGCATTATAAAGGCGATCGAGACGACCGCCTCGAGCCTCGACCAGATCATCTTCGCAGGTTTCACGCACGAGCCTGCCGAACGCCTGGCCAAGGCGCTTGTCGGGCTCGCTCCCGCCGGACTCGACTGGGTGTTCTATTCCGACAGCGGCTCGACCAGCGTCGAAGTCGCGCTGAAGATGGCGCTCGGCTATTTCCGCAACATCGGCGCGCCGCGCTCGCGCATCGTCGTCATGGAGCACAGCTATCATGGCGACACGATCGGCACGATGAGCGTCGGTGCCCGCGGTGTGTTCAACGCCGCCTACGAACCCTTGCTGTTCGAGGTCGACACCATTCCCTTCCCTGCCGCCGGGCGCGAACAGGAAACGCTAGATCGTTTCGAGGCCCTCAGCCGCGACCAGCGCGCCGCCGCGCTGATCGTCGAGCCGCTGGTGCTTGGCGCCGGCGGCATGCTGATGTATCCGGCATCGGTTCTGTCCGAATTGAAGAGGATCACTGAGGCCTCGGGCACGCTGCTGATCGCCGACGAGGTGATGACCGGGTGGGGGCGTACCGGAACCATGTTCGCCTGCGAGCAGGCGAACATCTCTCCGGACATGCTGTGCACCTCGAAGGGCCTGACCGGTGGCGCAATCCCGCTGGCCGCCACGCTTGCCACGGATGCCATCTTCCACGCTCATTATTCGGCGGATCGCAAGAATACGTTTTTCCACTCGAGTTCCTACACGGCCAATCCGATTGCCTGCGCGGCAGCACTCGCCAATGTCGAGATCTGGCGTGACGAGCCGGTGGCCGAGCGGATTGCCACCCTGAGCGCGAGGCAGGCCGCCGGCCTTCGGCGCTTTCGCGACAATGCCAACTTCACCGACAGCCGGGCGATCGGCACGATCCTGGCTCTCGACCTGCGCGCCGGCTCTGCCGGCTATCTGGCCGAGATTGGACCTAAGCTGCGCGCGTTCTTCCTCGACCGTGGGCTGCTTGTGCGCCCGCTCGGCAATGTCCTTTATCTCCTGCCGCCCTATTGCATCACCGGCGACGAGCTCGATCGGCTCCATGACGCCATCGAGGAGGCCGGCGAACGTTTCGGTTCGAGGCCATGAGCAGGTCGTCGCGCCTTCTCGGGTTTGGCCATCATGCGCCTGGGCGAAAGGTGGCGAATGCCGAAATCGAGAACAATCTCGGCCTCGAACCGGGCTGGATCGAGCGGCGTACTGGAATCCGGTCGCGCTTCTGGGCAACGGACGAAGACACGCTGTCTGGTCTTGCTGCCCAGGCCGGCGCCATGGCGCTGGCCAGCGCCGGCATTGCGCGCCACGACATCGGTCTGCTGCTGCTTGCCACCTCGACGCCCGATCACCTCCTGCCGCCCAGCGCGCCCCTGGTCGCACATCGGCTGGGGCTCGGCCGCGCCGGCGCTGTCGATCTGACCGGCGCCTGCGCCGGCTTCATCTATGCGCTGATGTTTGCGGACGGATTTACCCGCCTGCACGGCAAAGCGAGCCTTGTTATCGCCGCCAATATCCTCAGCCGCCGCATCAATCCCTCTGAGCGCGCCAGCGCCGTGCTGTTTGCCGATGCCGCCGGCGCCCTCGTGATCGGTCCGTGCGAGGATACTGATCGGGGGATTCTCGGTGCCTCCGTGGATTCGGACGGCTCGCGATACGGGCTGATCCAGATTCCCGCAGGAGGAAGCAACAAGCCGTTCCACGGTGACCTCGACCTCGCGCAAACGCGAATGACGATAACCGACGGCCGCGAAGTATTCGCCAAAGCCGTCGAGATGATGACCGATTGCTCGATAAGCGCGCTAGCCGCTGCCGGAGTGCGACCACAGGATGTCGACCGGTTCGTGCCGCATCAGGCCAATGCTCGCATTTTCGATGCTGTCGGGAGTAACCTCGGCATAGCGGATCAAGCAATTGTCAAGACGATTGCCGAATACGGCAACTCTTCGGCCGCGACGATCCCGCTCTCACTGTCGCTCGCCAATCAAGCGGAGCCGTTTCGGCCGGGCGAGAAAATACTCCTGGCGGCGGCAGGTGCGGGACTCAGCGGCGGGGCGCTCGTCGTCGGGATTTAGCATAGCGAAGCTGCTCAACATCAGGACTGGCTCCGTGAGATGAATAGGACAACGGGACCAATGCGAAAAATAGTCGCCGGCAAGCTGCACGGCATCCACGTCACCGAAGCAAACCTCAACTACCACGGTTCGATAACGCTCGACCCTGACCACTGCGAAGAAGCCGGGATCCTTGCCAATGGATTCGTGGAGACATGGAGCAAGACTTCCGGCGCGCGGATTTCGACCTATGTCATTCTGGGCAAACGCGGCTCGCGATGCTGCATCCTCAACGGAGCGGCCGCCCGCACCTGCCAGCCAGACGACCAGATCATTGTCTGCAACTCCATCTACCTTGATGAAGCGCATATCACCTCGCTGAAGCCGCGGGTCGTTACGTTCGTCATCAACAATGTCGTCGGCTTCTCGCCGATGGCAATACGCTGACGCGGACGGCGTTGACGATTACATCGGCAGGGGCGCTTCAGCAGAACTTTCGCCGGTTGATGGAGCAGCAGGAACTGGTGGAGGAGACCGGCGAAAGTGCTTTTGATACCGGCGGCCGGCCGGCGAAGCTTTATCGCTTCCGCCACCATGTCCTCGACGAAACGGCGGTCGCCCGGACAAAATTGCCGCTGGCGCGGGCTTGACATCCTTTATACTCAACGTAGAAATATACCCTTATAATCAATTCGATTATAACGAGAAATTCATTCGCACCGTCCGAACCTACGGTCTCGCTCGGGAAGCCCGTATGAGTGGATCGAAGTGATCTTGGAAATGAAACGCCCGAGGACGGGCTTTCAACCTTTGTCGTGAAGGAGGTGCCGCGCGCCTGGGCCAATGCCTTGCGGCAACGGTGAAGGATGTATACCGCCAGTAAACGCGTGCGTCAAAGTCGCTGTCGAATGTACAGTTCGTCCAAATGTGCGATACGTTCGATTTGTGCAAGTAACACTTGGAAAGTGTTGCATAAAAGAAACGTCTAATTATATAAAGCTGACAAGCTAAACTTTAAACTTGCACAAATGAGCGTCGCGGATAGCGTCCCACTGTGAAGCGTGCACTGCGATGTGCGTCTGTTTCGATCGTGGGGGCAAGACGGTCGTCCATTGATGTTCTTCCCTTTTTTATTGAGAGGCAAAAGTTGAAGCCGCAAGACGGCTGCTAGGTTGCGCGCATACGAAAACGCAACACATCGCCGTCCCCCCAAACTTCATGTCTTCAACGCTCTTTCGGAGGCTTGCTGAGGGAATGCTATTGGGAAAGCCAGATATGTCCGCGTCGAGTGATCTTGGGGATGAAAAGCGCCAGACCGAGCTTTCAAGCTTTGTCATGAGGGAGGTGCAGCGCATTCTTGCCCAATGCGATGAGGCGAAGCAGGGTGACAAGGCTGCTGTTGCGCCTTCGGGTTCTCCTTCCAACGAATTGACCGCCGTGGCCGCCGAATTTCTTGGTAGGCTCGAGGCCGAAGCAGCGCGACGGCTAAACGCCCAGGCGGGTGAGATCGCTTCGCGACCCCGGGCAGCCGATCATCCGCTCGGGCATCCGGTTCTGAAAGATTGCCCGAGAGAAGGCGCGCGCATTGCTGAATGGGCCGGTCCAGTTGCGGGGTCGACGCATCTCGAGAGACGTTTTGGAATACCGCGGTCCACTTTGTATTGGTGGCAGCAACACAATGATGTGGTTGCCTTTCGGAGAGGCTCCCGTAAGCATGTATTTCCCCTAGCTCAGTTCATCGACGGCAGGCCTATGCCTGGAATCAGGCAGGTCCTTTCCTCGATCTCCGATCCCAGATTGGCTTGGCTGTGGCTGATCAGCCCCTCGCCTCTTCTCAAGGGTCGCGTCCCTATCGAATTGCTCAGAGAAGGTATGAACACAGAAGTTGTTTCATCCGCCGCCCAGGCTGTTTCTCTGATTGAATCTATCTGACAATTGGCCGGATGCCGATGGCTGTCCGCGCATTATGTAAGTGCGCACAAGCAGATGTACCAATTGTGCGATTTGTGCAAATGTATAGTTGTTCAATTTGTGCAAGTAATATATAGATTTAGTGGCAATAATGCAACGGATACTTCCATATATGGTTGGCAGACGGAATTTGAACTTGCACTAATTCGCCCAGCGAATAGCGTTCGAGCCGGGAAGGATGCATCGCGATGCGCATCTTTTTCGATCGTGGGGACAGGGAGCGGTTCGTCCATCGACGTCCTCGCCCTTTTCAAATCATTGAATGGAGATCAATTATGAACATCAAGAGCCTTCTTCTCGGCTCAGCTGCGGCTCTGATCGCAGTTTCCGGCGCCCGCGCCGCCGACGCGGTGACCGTCGCCGAGCCGGAACCGGCTGAATACGTCAAGATCTGCGACGTGTACGGCTCGGGCTACTTCTACATCCCCGGCACCGAGACCTGCCTGCGCATCGGCGGCTATGTCCGCTACGACATCGGCGTCGGCGACGTTGGATCCTACGACGGGGCGCGGACCCACGACGTCCAAGACGGTAGCGACCAGGGCACCTGGCGCAAGAACGCCCGCTTTGACCTAAGGACTTGGACCGGCCAGGAAACCGAACTCGGTACTTTGAAGACATACACCGAGACCAAATTCAATTTCGGTAACCGCAACGCCTATTCGGGTCCCGACAGTCCCCAGAACTATGCCTTCAACAAGGGCATCACACTGAACTTCGCCTGGATCCAGCTTGGCGGCCTGCGCGTCGGTAAGGACGAATCGGCCTTCGATACGTTTATCGGCTATGCCGGCAACGTCATCAACGATACGCTCGTTCCCTACGGCGATTTTGACACCAACGTCGTGCAGTACTACTTCGACGCAGGCAATGGCTTCTCCGCCGTGGTATCGCTCGAAGAGGGTTCTGGCGTCGTCGGCACGATCGACAGCTACGTTCCGCATCTTGTCGGCGGCGTGAAGTACACGCAGGGCTGGGGCGCCATCACCGGCGTCGTGGCTTACGACAGCAACTACGAAGAGGTAGCCGGCAAGGTCCGCTTGGATGTGAACGCCACCAACGAACTGTCGCTGTTCATTATGGCTGGCTATGGGACCGACGACAACCTAACCGATGGGACCTACGCTATTCCTGCCGGCGGTCGCGGCTTCTACAAGCAGTGGGGTGGCAACTGGGCCGTCTGGGGCGGCGGCACCTACAAGTTCAACGAGAAGACCTCTTTCAACCTTCAGGCGGCGTATGACGAGTGGAAGAACCTCGGCATTGCTGCCAATGTCGCCTACGATATCGTTCCTGGTCTGACGATCACGGCCGAAGTCGACTATCTCCGCGCTGGCAAGTTCGGGGATGTGGACTTCTCTAACTGGACCAATGCCGACAAGAAGAACAGCGTCGGCGGTCTGCTCCGCTTCCAGCGCTCGTTCTGAGGATTGAAGAGCCCGTTGCCGCGTTCGGAGCGGTAACTGCGAGCCTAATTTGCGGCCGAACCATTGTGGTGAGGCTTGTAGAGGTTTCGGCGAATTGCTTGATCACGGACCTCCAATCCGAGCATTTCGTCGATGAGAAGGGCGCCCTGTTCCCGGGCGCCCTTTTTTAAGGGTTATCATCAGACTCTCTCCCGGGGGAACTGTGGGTAAGAAACAACGCATCGTCCTGCAGGCAGCTGTTTTGGCGTCTGCCTTTGGCTTTTTTTTGCTGATCCTGATCCTGCAGATGGTCAGTTTTTTGGTTGACTCAGGCACGCGCAAGCGGGATGAATCGCGCAGAGACACGCGGAAGTTTTTTTCGCCAGCGAAACCCCGACGACCTGATGGGGAGTCACGCCAGCAGGGTGGGCGCCACGTCCAGTGCCACCGACCATGCGAGATGCCGATCGTTGGCGCGTCTGTCAGTTCGCGCGGCCATATTCATTCTGGTGCCGATCTGTTGCCTTTTCTGCTTTTCCCATGCGTTTTAGGCCGAGCCATTTGTGAAGCGGGCGGTCAATGGATCTGCGCCTCGCGATTGCCTGCCGTTGCTTGGTTGATCTGGGCGGCATAATCCGAGAGCGAACGCTGCAACCGCGGTTCGAATTGCGCGAAGTTGAACCGGACTTCATCCGCCGTCAGAAACTGGTGGGTTGCGCCGGGAAAGCCGGCGACCATCACAAGGTCGCCTTCCTTGATGCCTTCACAGGCTATGGGTAGCCAACTCTTCGGCCGGTAAGGCACATTGTCGCGCGCATATGGCCGGGAGGAACCATCAGGAGCGACATAGGCGCGATAAAAGCCGAAGTCGCCTGTGTGGCGCGGCCACATCCAGTTGTCCGTTTCGCCGCCGAAGGTTACCGATGCCGAGCGCGGGCGCATAGACAAGGCGCACGTCCTCGATTTCGAGCTTCTGCTGGAGATAGTAGGAGGCGCCGCCATAATAGGCCCCTACGTCGCAGCGGCGATTGGGCTGTCCTTCACATGCGGCGATCAGGGCCTTGCGGTTCGTGGCGAGCCGCTCATAGCGGGCAAACTCATTCAGCTTGTCCGAGACGCCCTTGAGCATTTCGGCGGTCACATCCCGCACGTCCTCGATCACATAGATCGGCTGCCTGGCGCCGCGGGCAATTCTTCACCCAGGGCTCTTCGCCAGAAAGCCGTCTGTGAGATAGCCCTGGCCCTCCTTGCTGTGGATTGGATGGATTCGAACACGCAGTGATGATTGGTTGCGACCAGCCCTTGTGGACTGACGAACGAGGCGGAGCATCCGCCCAGTGATACGATCGCGTTGAGCGGGTCAGCGTCCAGACGGCCCAGCTGGGCGGGATCGATCTGGAGCCCATCCGCGCGCATGGCCGCGCCCACTTCCGCAGTCTGGCCCGGCATCCACATACCTTCGTCCGCCGACGTAGCCTTGACCGTCCAGAGCAAGGCGATGGCAGTTGCTTTGGCCAAACATTTCAAATTCGAGTTCATGCTGACTGTCCCTCTCATCTTGCCTCCTGTTCTCCGCAGATTGGATTGGTGACCATCGGGTGGCCGGAGTCCTGGCGCCCGCGCGGCGGCCACACCGCAAATACCGAGTGGACCGTTAACGCAGGAATCCTGATGGCGCTCACCTCTCATTATATCGGTCGCGCGCAACGTTTGCGGATCATCCGCTGCACCGATCGTGCCAAATGAATAAGCCTTCAAATACAAATGGTGAGCCTCCCCATCCATGTCCTATCTCCGACGTCTTTCACGTAAAAGGCTCGGTGCTTCCACGCTCGTTTGCTCTTCGCCCGTCCCTCTTCCGTCTTGACTAGCAGGAGCCTACGGCCTATCTCACTGCCGCGTCAGCACTCGCTTCTGGTGAGTGCTAACCACGCTCCGGCAACGGAGAACCGTTCAACATCCGCACCAGGGAAATCCAAAAATGGCAAAGTCGAATTTCCGGCCGCTGCATGACCGCGTGGTCGTTCGCCGCGTCGAGTCCGAAGCGAAGACCGCCGGCGGGATCATCATCCCCGATACGGCGAAGGAAAAGCCGCAGGAAGGCGAGATCATCGCCGTCGGTTCCGGCGCCCGTGACGAGGTCGGCAAGCTCGTCCCGCTGGACGTCAAGGCCGGCGACCGCATCCTGTTCGGCAAGTGGTCGGGCACCGAAGTCAAGCTCAACGGCGAAGACCTTCTGATCATGAAGGAAGCGGACATCATGGGCGTCATCGGCTGACACGCCGCCGCCTTTCATCCGCACCATCCAATCTGAATTTCGGGCGAAATGCCCAGGAGTAAAAAATGGCTGCCAAAGACGTAAAATTCTCCCGTGACGCTCGTGAGCGCATGCTGCGCGGCGTCAACATCCTCGCCGACGCGGTGAAGGTCACGCTCGGCCCCAAGGGCCGCAACGTCGTCATCGACAAGTCGTTCGGCGCACCGCGCATCACCAAGGACGGCGTCACCGTCGCCAAGGAAATCGAGCTTGAAGACAAGTTCGAGAACATGGGCGCGCAGATGGTTCGCGAAGTTGCTTCGAAGACCAACGACATCGCCGGCGACGGCACTACGACCGCGACCGTTCTGGCACAGTCGATCGTCCAGGAAGGCCACAAGGCGGTTGCCGCCGGCATGAACCCGATGGACCTCAAGCGCGGCATCGACCTCGCCGTCGCCGACGTCGTCGCAACGCTGATCAAGAACGCCAAGAAGATCAAGACCTCGGAAGAGGTTGCCCAGGTCGGCACCATCGCCGGCAATGGCGACGTTTCGGTCGGCTCGATGATCGCGGAAGCGATGCAGAAGGTCGGCAATGAGGGCGTCATCACGGTCGAGGAAGCCAAGACCGCCGAGACCGAGCTCGAAGTCGTCGAAGGCATGCAGTTCGACCGCGGCTATCTCTCGCCCTACTTCGTCACCAACGCCGAAAAGATGGTTGCGGATCTGGAAGACGCCTACATCCTGCTCCACGAGAAGAAGCTCTCCAACCTGCAAGCCATGCTGCCGATCCTCGAGGCTGTCGTGCAGACTTCGAAGCCGCTGGTCATCATCTCCGAGGACGTCGAAGGCGAGGCCCTGGCCACGCTGGTCGTCAACAAGCTGCGCGGTGGCCTGAAAATCGCCGCCGTCAAGGCGCCGGGCTTCGGTGATCGCCGCAAGGCCATGCTGGAAGACATCGCCATCCTCACCGGTGGCCAGGTCATTTCCGAAGACCTCGGCATCAAGCTCGAGAATGTCGGCCTCAACATGCTCGGCCGCGCCAAGAAGGTGTCGATCTCCAAGGAGAACACCACCATCGTCGACGGCGCCGGCAAGAAGGAAGAAATCCAGGGCCGCGTCGCCCAGATCAAGCAGCAGATCGAGGAGACCACCTCGGACTACGACAAGGAGAAGCTGCAGGAACGTCTCGCCAAGCTGGCGGGCGGCGTTGCCGTCATCCGCGTCGGCGGTGCGACCGAGATCGAAGTCAAGGAAAAGAAGGACCGCGTCGATGACGCCCTCAACGCGACCCGCGCGGCCGTCGAAGAAGGCATCGTTCCCGGCGGCGGCGTCGCCCTGCTGCGCGCTTCGCTGGCCATCACCGTCACTGGCGCCAACTCCGACCAGACCGCCGGCATCGCCATCGTGCGTCGCGCGCTGCAGGCTCCGGCCCGTCAGATCGCGGCCAACGCCGGTGCGGAAGCATCGATCGTTGCCGGCAAGATCCTTGAGAACAAGGGGGCAACCTTCGGCTACAACGCCCAGACCGGCGAATATGGCGACATGATCGCCATGGGTATCGTCGATCCGGTCAAGGTTGTGCGCACGGCTCTGCAGGACGCGGCCTCGGTCGCCGGCCTGCTGGTCACCACCGAAGCCATGATCGCGGAGGCTCCGAAGAAGGAGTCGGTTGGCGGCGGCATGCCGGCTGGTATGCCCGGCGGTGGCATGGGCGGCATGGGCGGTATGGATTTCTAATCCAGCCCCCTATCAACCTACAGCGGAAAGGGCGGCAGCAATGCCGCCCTTTTTTGTGTGCCGAGCATGATCGACAGCTTTAGACGTGCAAGTCCTCTACCCAGCCTGATGGCGGCGAAGCGCAACGGCGTCGTCGTGAGACGGGGTCTGGCCGTGTCCTTTCGTTCAGCCGCTGGTCGAAACTCGTGCTGCCTTCCGCCGTGCCGTCGATCTTTACAGGGCTGAAGGCCTTGCCAACGGCTGGCGACCCTGGTTGCGGTAGAACTCATCGCATCGTTCGAAAGGCTCCGATACCTGATCGCCTATGGTCGTCAGCTCTTTCAATTGGAACTCGTTCTTTCGGCCATGATCGTGGTCGGCCTGACCGGATTGGGACCCACGGCCTGCTCACGCTTGCCTAAAACCATCTGCAACGCTGGCGTCCGGAGACCCAGATGAGCCTGATCACGATTACAGGTCTGGATAGGCTGTCGCACGGCGCTTCCATCGCACCGCCGCCCTTCCGCTTCATCGGCCGACATCTGCGGCCGCTTGCGGAGCCGATGGCGCTGCTCGCGATTTTGGGAGTTGCTCGGCCCATGCCGGCGCTGCTGACCCACGTTTTCTACCGCGGCTGGAGAGGTGGTGGCCCGCGGCATGGCAGAGTCCAGCCGCGGTGGCCTCGGCTCCAATCTGCTGGCGAGCCTGGTGCGTGACCTGATCGGTTTCGTGTGTGGCAGTGTGGCGGAATCGCGCTTGGTCTGGTGATCGGATTTTACCGCCTCATCGAACGCCTGAGAGGCTCGTGGTCGCGGTTGTATTACCGCTATTACGTGACCTGATCACGTTGACGATGCCAGCACCTTCATTGGCCACTTTCTGGACCATGTACGTCACATCAGGCTCCCCCGCCCGATCGACACGAGCCGGCTCTGTAACCACGCCGCCGTCATATAGCGGTTCCACGACGGCACTGGCGGCAGTCGTCTTCTCAGCGGCTACTGGTGGACGTTTCAGCAGCCAACGAATCCGATGGTGGCAAGGACAGGCAGACCAAGCACCGCGTAAAAGCCGTACTCCGCTGGAGTTCGCCTCGGAAGTGGAGCGACAAGGGCCTGATTTGTCTTGCCATGCCGACATTATCAGCACGCTTTTCGAAGCCTCTGAATTCCTTAGTGTCCATCCCAGCTCGACCTCCGACCATCCCCATTTCCGGCTGCCCGCGGCACGACAGCCCTTGGCCTCTAGCTGCGCTCGAGCGGATCAGCGTGCCGTCCGCCTCCTCTGCCTGATCAAAATGTCTGCACCCATTTGGCAATGGCCGTTTCGCGCAAAAGTATTCCCCCGTGAGCCGGCTTTCCGAATTGGCTTAACTTCCAAATCTGTGGCTTTGCCTGCATTGCGGAGCGCGGAGTTCCGACCACTCGCCCAAGGGTATGCCATGGCGTTTCGTCTCTTTGTTCCGATCCTTGCCGGTGCAACGCTGCGCGAGCGGCTGCTCGCCTGCATCGGGGCCATGATCGGCATCGCATTGACTGGCGTGATCAGTGCGCTGGCGAACGGGTCTGGCCCACATGTCGCACTGCTGGTTGCTCCAATGGGAGCATCGGCCGTGCTGCTCTTTGCCGTGCCTTCAAGCCCGCTCGCGCAACCTTGGTCGATTATCGGTGGCAATACGATTTCGGCGCTGGTCGGGGTGATCGTGGCGCATTTCGTGCATGAACCCGTCCTTGCTACCGGCATTGCGGTGGCGCTGGCCATCGCCGCCATGTCGTTCACGCGCTGCCTGCATCCGCCGGGTGGCGCCGCCGCCTTAACCGCGGTGTTCGGCGGACCGGCCGTCTTCAGCTCGGGCTTGCTGTTTCCCTTCGTTCCGGTAGCGCTGAACTCGATCGTGTTGGTCGCACTCGGCTACGGCATCCATAAACTGTCGCGGCGCAACTATCCGCATGTGGCGGCCCCCGCCTTTAAAAGCGCGCATGGAACCATCGATCCGCCGGCGCGGGAGCGGGTCGGCTTCCAGCCCGAGGATGTCGATGCCGCGCTCGGCGCGCTGGAGGAAACCTTCGATATCGACCGCAACGATCTTGAGCGGCTGCTACGGCAGGTCGAGTTGCAGGCGATGGTGCGCTCCCACCGGACCCTGCTGTGCGAGGACATCATGTCGCGCGATGTGATTTCGGTCGATGAACATGCGCCTGCCGACCAGGCGCGGCATTTGCTGCTCGATCACAACATCCGGACGCTGCCGGTGACCGACGCCGAGGGCGGGCTGGTCGGTGTAGTTGGCCTGCGCGAACTGACGAAGGCGACCGACACGGTGAGGGCTGTGATGTCGAAGGCTAGCACCGCCTCTCCCGATACGCCGGCGATGAGCCTGCTGCCGGTGCTCACCGACGGCCGCAGCCATGCCGTGGTCATCGTCGATACCGAGCGACGCATTATTGGGCTGATCACCCAGACCGACCTGCTGGCAGCGGCAGCGCGCGTGCACATGGCCGACACAAGGCTGGCAGCGGCATAAAATAGTGATCCGGACTTGCTCAATCCGGGAACCCGATGGGGCGCCAATAGGATAGCGGTATTAAGTGCGGCCTTCCGCCTAAGACAATTCCTTTTTACGAGTAGATCAACCCTGAAACGCGACCGCGTGCTCAGGCATCTGGTTCACGTAGGCCAAGTACGACTGCAACAACGGAACACTCTTCAACCTTGCCGGTGGCCAGAGCCAGTCCGCTATGTCGACCAAAGGCGTGCGGACTACAAGTGCAACCATCTGGTGGACGGCTCCTCTGCAACGATGGTAGCGCGGTTCGCGTGTCCAAGGCTGGGTTGAAGCTCTACGTCGCGGGTTGAGTGATCGTTGGCAAGGGTCGCGGCTCAGACGCCGAGGACGCGGTTCGCAATTCCATGCAGGTGGTCCTTTCCTTTGGTTCCTGCATTTCGCCTATGGTGAGGCGCCGCCGACTCCCGTCATGCATCACGCCGACGACCGCCGCTTCCTCGCCGCGCCAAGGGTTTGACTAGGCCGACGATAGACCATGCGATAAGCAATTCCGAAACGATGTGGCTTCCTTGCGCGAAGTCGGCTCTGTCGAACAGCGATGTCAACATGATCCTGTTCCGAGGGTTCGCCGCGCATCAATCCTATAACCTTGATGACGTTCCTGACTAGGAGGATGAGGCTGCTCCAACACGTCCACGGTGTTAGGAATTGCCATTGCACGAGTTGATCTCGGACTTCTTCGTCGCGCATCGCCAATTTCCAGCCCAATACCGCGCCTACGCTTGGTACCCCAACCACGCGGCCTATCGCCCTCATGCCCACTTCGAGGACCCTCCAGGATCCTTCGGATAGGTGTGGGAGGCCGAGGCATCAGAGGGAACGGCCAGACGCTACCATGAGGATGCGCCATCTGCCGAAGAGCCGTACCGTTACCTTCGTCACTGTGCGGAACGCGGGGCGACCGTCGCGTCAGCCATCCGGCTTTGGGTGTCATTTCTCCCCTGGCGGCGTCCACCGCCCCGACAAAAGCCTGACCTTTGCCAGTCTTCTACGGGCAAGCGTTCGCGCCAAAAGTTCAAAGCCGTGTCCATAACATTCAACAATGAAAGCCAGCCTCATCAGATCGAGCAGAAAGTCGTCGATGGCATGTGTGAGCGCGTCAGACTTTTGTTCAAGCTGAAGCAGCAAGGCGCGCGCCTCTTCGATCGCGGCCCGGCAACCGTCTGCGTTTATCAGGAATCAATCCTGTCTAAGATCTGCAAGCCCTCACCTCGCCCCAAGCCAGACTCAGCGCATCGAACGCCGTTGGAGAGAGTTTCCGACGAAAGAACATCGTCGCGTTTCGCGAAAAGGCATCGCTCGGCAAAGTGCCCGTTGATGAAGCATGCTGCGTCAAACGACAAGCAAGATCCGGGCTCCACCCAGTGATGTCCTCGAAGGCGGGGTGAGCCGGCTCGGGCATGCGTCTCGGCCGCAACCCTTAATCACGAGGAACTGTGCCGCAAGGCAAACAGTTTCTCTCTATTCTTCTAGCCGCCACGGTTCAGCCTAGATTACATGGGAAACGACAATAACGGAAAGCAAAGGGTCGCAAAATGAGTAGGGTGGCTGGATTAAACGAAGATTTGGCTGCACCAACGACCTTTGGGCCACTTTTGCAGCCCACCTTTCGTTCGATCTGGCTCGCCACGCAGGTTTCGAGTCTCGGCTGGCTGATGCAGACTGTCGCCATCAGCTGGCTGATGGCAACGATCTCGACTTCGCATCTGATGGTTGCGCTGGTGCAGGCATCATCGAACCTGCCCGCTTTCGTCTTGTCCGTCTTCGCCGGGGCTCTCGCCGACAATTTCAGCCGGCGCCGGGTCATGTTCGCCGGTCGGTGCCTTATGGTGATTGCGTCCGCGATGCTGACCGCGTCCGTGGCGCTGGGCTTTGTTAGTCCGTGGATGATCCTTGGCTTCAGCTTCTTGATCGCAAGCGGCGGTGCTCTCAATGATCCGGCCTGGCAAGCGTCGGTCGGCGATATCGTGGACCGACGAGATGTTCCCGCTGCCGTCACCCTGCTTTCTGTTGGCTTCAACACTGTCAGGACTGTGGGCCCGGCGCTCGGCGGCATTGTGGTTGCCTCATTCGGCCTCATGGCGGCATTCGCCGTGACCACGCTCACCTATTTCGTACCCTTGGTCACTATTTGGCGCTGCAAGTGGAAGGTTCGCTCGTCCCCTCTTCCACGCGAGTCGATGAGGACGGCGATCTATGACGGACTGCGCTTCACGGCGATGTCATCGGAAATCAAGGCAGCGATCGCGCGCGGAACCCTCTTTGGCTTGGCGAGCATCGCCATACTCGCGCTGCTGCCGGTGGTTGTCCGCGACCAGCTGGGAGGAGGTCCGCTCGCCTATGGCGCGCTCATGGCTGGCTTCGGGACCGGTGCCGTCTTCGCCGGCCTCTCCAACAGCCTGTTCAGACGGAGCTTGTCGCAAGAAAGGCTGATGAGGCTCTCCTGCCTCGCCTGCGCGGCGTGCTCCCTCTCCCTGGCTCTGACCTCTTCGATCGCTGTGGCGGCAATTGCACTCGCCCTGGGCGGCGCCGGTTGGGTCACCGCCTGGTCGGGGGTTGGCGTGAGCGTGCAGCTGGCGAGCCCGCGCTGGGTCGTGGGTCGCACAATCTCGATCTACTACGCATTGATAGACGGCGGCATCGCGGCCGGCAGCTGGGTATGGGGCACGGTTTCCCAGAACCATTCGCTGACCTGGGCGCTCGAGGGTTCCGCTGTAGCCCTTCTGATCGTCGCTGCAGCCGGCGTTCTGTTTCCTCTTCGCGAGCGCCGCGAGTCCGAGCCCGATCCTTTGGAGGAATTCGACGCCCCAGCTGTCGCTCTCAGTTTGAAGCCGAGAAGCGGCCCGATCGTGGTCAAGATCGAATATCTGATAGCCGAGAGAAATGTCGAGGCCTTCCTCGACCTCATGCGGCAGCGGCGTCATGTACACAGCCGCGTCGGTGCTCGGAACTGGACGCTCCAGCGCAACCTTCAGAAGCCTATGCAGTGGACAGAAACGTTCCGCACGCCGACCTGGACCGACTACCTTCGCCTCAATTATCGTCTCACGGAAGTAGACAAGGAACTGGACGAGCGTGTCTTCCAGTTACACGCGGGAGAAGAAGCGCCTCAAATGACGCTTTCGATTGAGCGGCCGACAAGCTCGGCCCGGAAACCCGACCAGTCAATCCTTCACCTTCCCCGTCATTGAAGCCTGACCTTCCCATATCTGGGCATCAGCGATCGTTAAAGATCCGGGTGATGGATGAGAATCTCGGCGGCATCCGTGTCGTGCGTGCCTTCGCCGCGCAGCCGCACGAGCTGGAAAAGTTCGACCGCGCCAAGCAGGACGCGCCTTGATCTCGCCAATGAGCGCGTCGACATCCGTGTCGGCAACACCAGCGCCATGAATTTCTCGTTCCTGACCGCCATGGGCCTGGTGCTCTGGTTCGGTGGCCAGAAAGTGATCGCAGGTCAAATCAGCGTCGGCACGCTGGCCCTGTTGCTCACCTTCATGACCATTCTGCAGATGCCGGTGCGCCAGCTCGGATTGATGGTCAACTCGTTCGCGCGCGCCTCGACCTGCGGCACGCGGCTGTTCGAGTTGCTCGACGCCGAACTTGACATCGAGGACGCGGCGGGCGCCAGGGATCTCGTCGTCACCGACGGCGTGCTGCGCTTCGACAATGTCGGTTTCTGCTACGCGGGCTCGGGCGGCCGCCCGACGCTCTCCGGCATCTCCTTCGAGGCGAGCAATGCCTCGCCGTCTAGGCAAGGCGAATGCTCCGGACTTCCCAGCCTTTCTTGCCTTGCCCGCATTCGACAAACACCTTCTGTCCCGCCACCAGCACGCTGAGCCCTGAGCGCGTCAGGGCGCTGGCATGAACGAAGACGTCCTTCTCACCGTTGTCAGGAGCAATGAAGCCGAAGCCCTTTTCGGGTTTGTACCACTTGACCGTGCCCCCGCTCTCCAGCTGCGCACCGGTTTCAACGAAGGTCCCTCCAGCGACGCGCGTATGTGACGGAGTTTTCGCGCGGTGATCGCCGATCTCCAGCACCTGCGCGACTTGATGACCTTTTGGACTTTTTTCGACCGTGATCTTGAGAGGCGTTCCCGCGGCAACATCCCGGCTTCCGGCCGCCTCTAACACTCGCACGTGCAGATAGGCCTCCGTGCCGTCCGACAGTTTGACGAAGCCAAAACCCTTGCTGACTGTGAACCACAATACCTCCGCATCGACAGGATCTGCCGTCACGGTCGGCGGGCGCTGAAAATAGCTTGGCTCGGAAGTCCGTTCCGAAAAGGAAACGGGGTCATCGTCATAGCGATGCCGGCGTGGCTCGCGATGGTCTCGATATTTGCCCATGATCATCTCGACTGGCATGGATGGCGCACTGCGCTACCGTCAAGATAATCTCAATCGGGCGACGCGTTTATGTCAAAAAGGCCGTGAAGACCGCAGCTGTGCCCGGCTATCGGCCGAACCCTTTGAAACTAGATTCATTTCCCCTGAAACAATAGTGCCGGCGAGTCGATTTACTGACTCGCATAGGTTGTGTTGGAGCGAGAGTGCTATGATGCTGGCGCGGGCGCACTGGAAGGGCTTTATCAGGCATTGCGGAAAGCCTGCTCCGGGTTTCTTCAAAAGGAACCGAACGGCGGGTCGACGACCATTTGCGCCGGCTCCAGGCCACGGGGCAGGCCTGACCGTGCATGATCATCATCTCCAGCGTCACGCCCAGCGTCGACGCCAAGCCGTGGAGAACCATGCCGCGCTGTCGCCGACGAGAACAACGTCGCAATGTCGATCGACGAGCTTTGAATCGGCGCACTCAATGGGCCTCCTTCCCCAAGCACGGATGTCGCGTTGGCACTTTTTGTGCAGCTGCGAAGAGCTAAAATCGCCACGACGGGTGGTGTTGACGCGCCGACAATTATCAGACAAAAACGGAATTCAATCGGTTCAGCCGCCTACGCGGCAGGGCTCTGCTCAACGACGTCGGGGACCATGGACGATCGCGCAAAAGGGATTAGGAAAGGCGGAGCTGGAGGCAAGGCCAACGACGTCAATGCGGACTTGATCGCCGTTGTGGTCGCCATGGACAGCAGCGCCCCCTGCGTTCTGACCATCCCGCAGGCAAACGCCCTGCCCTCCGGCCCGTTCGAGCTTGCTCACCGTTCGCTGCAGTCGGGCCTCAGGGGATGGGTGGAACAACAGACCGGCCAGCCGCTCGGCTATATCGAACAGCTCTACACCTTCGCCGATCGCGACAGGGTTGGCGCTGACGACCGCGTGGTCTCTATCAGCTATCTGGCGCTCACCCACCAAGACGAAGCTGGCGACCCGGCCGGGCGACACTGGGGAAGCTGGTACGACTATTTCCCGTGGGAGGATCACCGCTCCGGCACACCGGCGGTCGTGTTGGACGAATTGCGGCCGCGCCTGATGGAATGGGCGGATGGCACTGACGACGGTACGACACGCCTCGACCGACGACGGCGGGCGGCGATCGCCTTCGGCTTTGACGACCGCCATTGGAACGAGGAACTCGCGCTTCAACGTTATGAGCTGCTCTACGAAGCCGCCCTGGTGGAGGAAGCAATACGCGCCGGACATTCCGCTGCGCCCACCTCGGTGTCGGGCAGATCGATGATCGCCGATCATCGTCGCATCCTGGCGACCGGCATTGCGCGGCTGCGCTCCAAGATCAAATACCGGCCGGTCGTATTCGAACTGATGCCGCCGGTCTTCACGCTTTTGCAGCTGCAGCGCACCGTGGAGGCGCTTGCCGGCAGGCTCGTGCGTAAGCCGAACTTTCGCCGGCTGATCGAGCAGCAGGAGCTGGTCGAGGAGACCGGTGAGACAACCGCGGAAACCGGCGGCCGGCCGGCGCAACTTTATCGCTTCCGTCACGCCGTTCTCGACGAGAGGGTGATAGCCGGAACAAAATTGCCGCTCTCGCGGGCTTGACCCGCCTTGCGCCAGCAGCCCTGACGATGTCGCGGACGGCTTGGCCCTTGTGAGAACCGGGATTGTCGAGAATGACGATGTCGCCCGGCTTCAGTGTTTTGTTGAGTTCGGTTTCGACATAGACGCGAAAAGCCTGCGTATTGATGGGTCCGTCAATGACCCAAGGCGCCTCCACCCGATCATGCCGCAGCGCGGTGATGAAGGTCATCGTCTTCCAATGGCCATATGGTGCGTGGGCCATCAGCCGCTTGCCGCGCACACCCCAGCCGCGCAACGGCGCCATGTTGGTCTTGACCCATGTTTCATCCAGGGAGACCAGGCGCGTAGGGTCAATGCGGGTCTGATAGCGCATCCATTGCGCACGCCCGCGCATCAGCTTTGGCTTGAGCTGCTCGGCCGGCAGAACGGTTTTTTGAAGCTCTTGCCCTCGCGGTGCAGGAAGCGACCGACGCTCGCAGGAGACCACGTTCAGCCAGTGCCGCCGTCAATTGATGAAGCGTCATGTTGGCATCTCGCTCAACCTCGCCCAGGACGAAAGCACGGTGCTCCCCGTCGATCAGATAGGTCCGATGACCACCCATCTTGCCGGGTGCCGCACTGCCACGGCGACGCTTGCGGCCTCGGGCGTTTCCTGGGCGAAGGCGGTGGCGATGAAAGCCGAGACGACGCCACAGACTGGGCTGGCGGATAGTAGTTCGCGAGTCAGCCACGGTAGCGGTCGCTACGAAGCGCGCAGCACTTTGTCATCGGTACATTCCGTCCCATGCCTGAAATGAGCAGTGCAGCCATGTCGCCTCCTCCGCAGTCACCGTGGCGAAAGCAATCCTTCCGCTGCCACACGGACCTATTGTCGCCTGGCACTAGCTTGCTTCAGCAAACCACTTAGCGCAATTCTCAGGAGCTACCGTGCCCGCATCGCAGGCGAGGTCC
The DNA here is from genome assembly GCF_040320265.1 of Mesorhizobium sp. M0751. NCBI lineage: Bacteria > Pseudomonadati > Pseudomonadota > Alphaproteobacteria > Hyphomicrobiales > Phyllobacteriaceae > Mesorhizobium > Mesorhizobium sp. M0751. Next base: position 169,045 of record NZ_JAMYPH010000012.1, read on the forward strand.
GGGGAGGCTTGCTCACTCAGTTTGCCATTCTGGAAAGTCGCGTTCTTGCCAACGCGCATATTCGAGATATTCTCTCGCAATCGCCTCTACAAGATCTTGTTGGAGCTCTTTGCGAAGGCACGGCATTTCGCTGATTGCCAAGCTGTGCTCTCTCGCAAAATGAATGGCGCAACGATATCCGTCAACGTCTTCCAAAGTGGGACGGACTGCATCTTCCTTCCACTGATCGGCAAGTTCCTGCAGCAATGAAGGTTGTCCTTCTCTTGTGACAAACATGTCTGTGACCCGACGCTTGGCTCTCTCCAGAAAGGCGTCCGAGTTGCCGAGCCGCAACCGCCTTACATGCCACCGAAAAGCGCCATCCCAATGCTGACTTCGCGCCATTAAATTGAGAAGGGAGATCGAACCGCCTTCGAGGATGAGCCCCGGCTGGGAACTACGCTCATCCACTTGCATTATCAGCTTACGATGGGCGGTCTCGGCGTCGATGATGCCCGCGGTTAGCGGGCGCGAATCCAAGTAGATCCGCTGGGTAGATTGCAGTTCGGAATCCGAGGGACGCCCGCTCCCGGTGGCGATTTGAGGACAGCATTGTACACGATCCAGCGCAATGACCGGCCATCCGGTCTCTCGTGCAATTTGGATTGCCGCGTCTGTTTTGCCGCTGCAGGTCGGCCCGTAAATCAAATAGATTAGCATGTGTATGCCGCATAGTTTATCGGAACTAACCGCCCCCCAAGCACAAGATACTCGGTAGGCTTTCACCGGACTTGTCGCAAACATTTTGACAAGCGGCGATTATGCCCTGAAACGACGCCATTTTCGAACTTTGTGAAGTCCGAAAGGGCGCAAGCAGCCCGTTCTGGTCGTTCAGTCCAGTCACCAACGCCTCTGTTTGACGTTTGACGACGGTCCACTTTGCACATCTCATGCCGACTGTGACGCAACGCGGCACCGCAGGATGGTGACCTCGTTGTCTCCGGCAAAAGATCCTTGCGCGTCTTGGGTTAATCGAGGCGGCGGCGCACGGGCGCCTTATTGTCTCGGAACATGGCCAGGAAGGCGGCTGATCAACAAAAGTGGAAGACGGTGTCCCGACGACCTCACCGATTTGTGAGGCGACCGAGGATCTGCCCGACATCGTCGATCTCGTCCTCGAGGTGGGCCGTGTGCCGGCCGCGCCGCCAAAGCCTCCTCCCCTGCCGGTCCGGCTGGAAGCCTCGTCGAAACGGCACAGGAGTACACCAAAGCCGCCAGCGCGCAAACACACAGACCGCCGGCGCCAAGGATTTGGCGCTTTTTGCGTGGCGTCCGCTCCGATCTTCCGGAAGGGAGCTGACTGCTGTTTTTTTGGGCACTCGCTGCGCATCGCCGCTGCGCAACGCCGAACTGGACATCGAGCGGCTACGCGATGAACCGCATGGTCTGCCATTGTGAGGCTCTTGCTCGACACTAATGGCCTCTCCGAGGTGACGAGGCCGAGCCCTGACGCGCGCGTGCTGGAATGGATGACGGGCTCGATGAAGACCGCTCATTTATCAGCGTTGTGTCGATCGCCGAGATCCGGCGCGGCGCTGCCCTCATGGACAAAGGTCGGAAACGTGACGCACTGGCCGGATGGCTCGCCCGGGACCTGCCGCAGCGCTTCGAGCCGAGAGTCCTGCCCGTGGACGAACTGGTTGTCCTGGCCTGGGGCGACCTGACGGGCCTCGCGAAGCGGCGTGGCCGCGGTCTGTCATCGATGGACGGGCTGATTGCAGCCACCGCGATTTCCTGACCCATCACATGGCGGGGATATTCATGCGCTGACGGCGAAACACCCAGATGCCCCGCACCTACCACGATCAATATGGAAACGCCTCGGTGGCAGCCACGAGGTCGATGTCATTGAAGATGAGATGAAATAGGCGGATCAGCTCTGCTTTTCGCATCCTTGACGCCCGCTTCATGACAGGCCTCGGCCGAGGGCGTCGAGTTTAGCTTCCGGTTGGATGCTTGCCCTCACCTGTGGCTATGCCTACGGCCATCCCAATCGAGAAAAGCATCGAACGCGGCAGCGACAGCGCGAATTACAAAGCGATGCTCCCGCCGTACGCGGACAAAACCGTTTTCGAAGTCCACTATCCCGTCCTCGGCCAGCATCGCCAAGCGTTCAGCTGAATCGAGAAGACGGATCGGATCAGATCCGTGGGCGGCACAGATTGCCTGCACATCGGCCTCGAGATCGCACATTAGTCGCTCGATAATTGCGGCTCGCACGCGGTCGTCGTCGGTGAGGCGATAGCCCTTTGACGTCGCCAGACGGCCAGCTGCGATGTGCTGGATGTAGGAATCCCGTGTAACTTCGTTTTGGACGTACCCCTCGCCGACGCGGCCGATAGCCGACGCGCCGAAACCGATCAGGGTTCTGCAGGTGGTGGCCGAGTAGCCCAGCGAGTTACGCCGCAGGCGACCCGTTTTCTGTGCCAGCGCGAGCTCGTCGTCCGGCAAGGCGAAATGGTCGAGCCCGATCTCGCGGTAGCCGGCGGCAATCAGCGTCGCGGCCACGGCCGCATACTGTTCGGCGCGGGCAGCGCTGCCCGGAAGAACTGCCTCCTCGATGAGGCGCTGATTCTTTACAAGCGACGGGATGTGCGCATAGCCGAACACCGCAAGCCGGTCGGGGCGCATTGCGACCGCCGCCCTCGCGGTCTCGACGCAGGACTGCACCGTTTGATGCGGGAGACCGAAGATGAGGTCGAAGTTGATGCGGCTTACTCCATGCCGGCGCAGCATTTCCACGGCAGCCGACGTCAGCGCCTCACTCTGAACCCGGTTGATTGCTTTTTGAACAATGGGATCGAAGCTCTGCACGCCGAGACTCACACGGTTCACGCCGGCTGCTCCTAAGGCCTCGGCCATCTCGGCCGTGAACGTGCGCGGATCAATCTCGACGGCAACCGTAGCTGTTTTCGTGAGAGCGAAGCGGCGTCGCAGGAACTCCATCAGAGCCAGGAACTCGGCTGGTCCTATGAGAGACGGCGTTCCGCCGCCGAAATGCATGTCGCTCACGGGCAGCGTCTGCGGCGCTCGCTCCGAGACCAAACGGATCTCGTCACGCAGGGCCGCCAGATAGTTGAGGATCGGCGCATCATGGCGGGTGATGGTGGTGGGGAAGCCACAATACCAGCAAGCTGATCGGCAGAACGGAACGTGGAAATAGAGCGACACCGGATCGTCAGCCGGCAGGTTCCTGAGCCATTCCTCATAAGCCTCGGCGCCGACCGCCCCAGAGAACTCCGACACAGTCGGATAGATAGTGTACCAAGGCAGGCCGGCCTCGCGATCTTTTGTGGTCTGCAACAGTTACCGTCCCATGCTGATAACCACCAACCTTACCGCTGCGCTCGCCTGTGTCTTTGCGCTATGTCAGTCCGTTCCGCTTTGGTCTCGAAACTTGTATTTCTCAGCAATAGCGGCCGTTCAGTCTTGGCTGGACGGTCAGCGACTGGCCATGGCTGTTCCCGCCGCGACCCTCACGCGCACCGTTTGGTTCCACCATCCCTTCCCTTCAGCCTGCGCCTGGTCGAGTAGATTCTGCTGAGCGCGGCTGCCGCATCCAACGAGATAACACGGCGTTGGGACCAGACTTTGCTCGCCAGCTAGCGCAGCCCCATAGTGATCTCTGGCGTCTCGATGAGCTCGTTGTGTGAATTGCTGGCAAGAAGCATTAGCTGTGGCGCGCCGTCTATCAGGACGAGAGGCTGCTCGACGCGACCGTCAGGTCGGCCGCAATGCCAAGGCCGGCGCGCCTACTGACTCCGTGGTGGAGGCAAGGCTGCGCGTTCAGCGCGTGATTACCGATCATCGCGCTCGCCAAAATGACGGCGTCGTACCGAGCGGTGCCGCCGCATGATGTCTCAACGTCGGGGCTCACAGCAAACAAAGCTGTCGCCATTGAACGAAACTGTCGCGAAGCGAACAGACGAACCGTAGCGGAAACGTTTGCCGTTCGTGCTTGGGTTGATCCGCAAGGCAAAAAGGAAGGAAGAGCGAACCAAGGTCCGCCGGCACACTTGAGCTTCAAGCCGCAGCTGCGTCGTCAGGATGGCACGTCATTTGCAGTAGAAGCCTTTGTGACGGCCCGCCCACAACTAGCGGAGATGACGGGGATGATTTGTACAGAAATGTTGGATGGCGTCGTTTCGGCGATTATTATATCTGTAATAACAATCGCATATTTGTAACAATAACACCCAATCATATTCTCAATTTCTGATGAATATCTGGCGTGACGAGCGCATCAAAACTGCTCAAATTCAACTCAATGCGCATCGTTATCGACTGTTCCCTTAGCAAGAGTTCATCAGTGACGTCCATTCCTTTTACTCTTTGAACGGAGATCAACAATGAACATTAGGAGCCTCCTCCTCGGCTCAACTGCGGCACTGATTGCCGTTTCCGACGCTCGCGCCGTGACCGCCGTTGCCGAGCCTGACCCGACTGAGTACGTTAAAGTCTGCGACGTCTACGGCTCGGGCTACGTCTACATTTCAGGCACTGAGACCTGCGTGCGCATCGGCGGCTATGTCCGTTACGACGTCGGCTTGGGCCATGTCGGATTGGTTGATCACGCAAGAACCTCGGATGTGAGGACTGGTGAGCATCAGGGCACATGGCAAAACAACACGCGCTTCGCATTGAAAACTTGGACCGGCCAGGAGACCGAACTCGGCACGTTGAAGACCTACACCGAAACCCGCATGAACTTCGGCAACCGCCACACTTCGGTTTCGGACAGTTCTCGGTCCTATGCCTTCAACGGAGACAGCACCTTGACTTTCGCCTGGATTCAGCTTGGTGGCCTCCGAGCTGGTAAGGACTGGTCGGCCTTCGACATGTTTATTGGCGGCACGGGTGACGTACTCAACCAGACGCCGGTTCCGTACGGCGCTTTCGATACCAATGTGGTTCAGTACTACTTCGACGCCGGGGACGGCTTTTCGGCCGTGGTTTCGCTCGAAGAAGGCTCGGGCGTGGTCGGCACAATCGACAGCTACGCACCGCACGTAGTCGGCGGCTTGAAATACACACATGGCTGGGGCGCGATCACCGGCGTTGCCGCTTATGATAGCAACTACGAATCGGTGGCCGCCAAGGTCCGTGTCGACATCAATGTCACCAACGAACTGTTGCTGTTCGGAATGCTCGGCTACGGTTCCAACGGCAAGCTCAACGACGACTCCACGAACGCCATCGACGCTCATGGTCGCGGCTTCTATAAGAGTTGGGGCGGGAACTGGGCTTTCTGGGCTGGCGCCACTTACAAGCTCAACGAGACAACTTCGTTCAACCTTCAGCTCTCCGGTGATCAGCTCAAGAACCATGGTGTCGCTGCAAACGTCGCCTATGCGTTTCTTCCAGATTTCACAGTTACGGCGGAACTCGACTATGGCCGCTACGGCAACTTCGCCGTCGGCAAGGTGGACGCTTCCAACGTGAACTGGACCAACGCCAACAAGAAGAGCAGTGTCGGCGGAATCCTGCGTTTCGAACGCTCATTCTAACAGATGAAAGGGCGCTGAGGCAGGCATCGCATGTACTTGTCGTCGGCGGATCGGACTCCAGTGGGGGTGCCGGAATCGCGCGCGATATCGAGACGCTCTCCTCCATGGGCGTGCGCAGCTGCCTTGCCGTCACTGCGGTGACGGTGCAAACACACGACAGCGTCACGGACATCCTTCATCTACAACCCGGTCTGGTGGCCGATCAGATGCGTGCAGCGATCTCGCGGGCGTCGCGGCGTAGTGAGCGCGGGCGCGGCCGTGATGATCGTGGCGGGAGGGAGAGGTAAGGAGCGTCTTTCCTTTGAGAATTCGCGTTTACGGGTACCCACGATGCACAACGGGCGAGTTTTTCAAAGAGGCGCGTCCTCCTTCGAAGCGCTTCGGAGGGCCAGGCTCTAGGCTCGCCCCGAGCCCCTGCGTAGCCTGCGGGGGAGCTGGGTCTCGGCCCATCGGGTAACGATCCTTCGCGCGGCTATGGAAACGATCGCATTTGCCGATTATCGCATAAAAAACTTGTTATCGCACGACTAAAAAAACTTGCAACTCCACAGCATCATTGACTTGTCGCCTATCAGCACTATATACTTGTAATCGCACAGCTCTAAAAACTTGCAAAGGCACGGCCATGGCCAAGCCCCATGAAAAACTCGCTGTATCACTGGCCGTCCTCAAAGAGCTGCAGGAGGGTGGGCGGCGCATATTCAAATCAGATGAGCTGACCCGCGTCCACCGGGAGCGGCTGCTGCAGAACGGGTTCCTGCGCGATGTTATCAAAGGCTGGCTCATGTCGACCGGCCCGCAGGCACGGCAGCAAGACACCACCCCTTGGTACGCGAGCTTCTGGGAGTTCTGCTCCCTTTACTGCAATGACCGGTTCGGCAAGGACTGGTTCCTCTCACCGGAGCAGTCGCTGCTTCTGCACGCGGAAGCGCCCACTATTCCGCCTCAGGTGGTGGTGAACACCCCCAAAGGCTCGAATAACAAAATCGACCTGCTGTTCGGCACTTCGCTCTATGACCTCAAGGTCAAGGAGATGCCGGCCGAACTGACAGAGAAAAACGGCCAGCGCGTGTTCACTGTCGAGGCCGCCCTTACCCGGGTGCCGGAAGCGTTCTTCCAGCGCGCCCCAATCGAGATGCAGATCGCCATGGCGTCGGTGCGCGACGTATCAACCGTTCTGGCCCTGCTGCTTGATGGCGGCCATTCCGCCGTGGCGGGACGGCTTGCGGGGGCCTTCCGTCGCGTAGGACGCGACTCCTTTGCCGATGAAATCGTGGCCGCCTTCAAAGCCGCCGGCTATGACGTGCGCGAATCCGATCCGTTCGCGGGACAAATTGGAGTGACAACTATTGCGGCGGGCGTACCGCCGTTGGTCGCCCGCCTGCGCGCGATCTGGCAATCGCAGCGCGAAGCCATCATCGAGATATTCCCGAAGGCACCCGGACTGCCGTCCGACAAAGACGCCTATATGAAGTTCGTCGAGGATATCTACGAAAGCGACGCCTACCATTCGCTGTCGATAGAAGGGTACAGCGTCACCCCGGAACTCATCGACCGGGTGCGCGAGGGGAGCTGGAATCCGGAGATTGATGAAGAGGACCGCAAGAACCGAGATGCGCTTGCCGCGCGTGGCTACTACCTCGCATTCCAGAAGGTCAAAGACTCTGTTGCCGCGATCATCAACGGCAAGCCAGCCGGCGCGTTGACGCGGGACACTCACCGGGAGTGGTACCGGGAGCTGTTCGCGCCGTCAGTGACCGCCGGCATCCTCAAAGCCAGCGCGCTTGCGGGATATCGCAATCACCCCGTGTACCTGCGCGGCTCGCAGCACGTGCCGCCGCGTACCGAAGCGGTGGCCGATGGTATGAATGAGCTGTTCGACCTGCTGGAGGCGGAGAAGGAGGCCTCCGTGCGTGCCGTGCTGGGGCATTGGCTTGTGGGCTATGTGCACCCCTATCCGGACGGCAACGGACGAATGGCGCGGTTCCTCATGAACGCGATGCTGGCTTCAGGCGGTTACCCCTGGACAGTCGTCAGAGTCGATGACCGGAAGGCCTACCTCGCAGGGCTGGAGGAGGCGAGCGGCAATATGAATGTGAAAACGTTCGCCGCCTTTCTCGGCGAACGGGTGAAGTGGTCTATGGAGAAGGCGGCGTGAGGTCGGCGGTGTGCCATGTTTAACTTGCTTGTCTCGGGCCACGGCGAGTGGTGGGAAACGCCGCCGTTCACGTCAACCATTGACCGGTTCAAGGAATCTAGCGGCGCCGAGGCCGAGGCTATCGACCTCGCGCCCTGAAACATTGCGCCGGCTGGAGGAAATCCCGGCGCTTTTGATGTACGAAGTCGGGGCGGGAGGCCCGCACGCGCGCGTGGTCCGGCACAGCCGCATACGCAATATCGTTCGGCGCGGACACGAACTGGCCTTCACCTTCGAGCCCGATCCGAAACATGCCTTTCTCGACCGGTCAGCGGTGTTGAGAATTGCGGACCGGCTGGGCATTCAACAGTTCGAACAGCACCGCACGCACTGGGCGATCAAGGATGGTGACATTCCGGCCGAGCTGATTGCCACCAGCACCGCTGAACGGGCGCAGCGCACCATTGCCGTGGTTGCGGCAGAATATGTAGAAGCGCGCCGCGAGGGACGAAGGAGAGAAGCTGCCGAACTGGCCGAAGAACTGGAGGATTTTCCTCCCTCGCTGGAGAAAGCACTGTCGCTCGTGCCGGCGCGTATCCTTCAGCAGCCGACACCCGAATTATACCCGATCCTTGGGATAGAGCCCCGCACGCCCGAAGGCCGCAACGCCGTCGTGGCCGTCGTCGCAAGGGATCACAATGGGCAGGACTTGCCTGCCGACTGGTCTTATTCGCTGGCGTGGTTCCTGGACCTTTACGGCAGCGCGACGGAAGCGGGGCGCCTTGACGGCGCGCTGGCCGAATGCGCAACGCATGTGATCGCGCTCGGCACTGGCGAGGGAGAAGCCGCCGCCCCGGTTGAAGATATCGGCTACGCACTCTGGCTCTGTTCGCGAAGCCCGAAACTTATCGGCGATCTGGCCGGGAATCGCTGAGATAGCGCAGGAGGTTTTGTCGCTTACCAAAATCAACTGGAACTCGACCCAGATCAACCAGAAGCTTCCCATTCCCATTCTAGCAGCCAGAAGAGTGGGTGAGCTCTTTAAATATCTATCCGAGGAATCGATAAGCTCAGACTATCTCGCAAGTATACATAGTTTTTTTATAGAGTCTGCTCGGCTGCAGGCAAAGAGCCAGGATAAACTTCAGCACGAAAGCAGAATTGAATGAAGGTGGGCTACATGGAGTTCTCATTTGGGTATGCCTTCACCGAAAACCTTATCCGGTCATCGTCAGCCGCACCTGTAGGCGCGCCGGTCTTTCCAAACCTCATACAGGAGGGGCATTCTGGCTTTGACATCCGCATCAATTTCCCAGGGGTTCCGCTGTTTTTCCAGTACAAGCTTCCGGAGCTGATGAAGCGAGGAACTGCCTTTGAGGTTGCGAGCGGACATTGTCCCGGTTTGTCGATACCATTTTTTCGGATTGCGATGATGCGCAGGGATGTGTCGCGTCAGCATGAACTGCTTCTTCGGTTTGAGGCGCCCTATCCGTCAAACGTCTTCTATGCGGCTCCTTGTATCGCAAACATCAGCGATTTCGACCGCTCTTATTTGGAGCAACCGTAGCACGGCAGTCCATTTTCGTCTCACCAGGGGATATTGGGCCCTTGCCAGACGACAAAGCGCACAGCCTTGCCTATAAACCTGGACTGGCAACTGGATATTTTTGCTCGAAACCCAAGCCCACCAAAGTTCAAACATTTGATGATCTCGCTGCGCTCTTCAGGGAGCAGTTCGCCGAGAAGCGTTTTGCGGAAGTCGGCGAGGCGGCGCGTGAGATGCGCGAAAACGTACTTGAGCTTGCTTCGCCGTCAATGCGGCAAGCCGAACAGCTCATTGCTGAACGGGTCGGCGCGAGATGCATTCAGATTCTAGACGGCACAGCCAGACCGCCCGAGGAAGAGCGCGCAGTCACTGACATTCTCGTAGCGCGGGAAATTGCGCGTGTCGATCTTGGCGTCGACCTGCTGGTGGCCCAACCACGCTAACGACATCATACCGCTGATTAGCCCAGCTTTTGTCTAGGCCACCGTTATGAGACTACGAACCACTTGGCCAGGAAGAAGATCGGATTGAAAGCGAACCTTCCTTGTCATCTTTGCATCACGGTCAGTCTGCACGAGATTGACCGCTGCAAGCCGGGAGCAAGACCGGGCTGCGCAAACGTTGCAACAGATCCTTCAAGGAAATTCATAGACTCTTAGTAACTCCGGTTCGCTGTGAATGGTAGGCTTATTGCAACGTTTGAGTCAGAGGAGTCCGAACCGTGGCTTATTCTCCGACCCGCCGAACTGCGTGCAATTTCGGCTAAAGGCAATGGCAAGAACAGCGCCCATCTTGTTTGTTCGACACAGCCATATTGGCTCAAAACAGTATCTTCACGGCCACCGAGATTGTCCGGTCGGTGGACAAGCAACCATATTATTTCGTTCGAAAGCTGCAACATCTGTGGAGAACGCGAAATGACAAATTCAGTAGGACGAGTGCCCAGGCTTTCCAAGTGGCTTGGTCCTGCCCAATGCTGACACTGGTCAGTCGCCTTCGGACGGCAGCGCATCTAGATCGCCTTCGAATCCTAGGCCTTTGCGCGCATGCGGACCTAACTGTCTGCCAGCTAGCGGAGATTCTGGGTCTGCGTCGTGAGCACGTTGTACGACACGTCCGGCTGCTGGCCAGAGCCGATTTTCTTTACTGCAACGAACAACGTCCGTGGTGCTCGTACCATCTCAAAGCAGGAGGTAAGGACGGCGGGCTGGTTCAACTGTTGGTTGATCTCCTGCCCCACGGCGATGGCTATCACAAACGAGACCTTCAACGGCTCGAAGCCACACAAGACGCGCCGTCGAAGGGGATCGCATGCTTGACCGTGAAATAGATCAGTCCAATTGGAGCGCGAAACCACCATGTACAACTCCGCCGACGGCGCCATCGCGCCGCGCGACACTTACGGACGGTCTCGATTGGCCGCGGTTGATTGCCGCGTTCACGAACTGCTTCTGAGACAGGAGCGGCAGGAGCGGACGACCCTTAAGCTCATCGCCTCAGAGAACTTTGCGTCCTCGGCCGTGCTGGAAGCGAACGGCTCGATTTTCACGAACAAGTACGCCGAGGGGTACCCCGGTGCGCGCTACTACGCTGGAAATGAGATCGTTGATGAGCTTGAGAATCTAGCCATTGAGCGCTTGAAAACACTATTTGGCAGCGAGCATGCCAACGTCCAGCCTTATTCCGGCTCGCCGGCCAACCAGGCTGTCTATCGTGCGCTTTTGAGCCCCGGTGACAAAGTCATGGGCTTGCCCCTCCCGGAAGGGGGCCATCTGACTCATGGTTGGGCCATCAACTTTTCCGGAACTGACTATCAACGCGTCCCCTATGGACTAGATGAAAAGACACAGCAGATTGACTATGACCGCTTGCGCGAGACAGCCAAGCGGGAACGGCCGCGGCTCATTTGGGTCGGCGGAACTGCTTACCCGCGTGTCTTTGACTACGCGGCAATGGCAGAAATCGCCCTGGAAGCGAACTCCTATCTCGTAGCCGACATTGCGCACATCAGCGGACTGATTGCCGCGGGAGCGCACCCGAATCCCGTGCGCCATTGCGACGTGGTCAGCAGCACCTCCCACAAATCGATCCGCGGTCCCCGCGGTGGTTTCATTTTGTCCAGGAACGAAGATCGCTATCAGGCCCTGTATCATACAAAGAGCAAATACAATCTCGCCAGACGAATAGACCGGGCGGTCTTTCCTCACCTGCAAGGCGGGCCTCATATGAATGCCATCGCTGCGCTAGCAGTTGCCTTGCACGAAGCCGCGAACCCGTCCTTCCGAAGCTTCAAGAATGCCAAGGCTCTTGCACAGGCACTGATCGAGCGAGGGTATGACCTAGTTACCGGGGGGACGGACAATCACATGCTGATCCTTGATCTGCGCGATCGACCACTATCGGGCAAGGCCTATGCCGAGCGGCTAGCAAAGGCAGGCATCATCACAAACTTTAATATGGTGCCTGGCGACCCGCGGGATCCGGCGGTCACAAGCGGAATTCGCCTGGGGTCGCCAGCAGTGACGTCAATGGGCATGCGCGATGTGGAAATGGTGCAAATTGCTGGCTTCATTGACTGCGTCCTCCGGCGGCCTGATGACGAAGATCTCCATGCCTGCGTGCGAAGAGACGTTGCCGATTTGTGCGCTGCGTTCGAGGTCCCGGGCATCACCAACAGGTAAGGTGGGCTAAGCAAAATGCACCATACAACTCCAACACCCGAAACGAGGCATTTCATGGCTAGGCAGTTCGTGTTCTCTTCCGAATCGGTTGGCGCGGGACACCCGGATAAGTTGGCCGACAACATCTCGGATGCCATCCTCGACGCCATCCTCCGCACCGATCCCAAGGCACGCGTCGCCTGTGAAGCGTTGGTAAAATCAGGGATAGTCGTTGTGGCTGGCGAGATTACTAGCGATGCGCGGGTGGATTATAGCCAAGTTGCGCGCGATACGATTCTCGATATTGGATACGACGATGAGGCTGTCGGCTTTGACGGCCGGCGTTGCTCCGTCGTTCATGCACTCACCGAGCAATCGCCCGACATTAGCCAGGGCGTTGACGAGGGACGAGGGCAGGACCTCCAGCAGGGAGCGGGAGATCAGGGCCTCATGTTCGGCTACGCATGCCGCGAAACCGATACCCTGATGCCTTTGCCGATCCAGCTCGCGCATCGCTTGACGAAACGACAGGCAGATGTCCGGAAAGCACGACAGCTTGGCTGGTTGCGTCCTGATATGAAATCCCAAGTCTCAGTGCGCTATGAGGGGTTGCGCCCGGTCGCCCTTGATACCATCGTCGTATCGACCCAACATGACGAGCAGGTCTCGCAAGAGACGGTCCGCGAGGGCGTCATTGAGGAAATCATAAAGCCTGTCCTGCCGACCCACCTGGAGACGGAAGGCATCAGAATTCTGGTCAACCCGACGGGGAGGTTCGTAGTCGGCGGGCCGCGCGGCGACTGCGGTCTCACTGGACGCAAGATCATCGTCGATTCCTATGGTGGGATGGGTCGTCACGGCGGCGGCGCCTTTTCGGGCAAGGACCCGTCCAAGGTTGACCGCTCAGCTGCCTATGCGGCCCGGTATGTCGCAAAGAATATCGTCGCTAGCGGACTTGCGGACGTCTGCGAGGTACAGCTTGCTTACGCAATCGGCGTGGCCAGTCCGGTTTCTGTCATGGTCAACACGTTCGGAACAGCGAGGGTTGAGGAAAGAAGGATCGAGCGCCTCATTCTTGAGTTGTTCGATCTCAGACCGAAGGGCATTATCAAGATGCTTGATCTCTTACGCCCTATATACCGCAAGACCGCGACCTATGGCCATTTCGGCCGTGAAGAGCCTGATTTCACCTGGGAGAAGACAGACAGGGCCGACGAATTGCGTCGCGAGGCAGGACTTGCCGCCCCGTGAGGGCTGGCGCCGAACGGATTGGCAAGCGCAAAGCCCATTCCCACTGGCCAGACCCGCCCGCGCCCGGCGTGGCAGAAAGCCGGTGGGTTTTTGGCGGAGACATGAATTGATGCCGGACTATGACGTGCTTTGTATCGGAAATGCCATCGTCGACATCATCGCCCAGTGTGACGAGGCGTTCCTGGAGACCAACGGCATCATCAAAGGCGCGATGAATTTGATCGACACGAGGCGCGCCGAACTGCTCTACAGCGGCATGGGCCCGGCCATCGAAGCCTCGGGCGGCAGCGCCGGCAACACGGCGGCGGGCGTGGCCAGCTTCGGCGGCCGCGCCGCTTTCTTCGGCAAGGTCTCTAACGACGCGCTCGGCGAAATCTACGCGCATGACATCCATGCCCAGGGCGTCGCCTTCGACACCAGGCCGCTTAACGGCGAACCTCCGACGGCGCGCTCGATGATCTTCGTCACGCCCGACGGCGAGCGCTCGATGAACACCTATCTCGGCGCCTGCGTCGAGCTCGGCCCGGAGGACGTCGAGGCCGACAAGGCCTCGGGCGCCGCGGTCACCTATTTCGAGGGCTATCTGTGGGACCCGCCGCGCGCCAAGGAAGCGATCCGGCAGACGGCGAAGCTCGCCCATGCCGCCGGGCGCGAAGTGTCGATGACATTGTCGGACTCGTTCTGCGTCGACCGCTACCGCGACGAGTTCCTCGATCTCATGCGCTCCGGCACCGTCGACATCGTCTTTGCCAACAGCCACGAGATCAAGTCGCTCTACCAGACCGCGTCCTTCGACGAGGCGCTGGCCCAGATCCGCAAGGATTGCAAGATCGCCGCCGTCACCCGCTCGGAAAAGGGCTCGGTCATCGTGCGCGGCGACGAGACCGTGACCATCAATGCGACCAGGATCCGCGAGCTGGTCGACACCACCGGCGCCGGCGACCTCTATGCCGCCGGCTTCCTCTATGGCTACACGCAAGGCCGCAGCCTGAAGCAGTGCGGCGATCTCGGCTCGCTGGCGGCCGGGCTGGTCATCCAGCAAATCGGCCCAAGACCACGCCAGAATTTGCGCAGAGAGGCCGAGCAGGCGGGATTGCTGTAGGTGGCGAGCCAAGAACCAGCTGCCCAGCCTCCTTAATCCAGCCCGAGCCTTTTCTTCAGTTCCGCATTCTCCTTGCGGAGACGATCGGCAAGCAGGCTCTTTAGCCGCTTGTTTTCTTCCTCGAGCGCGACGAGATCCTTCAGCCCGTCACTGTCCGCCGCCGGCGCCGCCGCCTTCTTCCAAAGATAATATGTCTGTTCCGAGATGCCGGCTTGCTTCACCGCGCTCTTGAGAGTAGCGCCGCCGCCGATCGAGGTCTCGATCTGCGCCAGCTTCTGGGCACGATCCTTCGCGGAGTAGCTCTTTCGGCCTGTTCGCGCTGACGGCGGTGCTTCAGTGGTCGCGGATATCGGCTTGGCGCCCTCCTTGCGGGCAGGCGCGCTCGCCTCAGCTTCTGGCTTCCTCGACCGCCGCGCTCTCGTCTTCGGTTTTGGCGTTTCCGCTTTGTCTGCCGGTGCGCTAGGAACTACTGCTGACTCGGTTTCCAGGGGATTGGCCATGAAATGCTCCACTCGCGGTTTTTGCAAAGGTTCAGCATCAAGGGCCACTACAGTAGAGTCAATAAGCTGACGATTTAACGGCTCGACTTCCTTTGTTGTCTCGGCCATCGCCGCGGCGATGTCGAAATTGCCCCAGATGGAACGTGCGGATTTTTGATAATTGCGCTTTTGTTTGACTTCCACGGTGAATGGTCGCGTCTGCCGCCTCATAGTTCCTTCCTGAATAGGAGAATGAAGTCGCCGCTCGAATTTTTGGCGCTTGCTGCTTAGCGCGGAGCATTATCGTATAGCCGCTCAACGGGCAAGTGATGCCGGTCTTCGATGGCTGACCCATCTGGGGAGATTTGAGCGGCTTCGCGCGTCCTGCGCATGCCTGTAAGAGCCTGACTCGAAACTCGACGCACGACGTGGAGCTGCCATGCGGCGAAGCATGAGGCGGATCGAGGCGATGAAGATCCATGCCTCGGCGCTGGCGATGGTCGCCTCGAAGTCTTTGGCGAGCCGGCGACAACGTCCCAGCCAGGCGAAAGTTCGCTCGAGGACCCATCGTCGTGGCAGCACCTCAAAGCCCTTGGCCGCGTCGGAGCGCTTGATGATTTCGAGGGTCCATGTGCCGAGATTGGCCAGTGCCTGCGACAGTTTTTCTCCGGCATAGCCGCCGTCGGCGAACAGATGCCGCAACCAGGGAGAAAGCCGTCGAATGGAGGCGATGACGCCGACTGCCTTCCTGGATGTCGGCCGTGTGCACCGTCAGCCCGACCAAGTGCCCCTCGGTGTCGGTAATGATATGGCGCTTGCGGCCTTTGACCTTCTTGCCGGCGTCGTAACCACGCAAACCGGCAACGTCCGTGGTCTTTGCCGATTGGCTGTCGATGACACCGGCGTTCGGGCTCGCCTCGCGACCAGCTGCAGGCGTGCCGCAGCCACCAACTGGAAGTTGATGGTCTTCCACAGCCCGTTGTCCCGCCAGGCATAGAAATAGCGTTGAACCGTCGAAACCGGCGGGAACCGGTCCGGCAATGCCCGCCATTGGCAGCCGGTCCAGGCGATGTAAAGAAGCGCGTCCACGACCGCCCGAAGTTCTGTCGTCCGCGGTCGTCCCCGTTGTCTTCGTTCCCGGCAGGAACGGCTCGATCAACGCCCATTCCCTGTCCGTCAACGCGTTTGCATCTCGCTGCCCCGCGCGGCAATATCGCCGGCGGGTGCTCTCCGTCCAAGCCATGTCGTTATCCTGTTCAAGTCTAGACAACTCAAGCGAATCACAACGGACGGGGCCACTCAACCGCTTCCACCCCCAAAACCGAGTTTCGGGTCAGGCTCTAAGGGCAAACACCATGCCATTGTGGGTGGTGGTTTGCGTGGCGAGACACGCCTGGTAAGGACCCTCGTGGTTCCGGTACCGCCCCTGAATATCGTGGTCGCAATTGGGGTGGTAATGGTTTGGCGGGATTTGCTGACGCGAGAAAACGGTGTCGCTGCCGCCGCCGCAAACCTTCCTCGATGAAATCGCCGCCACTGCAGCCCTTTTCGCCTGCTTCACACCAATTGCAGGCGTAGGTTTCAGGATTCACGCCGTTTTTGCCGGTGGCGCAATACGGCGTCGGAAAATTACCCACATTGAACTGACCTAGAACATCGGCAAAGGCGATGCAGGCCTTCTTCCCTGTCTTGAACCAGCAACTGATCGCGTGCAGTCATCCGGATAAGCCGCCCCGCCGGAGGCCAAGCTGACTTGGTGACACACGAACGCATTATTGTCTTCCGGTCTGGCGGCAACAGTATCAGCAGGACGGCAAAGCTGACCGGCTGCAGCGAAGCGCAGGTGAAGCGCGCTGGGCTCGACATCAGAAGGAAAGCGGGAAGCAGGAAATGTTGTCGCAAAAGTTGAGTTCTGCGAGGTGCAAAAGTCAGTTGCAAATCGTCGCGACAGAGGCTCGGCAGCTCCCCGAAGTAGCCATTTCAGATTGCTTGCAGGTGCGGATAAAGTCCTTTATGCATCGGCACATGATCAAGTCCGCGCTCATCGCTGCAATCTATTATGCGACGCTTCCATAAGGAGCGGCGCGTTTCGATCATGCCTTGAAACAAGCCGCCGTCAGGCGGCTTTGTTCATTGAGAGGACCCCCTGGCGGCAATACCAGGAGGATTCCCTATGGCACTTCCCGATTTATCAACCGGTCATTCCAAACCATATTCGGCGGCTTTGAAGACGCTCATTGAGCGCGGCTATGTAAATCAAGGGACCGACCTGCCGGGTGTCGATGCCGCCTTTGAAGCAGGCATCGTACCCGCTTACGCTGGTTTCGATGGGACGGCTGACAGTCTTCATGTCGGCCATCTTCTTCTGATCATGGCGCTTCGTCATCTTCAGCAGACTGGCCATAAACCCATCGTTCTCATTGGGGGTGGGACCACCCGCATCGGCGATCCCAGCTTCCGTTCGGACGCGCGGCCGATGCTGACGGACGAGCGGATCGCCGCCAACATTGAAGGGATCAGAAAGGTCTTTGGCCGTCTCCTTGTCTTCGGAGACGGCCCGACGGATGCCGTGATGGTGAACAATGCCGACTGGCTGGACAGCATTCGTTGGATCGACATGCTGAGAGACGTCGGCAGGCATTTCTCCGTCAATCGGATGCTCTCTTTCGACAGTGTGAAGTCGCGGCTGGAAAAGCAGGAGAATCTGAGCTTCTTAGAATTCAACTACATGATCCTCCAAGCGTTCGACTTCCTTGAGCTAACCCGCCGGACCGGTTGCCGTTTGCAGATGGGTGGAGCCGACCAGTGGGGGAACATCATCAATGGCATCGACTTGATACGGCGGACGGATGGAAAGGAAGTCTTCGGAGTGACTACGCCGCTTCTGAAGACTCCTTCAGGTATCAAGATGGGTAAGACGGCTGCCGGAGCTGTGTGGCTCAACGAAGATCGCCTTTCGCCATACGATTACTGGCAATTCTGGCGTAACACGGAAGACGCTGATGTCGTTCGGTTTCTGAAGCTTTTCACCGATCTGCCGATGAACGAGATCGAGCGATTTGGACAGGCTGAAGGAACCGAGCTAAACGCCGTCAAAGAACGTCTCGCCAACGAAGCTACGGCCCTGGCACATGGAACTAACGCCGCCAAACAGGCGGAGGCCACGGCTAGCCAAGCATTTGGGCAGGGCGAAGCCGCAGAGGGGCTACCGACGCTTCATCTAAATGACGCCGAGGGGTTGGCCGGAGTAGCCCTTGTGGATTTGCTGGTACGCGCCGGATTGACCTCCTCCAAAGGGGAAGCGCGAAGGGCGATCTCGGGACGAGGTGTGCGGATCAACGGCAACGTTGTCGAGGTTGATACAATGATATCTTCCCAAGACCTCCCGATCCGGCTTTCGCTCGGCCGGAAGCGCCACACTGTTGTAAAGTAGGGTTTCAGCAAATGCTGTCGCAGAAATTCCGCCCGCTTAGCGGATATTGCAGACATTCGCGTCGAGTTCCCTGAGGAATGTCGAGAGACACTCCTCAGGGGGTAGTTAAGGCCGCCAAGTTTTCTGGGTTAGCAGGCGCGCCACTGTGGCAGCTTGGCTTGTATGGCGAGGCCATGGTTGAGTGAGGCGAACCAAATCCAGCCCCGCGGTCGATCCCGAAGCTTCCCACAATGGCGAAGAGAACATCTTCACTGGTTCCTTTTCAGCACAAGACCTTCCGTTCGCTATGGTCGGCTGCACTCATTTCGAACCTTGGCACCCTAGTGGAAGGTGCGGCGGCAGCTTGGCTGATGACGAGCATCGCCACCTCCCATGGAATGGTGGCGCTCGTCCAGTCATCGACCACCCTCCCCTACATGATCTTCTCGCTCGCGGCGGGAGCGCTCGCGGACAAGTTTGACCGTCGCCGGATCATGTTGACTGCGCAACTGCTGATGGTCTGCGTATCCGCCTTCCTGGCGTTCCTGACCTATGCGGGGAATGACACGCTGGACCCTTCTGGGTCTCACCTTCCTAATCGGCTGTGGTTGGGCATTGCACGATCCCTCTTGGCAAGCCTCCATGGGAGATATCCTGCCTCGCGAACACCTGCCAAGCGGGGTTGCGCTCAACGGCATGAGCTACAATCTCATGCGCAGCATCGGGCCGGCGATTGGCGGCATAATCGTGGCCACAGCCGGTGCGGCCTTCGCGTTCCTCTTCAACGTCCTTTGCTACTTCGCTCTGATCGCTGCGCTGTTGCGATGGAAAGCCGAACGGGCACGACAAGCGCTGCCGCGGGAGGCTTTCGGCAGTGCGATGGCGGCGGGCTTCCGTTACGTGCTCTTGTCGCCGAACCTTCTCAAGGTGATGTGCCGGAGTTTCATTTTCGGCCTCACCGCCGTTGTCATTTTGGCTCTCCTGCCGTTGGTCGCTCGCGAACAGATCAAAGGGACCGCAGTCACCTACGGCGTGATGCTCGGCTTCTTCGGCCTGGGAGCGATTTGCGGCGCGCTCCTCCTCGGGCGGGTCCGAGAAGTTCTCTCCAACGAATGGGTCATTCGCGGTGCGTTCTTTGTATTGGCGATCAGCTGCTTCTTTCGGGCATGGAGCGAGCACGTTGGGCTGAGCTGTCTCAACCTCATGCCAGCCGGTGCGGCCTGGATTCAATCATTCTCGCTGTTTAACGTCACAGTGCAGCTTTCGGCGCCGCGGTGGGTGGTTGGACGCGCCCTCTCTCTATCAGACGGCCACATACGGCGGCATGGCGGCGGGAAGCTGGCTTTGGGGCGAACTGGCGGATGTCCAAGGTGTTTCGGGAGCCTTGCTCGTCCGCCAGCTGGTTCTTGTCATTGGGGGACTGATGGGCATCATTCTGCGTCAGCCGGATTTTGAAACGCTCAATCTGGATCCGACCAACAAGTTCAGCGAACCGACGCTGCAACTTGACCTGCGGCCACGAAGCGGTCCGATCATGGTGATGGTCGACTATCGTGTCGATCAGAGAGATCCAGACTCGCCCACAATAATTATCTGAATTTCAGCAGTAATTTTTGATCGCCCATTCGTGCTGTGTACCAGCCCTGTGTCTTGCGCAAGTGGTCACGAACGGCTGCCGGAGCCTCGAAGACGCCCTAAAAACACATGCTGCGATTTTTGAACACGCTTGACGATTAGATTAATTCATCCACAATGCGTGTGTTGAACACGCGAGGTGAGTTATGAACATGAAAGAGCTTAGGGTTCGACTGGGCATGACTCAAAAAGATTTGGCAGAGCAGATGGCAACGACGCAACAGACTGTGGCCCGTTGGGAAACAGGCAAAACGCAGTTGAATGTCGAGCAGATCAAGGACCTTTGTCTCACGTTGAAATGCACGGTCGAGGAGCTGCTGGGCTGGAAGATTGATGTCGAGGAGTGGCGCACGAGCCCGTTTGCAATTGCCGATGCCGAAACGCGATACGGCACGCTCAGAATCAAGACGACTGTTGGCAGCCGCCAATATCCTATCGATGAAAAGGCGCGTGAATCGATTTTACGTCAGTTGAAGGAACTTCATAATCTTCGTAGAAATAACACAAGCAGGCCATGGCTGTATTGTTGGAGCCTTGACAACAAAATACTCTTGATAAATCCGCAATATGTCCGCACCATTGAGCTTATCGGTGAAGATGTAGAGGAGATGCCAGAGTATTATCATCCAGAAATCTATCGGGCTTTGGATGACTGGGATAAGGGTGAGGTTTCAGGAAAGCTGAAGAAAGAATGCGATGCCATCATCGCAGAGATGGGTGATCAGGAAGCCGTGCGCATGGCCTCCTATGTTCGCGTCACATATGACGACGGAGAAGATGAGTGGAACTTCTTGGATGAAGAAACCGCTACGACTTTCTTCGGATTGGAAGCTGCGACCTTTGACGTTCCCCAGTGTAGTTTCGCCGAAGTGGAGGAAGAAGGTTACTACCGAGCGCGATACGCCAACCTTGATCGCGTCGCGGTGATGGAGGTTCCAAGCGACCGTTATCACAGATTGACCGCGCCCGAGGAAGCTTAGAACCATCCACGAAGGGCGCATGTTACATCTCGACCTTGCGTGGTGCGTTTTCAGTACGAGATGACGTTAAGCGTAGGTAGTGGCAGGTAAGAGTGCTCGACCAGAAGCTCAACTGCCTCCTCAATATCGCTGCCGATGTGCCGCAGGACACGTCCACGGGAGCGTGGATAGGCGTGAAGTTCCTGCACTCCACGGTCCGCTCTCCCATCGCCGGTGTGTGCCCGACGCCATCTTGTGGACGAGCTTGGCCGCCTGCACCCGGTTGTATTCCGGCTTGCGGTCCGCCTGGGGGGCCGCCGCGATGGCTATCTCCATGTCAATCGGCGCCGAACTTTGACTGCCCGCTGCTTTTGATGATTTGGCGAGGTCCCGCGCATAATCAGTCTTGGTCTTCTCCTTGAGGCCCTGTGTCGCGAACTTGTGGTCCAGCAGGGCAAACAGGTCCAAGTCCCCCTCCGCCCGTGGCGCTGGCTTGCCCTCACCGCCCTCGGCTTCCAATTGGGGAACCGCTTCTGCGCGCTGCACCGTGGCGATTGTCCGCCCAAGACGCATCACAAGATCGAACGCCAAACCGTGCGCGTGCACGACGATTTGCCGCTCAGGCCTCATTTGGACAGGACTTGAGCTGGCCCGGTGGTTTGAGCCGGGTTATCTTGAGCCGGTGGGCTGCGAACAAGCAGTTCGAGACATTGGCCTCGATTACTTCGCAACAGGCCGCTGCGCCGGGCCTCGGGGTGCTCCCCTCGAAATCGTTGTGTCGTATCACCGAGGGCATCACGGCCAACAGTTTCCACATGGGCAACAGCCTCGCCATTGACCCGGATGTGGTCGCGAGCAGATCACCAACGAAGCGGTCGGAAGCTCGGAGCCGAAGTTCGACGCCGAGGTGGCGTTCGCATGATGCGGGAAGCAGCACCACGGCGCTTGCCGGTCGTTTGCCGCCGGCAGCCGACGAACTCCTATCCTCCTGGACAAGGGCGCCGTGCGTCATTGCTTTGATTTACCGGCCGCTCAAGGCTTCCACAGTTTTCGCTTTCGAGGCGACCTTTGGAACATGCCAACGGAAACTTAACATAACGACATAAAGATTTCTTTATGCGGCGTTGACAAAGAAGCGAACTGCTGTAATTGTCTCCCGCGTCGTGGTTCTCCGTACGGCGCTGCCGCAGCGGAGCTAAGAGGGAAGCCGGTGCGATGCCGGCGCTGCCCCCGCAACTGTTAGCGGCGAGCCAACCCCACTCATGTCACTGAGGCGAATAGCCTTGGGAAGACGGGTAGAGGCTATGACCCCGCGAGCCAGGAGACCTGCCACGGCGAATTACGTCCACGGGCGGGGTGTCTCGGTGGCCGCTGCAGCCTGGCGTTCGTGCCGGCCTGCTAGCGCCTTCCTTGTCACCGACGCCCCAACCATCGGGGTCTGGCATGACTATCTCTCAGCAAATTCCTGTAGCAACGCTCGGCGTGCCCCGCTTCGGTCGTCGGCGAGAACTGAAATTCGCGCTTGAAAGCTACTGGTCCGGAAAATCGTCCGCTGCCGAGCTTCTCACGACCGCGAAGGCGCTCCGTGCCGCTAGCTGGGAGGAGCAGCACGATCGCGGCGTGTCGAAAATCCCGTCGAACGACTTCTCGCTCTACGACCATGTGCTCGACACCGCAGCCATGGTCGGCGCCGTTCCATCCCGTTACGGCTGGAATAGCGGCGAGGTTCCACTTGACATCTACTTCGCAATGGCGCGGGGCAACCAGGGTCAGACGGAGGATTGTCGACACGCTGGTCACCAGCAGGCGGCTCATCGGTCTGATGTAACCGCGATGGAAATGACCAAGTGGTTTGACACCAACTATCACTACATTGTGCCGGAACTCAACGATGATCAGACGTTCGCCCTCTCGTCGACGAAACCGGTCGATTACTTCATCGAGGCTAAAGCTCTCGGCGTTCACACACGCCCAGTCATCCTTGGACCGATCACCTTCCTCAAGCTGGCGAAATCGCCTGCCAAAGGATTCGATCCCATCGCGCTCCTGCCGCGGCTGCTGCCCGTCTACGAGCAACTCCTGCAGAGGCTGAAGCTGTCTGGAGCCGACTGGGTGCAGATCGATGAGCCAGCGCTTGTCCTCGATCTGAACCCGAACGAACGAGCTGCGTTCGAATTCGCCTATGGCCAGCTGTCGAAAGCCGCGCCCGAGCTGAAGATCATGCTGGCTACCTATTTCGGGCCGCTGGGAGACAATCTCGAAACCGCGGTTTCTCTGCCCCTGGCCGGGCTGCATATTGATCTCGTGCGCGCTCCCGAGCAGCTGGAAACGGTGGGTCGGCTCGCACCGAAGGATCCGGTGCTCTCGCTTGGCTTGATCGATGGCCGCAACGTCTGGCGTGCGAACCTGCCCGCCATTCTCGACCGCATCAAACCGATCGTCGCCGGCTGGCCCTTGGACCGCGTCGAGATCGCGCCTTCTTGCTCGATGCTGCATATACCGATCGACCTCCGCATGGAGACGGAACTCGACGCGGACATCAGGTCGTGGCTCGCCTTCGCGGCCCAGAAGACCGACGAGTTGGTGTTGCTTGCCCGGGCCCTGTCCCAAGGCAGGGATGCGGTGGCAGGCGCGTTGAAAGCGTCTGCCGAGGCTGCCGCCACTCGCGTGACATCCACGAAGATCCATGACCCGCTGGTTGAGGGGCGGATCGCCAGCATTGACGACAGCATGAAGCGACGAGAGAGCGCTTTTGCCGAGCGCTCCAGAGTCCAGGCCGGCACGCTCGGGCTGCCGCCGTTCCCGACGACGACCATCGGGTCCTTCCCGCAGACGCCGCAGGTACGCAGGGCGCGGGCCGCTCATGCGAAGGGCCAGCTGAGCTATGTCGACTACGAGACCTTCCTGAAGAAGGAGATCGAGGCTGCAATTCGCTGGCAGGAAGAGATCGGGCTGGACGTGCTGGTGCACGGTGAGTTCGAACGAAACGACATGGTACAGCATTTCGGCGAGCAGCTGTCCGGCTTCGCCTTCACCCAGCATGCCTGGGTGCAGAGCTATGGGTCGCGTTACGTGCGCCCCCCCATCATCTTCGGCGACGTATCGAGGCCCAATCCGATGACGCTGCGCTGGTGGCAGTTCGCCCAGTCGCTTACGGAAAACCCTGTGAAGGGAATGCTCACAGGCCCGGTGACCATTCTCAACTGGTCATTTGTTCGCGACGACGTACCCCGCTCCGAAGCATGCCGCCAGATCGCGCTCGCCATCCGCGACGAAGTGACGGATCTCGAATGGTCCGGCGCAAGGATGATCCAGATCGATGAGGCCGCGTTTCGCGAAGGATTGCCACTGCGCCAGTCTGATTGGAACGACTATCTCGACTGGGCTGTCGAATGCTTCCGGATCGCCTCAACGGGTGTAAAGGACGCGACTCAAATCCATACCCACATGTGCTATTCGGAGTTCAACGAGATCATCGACGCGATCGCTGAAATGGATGCGGATGTCATTTCGATTGAAACGTCGCGCTCGAAAATGGAACTGCTGGACGCCTTCACGAGCTCCAAATATCCGAATGGAATCGGGCCCGGAGTCTACGACATTCACTCACCACGGGTCCCGGAAGTCGGCGAGATTTCGGATCTCGTCATGCTTGCCCGCGAGCGACTGTCGGATTCCCAACTGTGGGTAAACCCGGACTGTGGCCTCAAAACACGCAAATGGGAGGAGGTCCGCCCTGCCCTCATGAACATGGTCGATGCAGCACGTGCGCTCCGGTAGAAAGTGTAGGCCGGAGGGTTTCCTGGTTGCTCACCATGTGGTGAGTGACCGGCTGCCGCATGTCGGCCGTGAATGTGCCAAAACGCGATCACATCCTTTGAAATAAGTCACTCGAGCGAGAATGTGCACTTTCCCTCGGCACGTGTATTAATCGCGCCGGAGTAAAGGGTACCGTTTTCTCCCTGTGACGTGTCGAGTTCGAAGGGGATGTGATTGGCGTCGAGACCGCTCCGGCCATGGGTTATCAGCATGCCAAGTGCACTGTTCTCGATCAGTTCGTAGAGGACTTCTCGGCTCGGTTCATCGAAATGCGCGGGTACATACATGACAGGTTCCTTCACTGGCCGCCGGGTTCGCTATTCACCGGTTGACATCCGATGGCAAGCGTTCCAACGCGGCGGCGATCTGGCGCTTCGCTGCTGAGGGCAGAGGCAGGATGGGACGCGGGGGGTCGGCACGGCAAATGTCGAGCAATTCGGCAAGTGCATAGACGACGCGAAGGCTCGAGAACTCCTTGAAGAGGCTCCAGAGCGGCGCAAGCGTGGCATCGATCCGTCGCGCTTCGGCCGCATCGCCCTGTTGCGCCGCCGTGACGATCTTCACGCAGACCTCGGGCAGGATGCCGGCGAGGACGCTGTACCATGTGTCGGCGCCGGCGATCATGGCCTCTGCGGCGTTCCAGTCGCCGCTGTAGCCGATCGAGAACCCTTCCGGCACAGTGTGCCTCTGGTCGGCCAGATGGCTCTTGATCGCATCGCCCTTCTCTGTCGGATTCTTGATGGCGACAATCCCACCCACCTTTGCCAGGCGGCTGACGAGTGCTGGGGTGAAATGGAAATGCGTCGTTCCTGGATTGTCATAGACGACGATCGGCAGGCCGCTCTCGCACGCCACCGTCGAGAAATGTTCGAACACCTCGTCATCAGTGAGCGGGGTGTAGGAGGCGGCGGCAAGCAACCCCGCGGCAGCCCCAAGGGCCTTAGCGTCCTGCGCGAGCCTCACTGCTTCGTCGGTGCGCAGCGCGCCCACACCCACCACGACCGGCATTTGTCCCCCGGTTTCGTCCAAGGTCTCGGCGAGCGCCCGTCGCCGTTCCTCGCGCGACAGATACATATAGGTGCCGGTGCTGCCGAGAAGACCGATGGAATCGACCTGAGCGGCGCAAAGCCTGGCAATCAGCTTGCGCAGAGCAACGGTATCGACACGGCCGTCACGATCGGTCGGCGTGATGGGAAACGCGGAAAGGCCGCTCAGGAATGCCATGGCGAGGCTCCGGGTTTGTACGCCACCGTGGGACTGGCCGGACGGCAGGTCATCACAAGACGTCCAGAGCCCGCCGCAGGTCGGCGATTAGGTCATCGGCGTCTTCAAGACCCACCGAGAGACGCATGAGGTCCTCGCCGACTCCATCGGCCAGATGCGCATCCTTGCGGATCGGCTGACGAGCACGGGTCAGGCTTGCCGGATGATAGATGAGGCTGTCGGCATCGCCGAGGCTGACAGCCCGGGTGATCAGGTTGAGCCGGTCCATCATCCGCCGCGCGCCCTCGAATCCGGCGTGGGGGCCAAAGGCCAACATACCCGACCCTTGGGACATCTGCTTTCGCGCCGTCACCTGATCAGGGTGCGAGTCGAGGAAGGGATAACTCACCCATGCCACCGCCGGGTGCGCCTCGAGTGCCTGAGCCACCGCAAGGGCTGTGGCGCTGTGCCGTTCCATGCGTAGCGTGAGCGTCTTCAGACCGCGCAGGATCAGGAAGGCTGACATGGGCGAGAGCGCTGCGCCGGTGATGTAGCGCAGGCCCGTCTCGTGCAGCGTGCGGAGCGTTTGCGCGTCGCCGAGAATCGCCCCGCCAAGGGCGTCACCATGCCCATTGATGTATTTGGTCAGCGAGTGGAGCACGAGGTCGGCCCCATGTTCGAGCGGCCGCTGGAGCGCGGGGGAGGCGAAGGTGCTGTCGACTGCAACCTTTACACCGCGCGCGTGGGCGCGCTCGGCAATGGCAGCGATGTCTAGGATGCGGCTCAGCGGATTCACCGGCGTCTCGAAGAAAACAAGCCGGGTCCGCTCGGTAATCGCGGCATCGAGATTTTGAGGATCGGACAGGTCGACCGCGACGACCTTGATGCCGAAGCGGGGGACCGCCTGTTCGACCATGGCAAGCGTGTTCGCATAAAGTGTCTTGTGGACGATGAGTTCATCGCCTTGGGACAGGAGCGACAGGATCAGCGTCCCGAAAGCCGCCATCCCCGAGGCAACGACCAGACCTGCCTCGGCTCCTTCCAGATTGGCGAGCCGTTGCTCGAGGATCTCCGTCGTCGGATTGTATTCGCGCGCATAGAGCCTTCCGCCAAGTGCGGCGGCGGCCTCGTTCGCTGCCACGCTTTCGAATCCATAGGTCGAGGTCAAGAAGACTGGCGGCTGAACGGCATTGGAAAAGCCGGCCGGATCGTAGCCATGATGGATCGCCCGAGTGGCGAATCCGGGACCGGTGTCGTTGAGCGACCGCGTGAGAGCATCCGTTTCGGATTGATAGGAGCGGGTCATTCGGCCTCTAAGATCTTTCTTGGGTTTCCGAAAGATTGACGGCAAACTGGCCAATGTGAAATATCCAGTTAGCAATGAATGAAATGGTCCAGTCTTCAAGTGCCGGTTCTGCAGGTCGCTCGCACGCGATGGGTGCACGCCAGATCTACGAGGCTCTTCGCGAGCAAATCCTCGGCGGCGTCTATGAAACCGGCAGTCAGCTGCCGTCCTCCCGAGGCCTCGCAAATGACCTTGGGGTTTCGCGAACGACGGTGACGGTCGCCTATGACCAACTGACCGCGGAAGGTTTCATCGAAGTCCGTCAAGGCGCACGACCTCGCGTTGCATCCTCGCTGATCGGTCCTGAGACGAGCCGCACGGTCGCGAAACGAGTCGGCCCGGTTCATCTGTCCGCCTATGGCGAACGACTGCGCGTTACGCCGCCCTGGCCGGATTATCTGCCGACTGGACTGAAGGTCGATTTCCGCTATGGCGACCTGGCGCCGTCAGACTTCCCCGCATTGGTCTGGAAACGTGCGATGAACGAGGCGATGGGGCAGCGCCCGTTGCGTCTTGCCTATGACGATCCTCGCGGCTGGCGTGGGCTGCGCCAGGCGCTCCAGGGCTATCTCTGGCGCGCCCGAACTCTGAGCTGCGAGCTCGAGCAGATCATCATCGTCAACGGTTCGCAGCAGGGCCTAGATCTGTGCGCTCGCCTGCTTCTCGATCCCGCCGACCGCTTCGTCATCGAGGACCCGTGCTATAGGATGGCGCGTCAGGTCTTTGCCAGTACGGGTGCCTCGCCCGTCCCGGTCACCGTCGACGAGGACGGGATGAAGACGGAGTTGCTGGCGGGGATCGGGGCACGACTGGCCTATGTCACGCCATCGCATCAGTTTCCGCTGGGCGGCGTCATGCCGATCGCGCGCCGCCATCAGCTTCTGGAATGGGCGCGGCACAACAACGCCTATGTGATCGAGGACGACTACGACAGCGAATATCGCTACGACATCAATCCGGTCCCTCCGCTGCACAGTCTTGAGGACCACGGGGCTGTCATCTACGTCGGCACGATCTCCAAAACGCTCTCGCCGATGCTGCGTATCGGCTACCTCGTCGTCTCGACGGAATTGCAGGAGGTCTTCGCTACCGCCAAACAATTCGCGGACCGACATTCGCCGGTCGCTGAACAGGAGGCTCTGGCCTCTTTGATCGAGAGTGGCGGCTACGAAAGCCATGTGCGGCGTGTGCGCAGGCTGAACGGCGAGCGTCGGGAGGCGTTGTTGGGCGCCTTGCGGCGCAGCTTCGGAGATCGCATCGCTGTCCAGGGAGCAGAGGCCGGTCTGCACGTCGTCGTTTGGTTCGACGAACTGCCGCGATCGCGGGAAACGACCCTGGTCGAAGCCGCCCGAGGCGCGGGCCTGGGGCTGCACCTGATCTCGCCCCTCTACGAGCGGCAATCGGACGAAGGCCACATCGATCGCGTGGGGCTTGTCATGGGCTATGCCGCCTTGAGCATTCGGCAAATCGAGAAGGGCGTTGAGATCCTGCGAGCCGTTGTCAAGCAGGTGCAAGACGCGTTGCCGGGACACGGTGGCTAAAACGGCGGGGACGTGGCGTGCTGGCGAGGAAACCGACCCTTGGGCTCAACCGCATTTCGTTGCAAAGTCAACTGGACTGGGAAAACGCTATGCAACTGGTGCTGTTGATCAGGCCAGTTTGGCGGCAGATTTTCGTGCGAGACGAATTTCCGAGAGCGATGCATAACCGGCAAGGAAAGCTGCTTCACATCCATATCGCGCCCGCTGCCTTTTATGAAATGGAGGATCTGGCGGAGGCGTAGCTTGTTGCCGGCCGAGGCGGGCTCGAGCACCCGCAAGAGATAATCGACGATCTCTACCAGGCCTTGTCCACGGCCGAATGATGGAATTATCCAGCGCATGGTGCGGCATGCACCATGCCGATGCCAGAAGATCTGGACGCTCGACAAGCACCTTTCTTCAAACATTTCCCGAACGACCCGCAGCGCAAAGCCTCCCCATGAGAAAAGAGCATCCCATGTCTTTCACGCCCTTGATTGCCCCCGAGATCAAGGCCCGCTACCCGGATTTTCATCTGATCAGCATTGTGGTGCGGAACGCTGAAATCGACGTGCCGGATGCACAGGCGTTGAACGACACGATTGCGGCGGCGGAACAGGCGGCGCTTCGCGATGACGCCCAAAGGGACGCGCATCTTGCGGCGTGGGCCGTTGCCTACGAGGCTTTCGGCACAAAGGCCAATCGAACGCCGTGCTCGGCCGCCGCGCTTCTCAAGCGGGTGCGGAAAGATGGCTCTCTCCCGCGGATATCCCCACTGGTTGATGCCTACAATGCCGTCAGCGTGTTGTATGGCGTTCCGATTGGCGGGGAGGATCTCGATCTCTACCAGGGGGTCCCGAGACTTTTAATTGCGAAGGGAGCGGAGCCATTCGACACGATCCAGCAAGGTGAAATGATAACCGAGCATCCTGAACCGGGCGAAGTCATCTGGTGCGATGATGCCGGTGTCACGTGCCGCCGCTGGAACTGGCGGCAGGGGCGGCGCACCATGGTCACGGTCGATACCCGCGCCATGTGGCTCGTGCTGGAAGCCCTCGGCCCAATGTCAGCTAAACAGATGACGGCCACCGGAGAGCATCTGATGGGACTTATCCAAGCGTTGTGCCCGGGTGCGCGAATCGAAACCGCGCGAATCGACGAGTCCACTACATCTCGTGTTCCTTAGGGCATGGCCCCATCTTTCGGAGAAACACCCCACTCAGCCCTGTCCGGATCTGGCGCTCCTTGCTCGCTCCGCTGGCCTACACAGTTGATTGCGAACGACCCAGAACGGCTCTCGAAAACGAGCGTCGAACGAAATCAGATCACTGCTTGTTCTCCCTTAGCGTTGTTTGGCGTACTTTTATCGCGATGCCTCCAGTGGGGATGGTCCAAATTGCGCAAGCTCGGTCGAGTGATCGCGGAGAAGCTTAATGTCGACTACATCGAAATTCATGGAGCGGTACGGACAACGGGTGCGAACCCGGGACGTCGTCCCGGTGTCGTCAGGGTCTCCCGTCCGACTGAGCCTCAGTTTTCTTCACGGCGCGAATACTCCTGAGGCCGCCCGGATTCTCGTTAAGAGACAGCTGCCGCTCAGGACGGCCCACGCGATACTCACGGAGATGGTCGATCACGGCAAGGCGTTCGTGACGGTTCCTTGCGTCGACGACCTATTGGCACTGAAGAATGAACTGTCGTCCGCAGGCGTGATCGCGAAGGTTCATGCGCCGCGGCCGATAAGTGTTCGCGAAGTCCGGGATCGCACGAAGCTCTCTCAGGAGGCATTCTCCGTGAGGTATGGCCTCGATCTGGCAACGCTTCGAAACTGGGAGCAAGGTCGCTCGAAACCGGATGCAGCGGCGAATACTCTCCTTTGGACCATCGCCCGGAATCCGGAAGCAGTCGAAGAATCGCTGGATATGGAGGACGGAGTGGCTGCCCCTTCGCCCTAAGGGGGCCGATCACTTCGGCGCGCGGCAATTCGGCCGCCAGCGCGATGGCCGGCCGCCGCGCGGTATCGACAGCGCGCGAGCCTCATGCGTCAGACGCCTTCCTTGGCATGTCGCACGCCAGATCCCAAACATGATTCCATCGCAACGAGCTGGTGACGGAAGCAGTGTCTGCACTTTGGAAACGAGCTATTTGCGTTCTCATGGACGTCGCGACTCGTCTCGTCCAGTAAAAGTCGCAATCATTGTCAATTGCGATGTTCCGCAGTCAGCTGGCCGTTTATTTTCCTAAGATCTGCGTTATAGGCCGGGGTGTTGTCGCCGTTTCGGCGGGTAAGATGGGATAGGCGACCTCGGGTGCCTTTCCGGTCAGCGAGTTGAGGAAGGCAACAAGCAGGTCGACTTCTTCGTCCGCCAGTACCACGCCAAGCTGGGTGGTTCCCATGGTGGCAACGGCCTGTTTCAGATCCCAAACCTTGCCCGAATGAAAGTATGGCGCGGTGAGTGCAACGTTGCGCAGCGGCGCCACGCGGAAAACATAGGAATCGTCGGCTGCATTGGTGACCGCAAATCGGCCCTTGTCTTTTTCCGGCAGGACCTCGGCGCTGGGCTGTTCCACGAGGCCGAATGGGTAATAGGCTTGCCCACCAACGTTGATACCGCCATGGCAGGACGAGCAGCCTTTGTCCATGAAAAGCGCCAGGCCCTGTTTCTGTTCGGAAGTCATGGCGGCGTCATCGCCATTCAGGAAACTGTCGAAGGGGGCCGGCGTGACCAGTGTCGCCTCGAAGGCTTCGATTGCCTTGGCGAGGTTGTCGAAGGTGACCCGATCGGCTTCAGCCCGAAAAGCTGCATCGAACCACTCGACATATTGCGGCATGGACTTGAGCGTGGTGATGACTTGGCCCGGTGTATTGGCCATTTCGATCCCGGCTTGGACCGGTCCCTTCGCCTGAGCCTTCAGGTCTTCGGCACGACCATCCCAGAACTGGGCGATGTTGAAGACAGCGTTCAGTACAGTCGGCGCGTTGCGCTGTCCCTTCTGCCAACCATGGCCGATCGAGGTTTCGTGATTGTCGTCGCCGCCGGTGGCCAGGTTGTGGCACGAGTTGCACGACAAGACGCCTGACGCAGAGACGCGTGGATCGAAGAACAGTGCCTTGCCGAGAGCGATCTTTTCCGGGGTGATCGGGTTGTTGGCGACTGCCGGCGTGGTGGGTGGCAAAGCCTTGAAAGTGGCCATTGCCGTTTCTCTGAGGTCTGCGGGGATCGAATCCGCAGCAAAGGCGGTGGCCGTCAGCAAGGGGACAGCCATCGTACTGAATAGGATTTTCATAAATGATCTCGCTGCGTCGTGCACGCAGCCACTCTGGGATATGCGGCTCATGAACGCCCTGCGCTAGATCAGTTGCGGGAGAGGACCGGGGGTCTGACACCTGTTTTTGCGGCAGAGCTTGGACCGTCCCGGAATTGAACGCTCTTCTCGATTGGATTTTGGGAGGCGGAGGATCGCTGCTCGGCAAGCGGCGGCGCCGGAGCCGTGCTCCGGTTCTCTCTGCGCCTTCAACTATGAAGAAATCGGGGCCACCGTGTCGGATTCGGTTTGGGGCCGGTTATCTGTTCCGCAGCAGGTCCTGCTCGACTTCCGCCTGCCTTCGCCAGATCGACCTTGGCCCAAATCGATCCGCGATAGTGTCTTGTAGCACCTTTGCGGGACGATCTTATTTCGACTGTAGAGGGCCGTTTGGGGTGAGCAGAATTACACGAATTTCAAAGGGCGCCCGAGTAGCTGTTTTGATTGGCTTGTGAGGCCTATAGCCTCCATCGAGCGAATATTGGCAGGCGACGGAGCACAATTTTGGCTTCGTTTATCAGCTGCAATGGGCCAACTGCTTTGCTATAATTACAGGGCAATTTACCGTCATGAATTCGAGAGAACCAAGTCCCACGCAGTGATTTTCACACCGGAAGCGTTGCAGTCCTGTCGCGAGAAGCTGGTTTAAAACAAGATGATTAACATCGCCATAGCGCGCAAAATATTGTTTGTTCGCTATAGTACGCTCCAGATGCCGGCGAAATCTCGATACAATAACCTCGTCGGCGTAACCCGCCCCAGCCTCACATACGACTGCGACGCCTACACTTGCGCTTTTCCACTGCCCGACATGCAGGCAGCGAGCCATTGCATCGCGGACGTTGCATCTTCCAATATGGCGACCTGTTCCCCAAAGCGGAAAAAAGTCTTGCGCGCTGCGCTCGCAGGTATTCGTCCGTTGTATGCATCAAAGCACGCCGTGAGAGCGGCTTCGTAGATCCGGTCTCTGCGATCTTCTGGTAAGCGCCTCGCCGATCACCTATGGGTTTGGGCTTGATGTTTTCCGGAATCGCCAGGGCATGAGTTCCTCGATCTGGCTCTGTGGATGGCCGTTGATGATGG
>NZ_JAMYPH010000013.1:0-191724 GCF_040320265.1 Mesorhizobium sp. M0751
GCCGGATCGCTCAGCCCATGCCATACGCCCAACAAAAGGCAGCGCATCAGCACTGGCGCCGGATAGCTGGCCGTGCCCGGCCCGGCTCCGCTGCGTGCGCCCAAAAGCGCGTCGATCGGACCCCAGTCGATCTCCTTTGCAACAAGATCGAAGATTGTCTCGTCCGACGAGGCCAGGCCGACCGCCAAGCTCAATTGACCAAGCACACGATCAACCATCCGCGAATCTCCCGTAGCGACCAACACTACAGAATCACCAATCAGATTCTGTGCAAAGGCCTCCAGCGGGGAGAAGGGAAGTGTCGCGCTACCGCCAAGGCCGCAAACTCTCGTCCCGTACGTAGGCGATGATGGTATCGCAGACGGCGTTCAGATCCCGCAGCACGTCGTCGTTCCAGAAGCGCAGCACACGAAAGCCCCTCGCCTTCAATTCGCTATCCCGCTCCCGGTCATAGTCAGAATCCGCATGCTGGCTGCCGTCGATTTCGACAATCAGCCTGCCCTCGGCGCAAACGAAATCGGCGATGAACCGGCCGACCGGGACCTGACGCCGGAATTTGATGCTGTCGAGCTTGCGTCCGCGCAGCTCATGCCACAGGCGGTCTTCCGCGGCGGTCGGCTCGCGTCGCATAGAGCGGGCGAAACGACGTTTGGTCGGCGCGACGGGCTGGTGCGGCATGGGACGACGGTATCCAATCTGGGCATGACGTCCAAGGAATTCGAAACCAAGTGTGGAAAACCGAGCGCTATCCCTTCTCCCCTTGTGGGAGAAGGTGGCCTCGCGAAGCGAGGTCGGATGAGGGGTGCTCCAGCTTGGCACGGCGGCACTCCGTCCAACACCCCTCAACCGTCTCGGCGCTGCGCGCCGATCAACCTTCTCCCACAAGGGAGAAGGCAAGAGCTGCCGCTACTCCGCCTCCGCTACCATCTGCCGGCCGTCAGCCCACGCCCGCCAAGCCTTCTCATCGCCGTGGAACACGTTGAGGTCGATGCGCCCCCTTACCCCGTGCGACAGGCCGGAGCCTGAATATTGCCAGAACAGCCATTTGCGGTCGGGATAGACTTTTGACGGGTGC
Organism: Mesorhizobium sp. M0751; assembly: GCF_040320265.1. Taxonomy (NCBI): domain Bacteria; kingdom Pseudomonadati; phylum Pseudomonadota; class Alphaproteobacteria; order Hyphomicrobiales; family Phyllobacteriaceae; genus Mesorhizobium; species Mesorhizobium sp. M0751. Next base: position 1,076 of record NZ_JAMYPH010000013.1, read on the forward strand.
GCGGCCACGGCGCGCAGCCAGAATGGATAATCCGGGAAGGCGCCCCTGAGATTGTCGCGGTAGAAGTCGGGCGCGGTGTAGATGATCGGCCGCTGGCCGTAGTGGCGCTCGAGCTTGTCCATGAACACCTGCATCTTCTCCAGCACCTTTTGCCGCGACGGGCGGCGCTTGCAGCTGGATTCGCCGTTCCACTCGACGTCGATCACCGGCGGCAGCGCGCCCTCGACCCTCGGCACGTTGCGGATGAACCAGTCGGCCTGCTCGCCGGCGGTGCGGCACCAGTAGAAGAAATGATAGGCGCCGCGCTTCAGGCCGGCGGCGTCGGCATTGCGCCAGTTCCTGGTAAACATCGGGTCGAGATGATCGCCGCCGTCGGTCGCCTTGATGTAGGCGAAATTGGCGCCCTGGGCGCGCAGCTTTTGCCAGTTCACATTGCCCTGCCAGCGCGAAACGTCGACGCCGTGGACGGCGAGGCGCCTTGGCGAGGAGGCCTTGCCGAAATTGATCGGCTTGGCATCGCGAAAACCATAGCGCGTGACCGGCTCGGCAAGCATCGCCGGTGCTGCGCGTGTCAGCCGCTTCGGCGGCGATATCAGCGCGATCACCTCGGCGGGCGGTTCGACGTCCTGATCGGGAACGTCCATCGCGACCGGCTGTTCGTCCTGCTCCTGGTCGGCGAAGGCTGGCGCGGCGTCGGCAATCGCCGGCGATGCAATCGGCGCTGGCGGCCGCACAACCGAGCTGGTGGTCTCGCTGGACGGCACTTGCAGCGCATCGACGCCGGAGGTCGACGTGCAGCCGGCAAGGCACAGCGCTGCGATCGAAAAGATGACGACGCCTGATATCCGCATCTGGACCTGTACGCAAAACACAACAGACCGAAGGCAGGACAACGCCGCCGGACAAACCAAGCTGGATTCCTAACAAGAAACTACCAACAAAGTTTGAATCGAATTGTTAGGGCTTTGCATCGGGACGCTGCCCCGGACGGAGGTGCGCTATCCCCAAACGTTCGGCCACGTCGCTGCCTCGCAATGCCGCTTGACAACTCACGGCATGAGATTAGTATTCACTAATCTTACAGTGTAAGGCCATACTTGGGAGGAAGTCATGCAGCCCGCCGCCCTGTCAGAATTGCAGTCCGTAGCCCCGCCGGAGCCACACTCGCCCGCCATCGGGATCGACGAGATATCTGGCGATCTCAGCCGCGTTATCGAACGCGCCGAGGTCGATGCCTGGCTCGATCTCTATCGCGCCGCCCCGGCAGACTTTGCCGCAAGGCAAGGCTTGGCCATCGCCGAAGATGGCGGTCTCGTCTGGACCACCTGCACGACGATCCCGTTCATCCACTTCAACTGTGTCAAGAATTTCGGCGTCGAGAGCGCGGCCAGCGAGAGCCGGCTCGACGCGCTTCTGACGCATTATCGCGACGCCGGCATTCTGAGGCCCTGGTTCTACACCAATCCACATACCGAGCCGGCGACGCTCCGTTGCTGGCTCGAGGCGCGCGGCCTGCAGCGTCAGGGCGGCTGGGAACGCATCTTTCGCGACGCCACGCCATTGCCAGCGGAGCCGCTTTTCCCGACGGAGACTGTCTCGGTCGAGCGGGTGACGCCGGCAACGGCAAGGGAATGGGCTGGGTTCATCGACAGCCAATATCGGTTGCCGACCTCACCGTGGTTGCTCGCGCTGGCCGGCCGGCGCGGCTGGCATCATTACGTGCTGCGGCGGGACGGCGCGGTGGCGGCGGTGCGCTCGATGTTCATCGGTGCCGACGGCATGGCCTGGAGCGGCATCGACGCGCCGGTTCCCGGCATCATGGCGCCGAGCTTCGACCTCGATGCAATGCTCGGCGAAGCGATGGTGCGCGACGGACTTGCGGCCGGTGCAAAACTGTTCGTGGCCGACATCGAGGCGCCGCACGCCGAACGAAACGGGCCGGCGTATCGCAACTATGCGCGCCTCGGCTTCAAGCTCGCTTATTTCCGCAGCCATTACAGCTATTTGCCGGCAAATTCCGGCTGACCGCTTCAAGACCCTAGCCGCACAGCCACAGCTTGTGGCAGGTCGTGGCCATCAGGTGGGCCGGCGGTACAAAACGATCGTTGACCGCCACATCATCGTCGGCCCGGCGGACCTTTTCCTCAAGCAGCGTGCGAAGTTCCGCCGGCTGCACGCGGTCGCGCTCCATCACCAGCTTGATCATCGGATCGCTCAAGAGTTCGTCCAGGGTGTTGATGCTGTCGTTCATTCCGTCGCCTCCTCGACTGCCGCCCGCACGCAATAGATAGGCAGCAATGATGGCCCGCCAATGACGCTTTGCCGGCTATCTCGTGTCGCTTCGGATTAAATTTTGTCCAGATTTCACCTCAAGCCGGAGGTGGCGCGCCTTCAAATTGCGGCAGGCCGTCGTCGATCTGCACCCAGGGCTGCTTCGAGGCGGTCCAGATATGCATCTCAGGCCTGAACACCGAGGGATCATCGAGCGAACCGGTGGTGACGCCGATGATGCCGGCGGAATCGCGCCGGGAAAACATCGTCGTGCCGCAGCGGGGACAAAAGCCGCGCTTGAGATCGGGCGAGGAATTCACCGTCGCCAGCGGTCCGTCGACCGTCACATCGTCGATGCGGAACAGCACGCGCGCGTTGAAGGCGGCACCCAGCGCTTTCTGGCAGAGCCGGCAATGGCAGACGCGCTCATTGATCGGTGCCGCCTCGGCGCGGTAGCGCACCGCACCGCACAAACATCCACCCTGATATATTGCCATCGCCCGTGTCCCTTCCCTGGAGGATAGGCGATACCTATCGATAGGTGGCACCGTCAATTGAAAAGCTTTGATGGCGCCATCTAAAGCTGTGATCCGGCCGATGGGCGAAATGCCGGCCATCTCGCGGGAGACGGCCGGCAGACAATTGACTGGGCGTCAGTTCGTTTCGTTGACGACCTCATCCCAGGTCTTGACCTTGGTCTCGCCATTGAGGAACGGCAGGGCGGCAGCTGTCAGTTCCGGCGCGAAGAACACATCGTAATGGGTGCGGTTCGGCAGGATCGCCAGGCGGTTTTGCGACAGGTTCTCGCGCATCCAGCCGGCGTCCTTCAACCCGCCGCCAAGCATCTGATAGAACTTGATCTCGTGCTCGGGCCGGTACATGTCGCTGTCGCCGAACACCAGCATCACCGGCATTGTCAGCTTCGGCACGTCGGCCGAATAGTCGTAGTCCTTGCGCATATAGGCGCCGAGCTGGTCGAGCAGTTTCGGAAAATCCTGCGGATGCGGCGCAACCGCGACGTAGGATTTATACATCGGCGTGTCCTTCATCATGTCGGCCATCGCCGCGCCGACCTGTGCCTGCTGGCCACGCATCTCGGCATAGAAGCCGTCCGCGGCGTAGCCGGTCGAGACCAGCACCAGCCGGCGCACCGTTTCGGGATGCTGCACGGCCATGCGGAACGCGACGCCGCCACCCAGCGAATAACCCATGACGTCGATCTTGTCGTAGCCGAGCGCCTTGACGATTGCCGCCATGTCGTCGCCCATCGCCTCTAGGCTGAGCGGCCGGTCGCCGAGCGCCGTGCGGCCATGGCCCTGCAGGTCGACCCCGATGACGGTGCGGTTTTCGGTAAGTTTTGGCAGGATCGGCGCGAACATGTCGGTCGTGCCGAGACCGCCATGCAGCAGAAGCAGCGGCTCGCCCTTGCCATAGACGGCGTAGTAATAGTTCAGGCCGTTGATCGGCAGCAGGCCGGATTTTGCCGGCGTCGGCAGTGTTGCGGTTGCGGTCGTCATGGCGGGCTTGGCCTCCTCAGCGTTGATGGTGCCCGGCGCGGCAAAGAGCGCGGCGGCCGAGGCGAAAATGGCGAAAAATATCGATCTGGACATATCAGTCTCCCTCTCCCGTTTGCATCAAAGTCGCTTTGCGACCTCCTCGAGCTGTTCTGCGCACTGGCCCCAGCCCTCGTGAAAACCCATTTTCTCGTGCTGTTCGCGGTCGGCGACCGACCAATGCGCAACCCGGGCGATGTAGCGGGTCTTGCCCTCGCCCTCGTCCTCGTCCTCGAGTGTCACAATGCCGGTCATGAACGGTTTGGCGGAAGGCTCCCACGCCTTTGTATAGGCATCGGTGAACACGAGCTTCCTGCCCGGCACGACTTCGAGGAAGACGCCGGGGTTCGCAAACTCGTTGCCATCGGGATCGGCCATGACGACAAGGGTGGAGCCACCGGTCCGCACATCCATTTCGGCGCGCGGCGTCGTCCACGGCTTCGGCGAGAACCATTGCGTCAACAGCTTTGGCTCGGTCCAGCAGCGATAGACGTTCTCGCGCGGCGCATCGATGATGCGGGCGAGAACCAACTCGCGGTCGGAGTTGGGGGCGATGTCGAGCTTGGTGGTCATAGTGTTTCCTCACATGTCGGTTTTGGCTTCCGTGCCTAGGACGAACCGACAAGACGCGAGCCGACACGGTCCGCGAAGAAATCCGCGGGACCGGAGATTCGAACAGAGAACTGAGTGGCTTCAGTGGCGCTTGGCTTGCACCAGATAGGCGTCGATCTCGGTCTCGCCGAGCCACTTGGCCGCTTCCAGCCGATGCAGGCCTTCGACCAGGATATGGCGCTTGCCGTCATGGCGCACCTGGATCGGCATCTTCATGCCGTTTTCCAGAATGTCCTCCGCCAGATGGCGGACGGTTTCGGGATGCAGCGTCTTCTTGCGCGCGGTCGGCACGTAGATGTCGTCGACCCTGACCTTTTGCACTCTCAGCATATCGGCTCCCGTGGCGGACAACGCCGCCCTCTGTGAGATAGTCTGTTTGTCAGGCAAGGCCAAGTGAGCAGCCCGGCAAGGGCTGGCCCGATCGTTTCCAATTGACGCTTGGCCGGCGGATAGCCGAAATGGCGGCCTTCGACCTTAGCGGTGTCCATGAATCATCTGCGGACCGAGTTTCCCGATTTCGGACTGACGCCGGAGCAGCGACGCCAGGCGGTGCGCAGCCATTACTGGGAATGGCCCGGTATGGATGGCGGGCGCGGCGAAATCTGGTGCTACAGCCACCGTTTTTCCTATCGCCCCGGCGAGATGGTGGCGCTGCATGTCAGTTCGACGGCCATCAGTTTCGGCATCGCGATCATCCGCGACTGCGGCGCGGAAACGACAATGTTCGAAAGGACCGGAATCGCGGCGCGCTGGCAGGATACGCCGGACCAATGTTCGGTCGAGGGCTGCGGCTGGCAAGCGTCGTTCGAATTTCGCATAGGCGACGACTGGCCGTCCGGCGCCTATCGCGTCACGCTTGACGCGGACGGTCGCGACGGCAAGCCAATTCGCTGCCATCATCTTTTCATCGTCGCGCCGCAGCCCGGCAAAAAGCCTGGCCGTGTGCTGCAGGTCGCGGCCACCGGCACCTGGCTCGCCTACAATACATGGGGCGGTTCCAACCACTACGAGGGCATTACCGGGCCAGGCCGCGACCAGTATGCACGAGCGGTGTCGACGCAGCGGCCGTGGTGTCGCGGCTTCGTCGTGCTGCCCAGGGACGCGCCGCGCGTGCCGCTCGAAGTCGCCATGCCGCCAAAATCCGTGCCGCGCTATCCGCATATGGAATGGGCCTTTGCCACCGGCCATTCCAAGAAATACGCCTCGTCCGGCTGGGCAAGCTACGACAGCCATTTCTTCCGCTTCGCCGAGCGTGCCGGCTACGCCGTCGATCTCGCCAGCCAGCACGATCTGCATTTTTCGCCCGACATCCTCGACGGCTATGACTGCGTCGTCTTCGTCGGCCACGACGAATACTGGACCTGGGAAATGCGCGATGCGGTCGACGCCTATGTCGAGCGCGGCGGCCATGCGGCGCGCTTTGCCGGCAATTTCATGTGGCAGACCAGGCTGGAGGACGAAGGCCGCCGGCAGGTCTGCTACAAATACCGCGCTCGCGCCGAGGACCCGGCCTATCGCGGCGGCGATATAAGGCGCGCCACCAATTCCTGGGAAGCGCCGGAAATCGGCCGGCCGGGCGCGGCGACCTTCGGCCTCAACGCAACACGAGGCGTCTATGCCGGCTGGGGCGGCTGCGCACCGCGCGGCGTGCGCGGCTTTCCGGTCTACCGGCCGGAGCATTGGGCCTTTGCCGGTACCGGCATCTACTATGGCGACCTGCTCGGCGCCGACAGCCATGTCTATGGCTACGAGGTCGATGGGCTCGATTTCGAGATCCGCGGCGGCCTGCCCTACCCCACGCCCGACAGCGGCGCACCGGACGGCCTGCAGGTGCTCGCGGTCGGCATGGCTGCCCAGGTCGAGGAAAGCGCCGACATTCCGTTCGAGGACCAGTTCCTTGGCGACGAGGACGGTCGCTTCACCGCCGAAACGCTGTTCGGCGAGGCAAGCGACGCCAATCTCGACAAGGTCAAACGCGGCAACGGCATGATCGTCAATTTCCCGCGCGGCAAGGGCGAGGTGTTTCACGCCGGAAGCTGCGAATGGGTCGCCGGCCTGCTAAGGCAGGACCCGATGGTCGAGCGTGTTACCAGAAATGTCCTCGACCGCTATCTCGGAAAGTCATGACATGCTGAAGTCCCCTGCCCCCGAAGACCGCGAAGCCTCGCAGCTGTTTTATCTGTCCAGCCTGCGTCGGCCGTTGATCGACCGCGCTGAAGGCATCTACATGTGGACGCAGGACGGCCGCCGCTTCATCGATGGATCGAGCGGCCCGATGGTCGCCAATATCGGCCATTCCAACCGCAACGTGCTCGACGCGATGAAACGGCAGATGGACCGCGCCACCTTCGCCTACCGCCTGCACTTCGAGAACGAGCCGGCAGAGGAGCTCGCGCGGCAACTGTCCGCCAAGCTCCCCGACGGTCTGGACCGCATCTTTTTCGTCTCCGGCGGCTCGGAAGCGACGGAATCCTGCATCAAGCTGGCGCGGCAATGGGCGGTTGCCACCGGCCAGGCCAGCCGCTGGAAGGTGATCACGCGTTTTCCCTCCTATCATGGCGGCACGCTGGGTGCGCTCGCCGTCACCGGCGACGATGCGCTGGCCGAAAATTTTATGCCGATGATGCAGGTCATGCCGACGGTGCCGGCGCCCATCGCCTGGCGCGACCGCGACAATCTTTCCATGGAACAGCGCGGCATCCGCTACGCCGACATGCTGGAGGAAAAGATCCTCGCCGAGGGACCGCAGAGCGTGCTCGCCTTCATCATGGAGCCGGTCGGCGGCGCTGCCACGGCAGCACTGGTGGCGCCGGACAGCTATTATCCGCGCATCCGCGAGATCTGCGATCGCTACGGCATCCTGCTCATCCATGACGAAGTGATGAGCGGTGCCGGCCGCACCGGAAAATTCCTTGGCGGCGATCACTGGAACTGCAAGCCCGACATCGTCGCGCTGTCGAAAGGGCTGGGCTCGGGCTACGCGCCGCTGGGCGCACTTGCTGCACCGATGCGGCTGGTGCAGCCTTTGCTCGCATCGGGCGGCTTTCAGCACGGCCATACCTATGCCGGCAACCCGCTCGCCTGCGCCGCCGGGCTCGCCGTACTCGGCGAAATGGACCGCCTTGGCCTGATCGCCAACGCGGCTGTCATGGGCGACCTTTTGATGGACGAACTGAAGGGATTGGCTAAACGGTTTCCATTCATCGCCGACGTCCGCGGCAAGGGCCTGCTCACTGGTGCCGAAATGGTCGCGGATCCCGACACTCTGAGGCCGATCGAGCCGGCAAAGAAGGCCACCCAGCGGCTGCTCGACCTCGCCTATGAGCGCGGCCTGATCATCTACGGACGCAAGGTCAAGGGCGGTGTCGACGGCGACAATTTCATGGTCGCGCCGCCGATGATCGTCACCGCCGCACAGATCGGCGAGATCGTATCCATCATCGGCGACTCTCTCGACGTGCTGGCCGGCGAGCTCGACCTGCCGGTCGAAGGCTGAGGGGCGAACCATGGCGCCGCGAAAAGTCATTATCACCTGCGCCGTCACCGGGTCGGTGCACACACCATCGATGTCGCCGCATCTGCCAGTGACGCCGGACCAGATCGCCGCAGACGCAATCGCCGCCGCAGAAGCCGGTGCTTCGATCCTGCATCTTCACGCCCGCGACCCTAAGGACGGGCGGCCGACCGCCGATCCCGAAGTGTTCATGCAGTTCCTGCCGCGCATCAAGCAGGCGACCGATGCGGTGATCAACATCACCACCGGCGGATCGTCGCTAATGACGCTCGACCAGCGGCTGGCCGCGCCGCTCAGGTCCGAGCCGGAAATGTGCTCGCTCAATATGGGCTCGATGAATTTCGCGCTGTTCCCGATGCTCGACCGCCCGCGCGAATGGCAGCACGAATGGGAACCGAAGCTGCTTGAGGCCACCCGCGATACGATCTTCAAGAACACCTTTGCCGACATGGAGACGGTGCTCGAGAAGCTTGGGCGTGGTTGCGGCACGCGCTTCGAATTCGAGTGCTACGATGTCGGCCATCTCTATTCGCTTGCGCATTTCCGCGATCGCGGGCTGGTGTCGGGACCGATGTTCATCCAGTTTGTTTTGGGCATCCTCGGCGGCATCGGCGCCGACCCCGAAAACCTGATCCACATGAAGCGCATCGCCGACAAATTGTTCGGCGACAGCTACCAGTTTTCGGTGTTGGCCGCCGGACGTCACCAGATGCCGATGATCTCGATTGCGGCGGCAATGGGCGGCAACGTCCGCGTCGGGCTGGAGGACAGCCTCTACGACGGGCGCCAGCTCGCCAAGTCCAATGCCGACCAGGTGCGCCGCATCCGCAGCGTGCTCGACGGATTGTCGCTGGACGTCGCAACGCCGGCCGAGGCACGGCAGATGTTGGCGCTCAAGGGCGGCGACCGCGTGGCGTTCTGAGGTGCGGCCGTGACCAATACAGCCACCAACGACATTGTCATCCGGCCCGGCACCGTCGAGGACGTCGAAACCATCCACGCCGCACTCCTACGGCTCGGCGCGCATATCGGCGCACATCAGGAGATCACCTCGACAGCTCAGGATCTCCGCACCTATGGCTTTGGCGAAAAGCCTGCCTTCTCGACCTTGATCGCCGAAGTCGGTGGCGAATTTGCCGGGCTTTGCCTGTATTTTCCGATCTTCTCGACATGGATGGGACGGCCCGGCGTCTATGTGCAGGACCTCTATGTCGAGGACCATTTTCGCGGCCGCAGGATCGGCGAGCGCCTGCTGCGCCGGGTGGCGGCGCAGTGCCGGAAGGCAGGCGGCGTCTATCTCAGGCTGTCCGTCGACACCGACAACGAGACCGCCAAGGCTTTTTACGAACGGTTGGGCATTGCCTGGTCGAGCTACGAGCAGGTGCAGAAGATCGTCGGCGAGGCCTTTTTCGCCTTTGCCGATGCACCGGAGGAGCCAACATGAAAGCCTTCTATGCCGAAGAACAGAAGCGCCATGACCCGAAGGCGTTCCTCTCAAGCGGCGCGCCGCAGCCCAATCCGGAAAAGCCGGAACGGGTCGAGCGATTGTTAGCCGGCGCAAAGGCTGCCGGCTGCACGATCGAACGGCCGCGGGATCACGGGCTCGGCCCGATTGCGGCGGTGCATACGCCGGAATATCTCGATTTCCTCCAGCATATCTTCGCGCGCTGGCAGCGCATCGAGGGCGCCTCGGCCGAGGTCATCCCCAACATCCATCCGATCGCGCGGAACGGCTCCTATCCGGCCTCGGCGGTCGGCCAGGCCGGCTACCACATGGCCGACACCGCCTGCCCGATCTCCGGCGAGACGTGGCAGAGCGCGCTTTGGAGCGCCTGGAGCGCGGTTGAAACCGCCGAGGCGGTGATGTCGGGAGCGCCGGCCGCCTATGCGCTGTGCCGGCCGCCTGGCCATCACGCCTTTGCCGATGTCGCCGGCGGCTTCTGCTTCATCAACAATTCGGCGGTCGCCGCACAGGTTCTGCGCAAGCAGGCGGCGCGGGTGGCGATCCTCGATGTCGACCTGCACCACGGCAACGGCACGCAAGGCATCTTCTATGCCCGGCCGGACGTGCTCACCGTGTCGCTGCATGCCGACCCGGTGCGGTTCTATCCGTTTTTCTGGGGCCATGCCGACGAGCGCGGCGAAGGCGCCGGTCTCGGCTACAATCTCAACCTGCCGCTGCCGCGCAAATCCGGCGATGCTGCGTTCCTCGAAGCACTGGCGGCAGCGTTCCAGCGCATCGACGCCTTCTCGCCCGATGCGCTTGTGGTGGCGCTGGGGGTAGATGCCTTCGAAGGCGATCCGTTCGGCGGACTGTCGGTGAGCACGCCTGGTTTTTCGCGCATTGGCGAGGCGATCGCCGGTCTCGGCCTGCCGACGGTCATAGTCCAGGAAGGCGGCTATCTCTGCGACGAGCTCGGCGACAATCTCACCGCCTTCCTCACCGGTTTTGGCGGCGCCCACAAGCGATGATCCGCACGAGGCCCGCTCAGGATCGTTCCTGCCTCAGCATGGCGACAACGCGGTGCACGCTTTCCAGCGTCTCGTCGATCTCGGCTGAAGTGTTGTAATGAGCGATGCCGATGCGCACCACGCCCTGCTCGGCCGGAATGCCGAGCTGGTGGACGATCTCCCAGGCGTAGTTGTGGCCGGACCACAGGAAGATGTTTTCGGCATTCATCTGCCGCACGATCGTCTCCGGCACGATGCCTTCGACGGTGAACGACACCGTCGGCACACGCTCATTGATCCGCTTCGGATCGGTGATGCCGTGGATGGTCAGGCCGGCAATATCCGACAGACCGTCGATCAGCTGTTGCGCCAGCGGGTTCTCGTAAGCGATTGAAACTTCGAAAGCCTTGGCGATTTTCCGCCGACGCGACCCTTGCACGCCAGCCGTCGCGCCCAACTCGGCAAAATAATCGACAGCCGCCGACAGGCCGGCCATCAGTTCGATTTGCGGCGTGCCGAGCTCGAAGCGCTCCGGCAAGGCATTGGACGAGCAACGGCATTTATACGGCTTCAGCGCATCGATGACGTCCAGTCTGCCCCACAAGATTCCCATATGCGGGCCGAAGAACTTGTAAGCCGAGCAGATCAGGAAATCGGAGCCGAGGTTTTGGACGTCGATCAGGCCATGCGGCGCGAACTGGACGGCATCGACGTAGACCAGCGCACCAGCCTGCCTGGCGATGCCGGTCAAAGCCTTCACCCGGTTGATCGACCCGGTGAGATTGCTGGCGTAGTTGAGCGCGACGAGCCGCGTCCTCTCGGAAAGCAGCGCGGCGAGTGCTGCCTCCTCGACCTGCCAGCTCTGCTGGTCGAAAGGCAGCCAGCGCACGACAAGGCCAAGGTCTTCAGCCAGTTGCAGCCAGGGCGAGATGTTGCCCTCATGGTCCATCCGGGTGAGGATGATCTCGTCGCCGGATTTCATCGTACGGCCGAGCGTTCGCGACATGTGGTAGGTCAACGTCGTCATGTTGGCACCGATGATGATTTCCCGCGGACTTGCCGCGCCAAGGAAATCCGCCATCGCCAGATGGGCCTCGTCCACGATGTCCTGTGCCGCAATGGTGGTCTCGAAGAAGCCGCCGAGGTTGGCATTGGTGGTCAGCAGGCAGCGTGACACCGCGTCCGCCACCGCCTGCGGCACCTGCGTGCCGGCAGGATTGTCGAGATAAATGCGCCTGCGGCCCTTGTCGGTCAGCGACAAGGCCGGAAATTTCGCCCGCACTGCGTCGATCCGGAAGTCCATGGCTGTTCCCCTCCCCTTATGATTATCGGACGATCACGTCTCGACGCCTCACGGGCACGGATTGCCGACGCGCTGGTGGATCGCATCGACGGCTTTCTGCATGCCCTCGGTCCAGACCACGTCGGCGGAAGAGAGCGCCATTTCGAGTTGCGAAATGGTGGTGGCACCGATGATGTTCGAGGTGACCAAGGGCCGGTTCGAGACATAGGCATTGGCAAACAGCGCCGGCTCCATGCCGAAGGTGCGCGCCAACCGGTTGTATTCGAGCTGCACTTCGGCAGCATTCGGCGTCTCGTAGCGCTGGCCGCGGTTGAACAATTGCGAGCGCGAGCCCTGCGGCCGCGCGCCATGATCGTATTTGCCGGTCAAATAGCCTTGCGCCAGCGGCGAATAGGCAAGCAGCGACACCTGCTCGCGCTCGCAGACTTCGGCAAGGTTCACCTCGAAGGTGCGGTTGACGAAATTATAGGCGTTCTGCAGCGAGGCGACGCGCGGGCCGAGGCCCTTGTCGGCTTCGGCAATGAAACGCATGACGCCCCAGGAATTCTCATTCGACAGGCCGAAATGGCGGATCTTGCCGGCCTTCACCAGTTCATCGAATACGGCAAGCGTCTCGGCGATCGGCGTCTCACCCTCCGGCACGCCGGCGGTATCGGAGCGTCGCGGCACGGCGCCGATGCGGTTCGGATTGGCGCCCCACGGCACGTCGCGTTCCGGCCAATGGATCTGATAGAGGTCGATGTAATCGGTGTTGAGCCTGGCGAGTGACTTATCAACAGCGTCGACGATATCGGCGCGCACCAGCTTAGACGGGCGGTCGCCGCGAAACCAGGTGTTGGCGGTGCGACCAACCACCTTCGAGGCGATGATCACCTGGCCGCGATTGCGCTTCTCCTTCATCCAATTGCCGATGATTGTCTCGGTACGGCCTTGTGTCTCCGCCTTGGGCGGGATCGGATAGAGTTCCGCGGTGTCGATGAAATTGACGCCGCGCGCAAACGCCAGATCCAGCTGGGCGTGACCGTCCGCCTCGGTGTTCTGCTGGCCCCAGGTCATCGATCCGAGGCAGATTTGCGACACGAAAAGATCGGTCTGGCCGAGACGGCGTTTGTGCATGGAGTTTCTCCGGCGGGATTTTTTTCGCGGCTGCGCGAGGAGGAAGCAATAGCATACAGGAAAGCGCCGCCCGCTTCCAAGCCCACGGACGGCAGGCCAGGCGACTTTCCCAGGATGCCAGCGGACGGGGTTTATCCCTGCGGCCAATAAAAAGCCGGACTGCATGTGAATGCAGTCCGGAAGTTCGCCAGGAATGGCGAGGAACAACCGGCCAAGTGCCGGCACTGAGGCCTACGGTCGAAGCACCGCAGAAGTTTCGCCGGAACAGCCGAATTAAGTCAAAAAAGATCAGGCAGCATGGCTGCCATGCGAATGCTGCACTGCACAATTGTCATGATCTGCCTATACTGATGGCCGTGGAGGTTCAATAAAGGGGCTTAAATCATGGGATTCTTCACTGAAATGTTCGCCCGCCCGCGTCCGGGGGAACAGCTGCGCTATCGTGCGGCACTGGCGCTGCTCCATTCGATGAGCAATGCCGATCGCGCCGACATCGGCGTCAAGCCGGCCGATTTCCCGCGCATCGCCCGGGAAATGTCCCTACGCTAACAGCGCGCCGTGAGATTTCCCGCCGCAGCGGGATATCTCACGAGCGGATCTCAACGCAATCCGAGGAAGATCGACTTGCCCAATGGCACGCCGTTGTGGCGCAGGATGTCGTAGGCGGTGGTCAGGTGGAAGTAGAAATTGGGCATGGCGGCATGCAGCAGATACTGCATTCCCGGCATCGAAACCTCGCGTCCCGCAAGCCTCAGTTCGATCATCCTGTCATCTGAACCATCGAGTTCGGCCGCCGAAAATGTCGCGAGATAAGCCAGTGTCTTGGTGAGGCGGGCCTGCAGATCAGCGAAGCTCGCCTCATTGTCCTCGTATTTTGGCACCTCACGCCCGGCAAGCCGCGACGGCGCGCCCTTGGCGTGATCGGTGGCAATCTGTACCTGCCTGGTCAGCGCAAACATATCCGGCGCCAGCCTCGCCGTCAGATACACCTGCGGATCGATCTTGCGATCAGCCGCATTTTGCTCGGCAATGTTCAGCACATTGGCCAGTGCCTTCAGCCTCGCCGAAAATACCGGCACGGATGCTTCATACATTGATATGGTCACAAGAAATCTCCACGCGGCCCGACTGCCGACGGCGAGAGGTAGCGCTTTCGCAGGCGATTGTTCAAGCGTCACCACGTCGCCGCAATCGATATGATAGAATTTTTCATCGAGTGGAGGTTCCCGATGAGACGCGCCCTTTTTGCAGCGACCGCTTTTATCTCGCTTGCCGTTGCCGGCCAATCGGCGCTCGCCGCAGACGCGCCTTATATCGACGACAGGTCGAATGCCGACGCGGTCATCCGGTCACTTTATAGTGCCATCAGCCGGCACGAATTCGCGCGCGCCTGGGACTATTTCGGCGACACCAAGCCGGCCAAGGATTTCAATTCCTTCGTCAAAGGCTATGACGGCACGGACACGGTCGAAGTCAAAACCGGTGGCGTATCCGAAGACGGGGCTGCCGGCAGCATCTACTACAGCGTTCCGGTCGCCATCCTGGCGACGGCCAAGGACGGCAGCGAAAATGTCTTTGCCGGCTGCTATACGCTGCGCCAGATCAACGCCTCGATCCAGGAACCGCCATTTCGCTCGATCTTCATCGACAAGGGTGCGCTGAAACCCTCAAAGGCCGATTTCGAGGATGCCGTGCCGGCAAGCTGCGGCGATGGACCGCCGCCGCCGAAGAAGGACGCGGCGCTTGAGCAGGCCAACAAGGCGTTTGCCGCGACTTATGGCGACCAGTGCGACAAGGATCTTTTGGCGCAGGAGCCGGAGATTTTCTCGATCCACTATAAGGGCAAGGATGCGGCTGCCAGCGATCCCGAAAGCGAAACGCGGCTTATCCATTTCGCCTGCTCGGCCGCGGCCTACAACGAAAACTCGATCTATTACATGAGCGACGACGTGCTTGGCGTGAGACAATTGCAGTTTGCCGAACCTGAAATGGACATCCGCTACGAGAACAATGACAGCGACGGCAAATTGCTGGGCATGACCATAGTTGGCTTCCAGACCTCCGGCTGGGCAACCAATTCCGATTACGACGAAGAGACCAAGACGATCACTACCTTCAACAAGTGGCGTGGCATCGGCGATGCCTCTTCATCGGGGACCTATCTGTTTCGCAACGGCGATTTTTCCCTGGTCCAGTACGATGTCGACGCGTCTTATGACGGCGAGGAAAATCCGCAGACGGTCGTCGACTACAATACCGCGCCTTAAGGAGCCTTCGACAACATCCAGTTGAGCGTGCCGCGCCAGTCGGTCATGCGGATCGGCGTGCCGTGCGTGCCGGTCTCGAAGCGGACGAAGCGGGTCGGATAGGTTTTCGACTTGGCCAGAATCGATCGGAAGAAGGCTTCCTGTTTCTCGATTGGAAACACCGGGTCCTTGCTGCCTTGGCCGAAGAAGACCGGGACACGACGCTTGAATGCGGGGCTTGAGAAGAAACTCTCATCCCATAGCGAGCCGAGCAGCAGCAGCCCGTCGATGCGCCCGCCGGTGTCATTGCGGGCGGCCAGCTTCCAGCATAATGAGCCGCCCATCGAGCCGCAGGCGACGAAGATTTTTGCGCTCGGCGATTGTTCGGCATAGTGGTCGATCAGCGCGGCGACCTGGGTGGCACCGGCGTCGCCGAAATCGGAAAAATCCGGCGACAGATAGAGGCCGCCATTGCCGGCCATCAGGTTCTTGATGCGGTTGAAATTGCCGCCGAAGGTGAAGTCGTCGGTGCCCTGCTTACGGCTGCCGCCCTGCCCGTGCAGATAAAGCACGATGATGCTGGCGCCCCCGGTCTTGCCGACGGCAATGTGGCGGACATCGCCGGCGTCGGTCTTCAGCAAGAGATCCTGCTGCACCTTGCGCACGCCGGTTTCGGTGTATTGCGCATGCACACGACGCTCAGGCACTTCGTCACGAGCGTTGATGTCGCGCAGCTCACGATAATCGACAACCGTGTAGGCGCCGTTGCTCTCGGACGAGAGTGTGACCGGATAGGCGAACAGATCGTCCTTGAAGGGTTTGAGTTCGAGAGCGTTGGCGTGGGCGGCACAAGAGAGCGACAAAAGAATCGCCATCAGCAGGGCCGGGAGGCCAGAGGGAGGCAAGCGGAACCGGAAGCAGAAACGAAAGGCCATCCCTCAGCCATGCGTTTTTCGGCTTCGGTTTGTCAATCCTGCAGCACGCCGCCGGCGCTTTCCAGCGCCTCGCGCGTGTCGACATCGACGGCTGCCCCTTCGCCGATCTCGACATCGATGACGTCGAGCCCTTCGGCCTCGACCAGATGGCGGGCCCCGGTATCGCCTTCGAGGTGAGCGATCGCGGCAAACAGCGGACGCGGCAGCAGCACGGGATTGCCGCGCCGCCCATCGTGCGAGGCCCGCACCACCGATCGGCCTTCGGACCTGCGGAACGCCTCGATCAGCCTGTCGAAGTCGGCCGAGGCGACGCCGGGCATATCGCCGAGGACAATCATGGCGCCGGCGGCGTCGCCGGAAATCTTGGCGATGCCGGCCTTCAGCGACGAAGACAGACCCTCGGCGAAATCCGGATTGTCGGCGAAGGTCACATCGAGGCCAGACAGTGCATCGCGCACGCGCTCGCGCTGGTGGCCAGTGACGACTATGGTGGCCGCGGCTTTCGAACCGACCGCGCGTTCGGCAGTGCGACGGACCAGCGGCTTGCCGTCGAAGAGCGCCAAGAGCTTGTTCGGCCCGCCCATGCGGCTGGAGCGGCCGGCGGCCAGAAGCACGATCTCGACCTTTGGTTCGGCTTTGGCCGGCAATGGCTCGCGCGGCTGCGGCCGCGTCGGAATTTCCATCAACAGCCCGCCGACGCC
This sequence comes from Mesorhizobium sp. M0751, assembly GCF_040320265.1. NCBI lineage: Bacteria > Pseudomonadati > Pseudomonadota > Alphaproteobacteria > Hyphomicrobiales > Phyllobacteriaceae > Mesorhizobium > Mesorhizobium sp. M0751. Next base: position 17,778 of record NZ_JAMYPH010000013.1, read on the forward strand.
CATGCCGGCAATATCCCTGGCGGTCACGTCGAGGCCGGCAATCAGCCGGTCGAGCACCCAGTCGAAGCCGTTCTCCTTGGGACTGCGGGCGCAGCCCGGCGCACCGATGATGCGCTTGCCGCCTAGAGTGCCGAGCACCAACAGATTGCCGGGATCGACCGGCATGCCGGCGCGGATGACAGTGCCGCCCGCCTTTTCGATCGCAGCGGGAACGACGTCGCCGAAATCGGCCATCGCCGAGGCGCCGAAGATAACCACCATATCGTTGTCGCGTATCAGCGAGGCCGCAGCCTCGGCGACGGGGGTAATTTCATGCGGCGTTCGACGCTCCGCCGTCAGCCTGCCGCCCGAACGCGCCAGGCGTGCTTCGGTGACGCGCAGCGTCTTGTCGAGCATGCTGGGTTTGATGCCGGGCAGCACCGTCTGGATGACGCCGACGCGCACCGGCTGATAGGCGTTGACAGCAAATATCTCACCGCCGGCGCAGATCCTTGCCACGGCATCGACCAAAGCGGAGGCGACCGCAAATGGGATGATCTTCACCGTTGCTACCATCTGACCTTTTTCGACCGGCGCATGCTGCGCGAGCGTGGCGATGGTGATCGTCGGATCGACGGCATTGATAGCGTCGATCATCACCGCGTCGACGGTGAACATGCCAGCAGCCTGCGCGTGGAGGTTGACCCTGCCGGTCGCGGCGGGCTTCGCCTCGATGTTGCGATGGATCATGGATGCGGCGATCTTCTCGGCGGCGACGTCCTCGCTGAGATCATCGGGCGCCAACACCGCCGCGACGACCTCGGAAATGCCAGCGGCCTTCAACAGGGACACATCCCCGGCGCTTAGCCTGTGCGCCTTGCGGAAGCGGTGCCCTCCGGCCGTGGTGGCGTGCGCCAGCACTGCCTCTTCGGCCGTATCGATCGCAACGGGACCAAATTTCACGCGACCGCGCCTTTGGATTCGAGGCCGCGCGAGCGAAAGACGTGGATCGCTTGCGCCAACACCGCGACGGCGATCTCGGCCGGGCTGGCAGCCCCGATGTCGAGGCCGATCGGGGCATGAATGCGGGCGATCTGGTCGGCGGTTGCTCCCGAAGCCAGCAGGCGTTCCACACGTTTGGCGTGGGTCTTGCGGCTGCCGAGCGCCCCGACATAGAAGCAGCCGGCGTCGAGCGCCGCCTTCAGCGCGAAATCGTCGATCTTCGGATCGTGGGTGAGAGCAGCCAGCGCCGTATAGCTATCGAGCGGCTGACGCGTCAGCACATCCTCCGGCCATTCGGCATGCAGCGCGACATCGGGAAAACGATCGGGCGTGGCAAAGGCCGTGCGCGGATCGATGATCTCGACAGGATAGCCGGCGATCCTGGCCATCGGTGCCAGCGCCTGGCTGATGTGGACGGCGCCGATCACCACCAGGCGCGGCTGCGGCAGATGTACGTTGAGGAAGAACGTCCGCCCCTCAGCTTCGACCGAACCGGAACTGCCCGTGCGAAATGCCTTGGCGACGGCCGCCCCGAGTTCGCCGGCTACCCGGTCGCCCTCGCGCACGACACGGTCGCGGCCGTCGCCGAGATCGGTGACCAGGATTGCCGCGCGGCGTGCGCGGCGTTCGGCGTTGAGTGTCTTCAGCGCGTAAGGATCCATCTAGAATCAGCCCAACCTTTCGACATAGACCTTGATGCGGCCGCCGCAGGACAGGCCGACCTGCCAGGCGGTTTCGTCGGCGACCCCGAACTCCAGCATCTTCGCCTTGCCGCTATCGATAACATCGACCGCCTCGGTGACCACGGCGCCTTCGACGCAGCCGCCCGAGACGGAGCCGTGGAAATTGCCTTCGGCGTCGATGACCAGGTGGCTGCCGACGGGACGCGGTGCCGAACCCCAGGTTTCGACCACGGTGGCGATGGCAACGTTCTTGCCGTCCTTCATCCAGCCCTCCGCGATGATCAGCGGGTCGCGGGCTTCGTCGAGATAGATACTGTGTTCCATGATTTTCTCCCTGGGAGACATGTGGTTATGCGACGCGCTTCACGCCAGCCTCGATCCACCGGCGCGGGTCGACCGAACGCATAAAGACAGCACGGTCGCCAGCGACCGGTCCGCCACATAATCCGCACGTGTCAACAGATCGAGCGTCTCGTCGATCGTCCGCGGCGCCGGACGCGGTTTTCAACTCGGTCATTCTGTCTCCGCGGGCGCGGCCATCAAAGCCTCTACAGAGCGTGGTAGCCGCGGTTGTAATAGATCAGCGGCCGCAAATTATCGCCGATGCGCAAACCTGTAACTTTGCCAAAAAGCACACGGTGGGTGGCCAGATCCTTGGTATCGATCAGTTCGCAGTCGAAGACGGCGAGCGCGCCCTTCAGCGTCGGCGAACCGGTCGAGATCACATCCCATTCGGCCAACGCGAAACGCTCCTCGACCGGCAGGCCGGTAATGCCGGAAAAGCCGATCGACAGCGGCTCCTGATCCGAAGCCAGCGTGTTCAGGGCAAATTTGCCATTCTCCACGAACGGCTCGTTCTTGGGATTTTCACGATTGAGGCAGACCAGGATGGTCGGCGGCGTGTCCGACACCGAGCAGGCCGCGATCACCGTCGCGCCGCGCCTGCCGGCGGGGCCATCAGTGGTGACTACATGTACATGGCCGGCAAAATGGGCCATCGCGTCGCGGTAGGCCTGCGGCCCGATGTCATTCTTCTTCAGCACCGATGATTTTCCACTAGTCAGAACCAACCGTTATATATGGGGGGATATTGCATGCCACAAGCGAAGTGCTTGACGTATATCCAGAATTCGCGTGTTGCACCAAAGCTGGCTAGCCTTTAGGTCTTGACGGCATTGGCGCCAGCAAACACGCGACCGGTGCAGAGGAATTCTTCGCTCGCATGCGACCTTGGACGACCACGATAGCGGTGCTGGCCTGGCTCTCGGTCGCCGGTAGTGCAAGTGCCGAGACGCTGCTGGTCGGCGTCGCGGCACCTATGTCCGGGCCGTCGGCGATCCTCGGCAAACAGGTCGAGGCCGGCGCGACAATGGCGGCTGAAGCGAACGATACCGAGATCACGACGATCGATGACGCCTGCACGGCCGACGGTGGCGCCGCCGCCGCGCGGGAGTTCACCGCGGCCAAGGTCAACGTCGTCATCGGGTTTTTGTGCACCGACGCAATCGAGGCGGCTCTGCCGATCCTCAAGGATGCCGGCATCCCGGTGATCACCGTCGGCGTTCGCACGGAAAGCCTGACCGACCGGCGCGCCAAGACCGGATGGCCGATCTATCGTCTCGGGCCGCGCGGCGACGACGAGCGCAATGCCGTCGCTGCCATCCTTACCCGCTTATGGCAGAGCGAGCTGTTCGCCATAGTCGACGACGGCACGATCTATGGCCGCGAAATGGCCGAGACGTTTCGTGCGGCCGCCGAGCAGGCGGCGCTGAAGCCGGTGTTCGTCGACACGTTCCGGCCGCAGCTCGACAACCAGATCGGCCTGATCGGCCGTCTTAAGAAAGCCGGCGCAACGCATGTCTTTGCCGGCGGCGACGGCGATGATGTCGCCATTATGGGTCGGGATGCTGGCCAGCTAAATACCGGCATGGTGTTTGCCGGCGGCGAAGCGTTGCGCGCGCCGCTCGGCGACGTGCCTTATGCCGTCGGCACGCTGATGATCGCGCCGCCCGAATGGGCCGACGTCGCCGACCCCAAGGTGCTGCAGAGCTTTGCCGGACAAAACATCGTGCCGGAAGGTTACACGCTGCCCGCCTATGCCGCGGTCGAGATCGCCAAGGCCGCTTCAGCATTGACGCAAAGCTCCGGCGAGAGGCTGGCCAACGTGCTGACCGCGCATGACTTCACCACGGCGATCGGACCGATCCGCTTTGACGAAAAAGGTGACCTGACGCAAAATCCCTATCAAGCCTACCGTTTCGACGGCGGCCGTTTCGTGCCGGCGGAGAGCCAATGATGTCAAGCACGGGGATGTTCCATACGGGTCCGCGCAATCTCATCACCGACGTCGCCGGCCTGCGTGTCGGCAATGCGGCGAATGCCAAACTGAAATCCGGTGTGACCACCGTCATCTGCGACGAACCGGCCGTGGCCGGTGTGCAAATCCTGGGCGGTGCGCCGGGCACCCGCGAAACCGACCTGCTCGAGCCGCACAATTCGATCCACGCCATCCATGCTGTGGTGCTTTCGGGCGGCTCGGCTTTTGGCCTTGACGCCGCGTCGGGGGTGCAGGCGGCCTTGCGCGAAAGAGGCATCGGCGTCGAGGTCGGCGGCTTTCGGGTGCCGATCGTGCCGGCGGCGATCCTGTTCGACCTGCGCAATGGCGGCGACAAGGATTGGGGCCGGTATCCGCCTTACCGCGACCTTGGCTACGAAGCCGCGCAAGCCGCTGCGATCGACTTTGCCCTCGGCACTGCCGGCGCAGGTAGCGGGGCTTTGAGCTCCGGCCTGAAGGGCGGGCTCGGCTCGGCCTCGACAGTGCTGGACAGCGGCGTCACCATCGGCGCGCTCGCCGCCGTCAACCCGACGGGCTCGGTGACGGTCGCCGGGACCCGCCATTTCTGGGCGGCGCCGTTCGAGATCGGCGACGAGTTCGGCGGCTTAGGCTATCCCCACCCGATGCCTGACGATGCCAGAAAGATCCTGCTGAAGTTCCGTGACAAGCATGCCGCAGAGCAGGCGGAAATCGGCGCCAACACGACCATCGCCGTGATTGCCACCGATGCGGTACTCACGAAGGCCGCCGCCAAACGCCTGGCGATATCAGCGCATGACGGCTTTGTTCGTGCCATTTGGCCGACGCACACGCCCGCCGACGGCGATCTGGTCTTCGCGCTGGCAACCGGCAAGAGCGGCATCGAGCTCGCACCCAACGATGCAATCGATCTCTACGCCGCAGCCGGCGCCACGATGGCCCGCGCCATCAGTCGCGGCGTCTTTGCCGCGACGCCGGCCGAGGGCGATCTGTTGCCGGTCTGGTCGTCGCGCTGACCGCGCCACGCTCATTCGGGTTTGCCGTAATCAGACTGGACTTTTGATCAGGTGGGTTCGGATTTTTCTTCTTCGAACGTGACCGCAACATCCGAGTTTGCAGAGAGCCGCACCTTCTGGCCCTCGACCTCGGCGACAAGGCTGAGAGGAATGAAGTGGTGATGGCCCCTGTGAGCGCCCTCGCCGCTGTCACGCTTGGTCAGCTTGATACGATCTCCGTCAACCTTGTCGACGGTACCGACATGGACGCCGTCGGCGCCGATCACTTCCATACGTTCGCGAATCTTGGATGCATCCGTCATTGGGGTCTCCCTTAGAGCGCCGCGCGTCCTTTTGAACGCGCAAAGGACGCACTAAACATTTTGAATCAATGCATCGTGCCTTCCGACAATCGACCCTGATTTTCGGAAGGCACGATACCGTGAAGCTGCCGACAATAACAAACGACGGCCGGATTGGATGCATCGACCTTGTGTTTCAGTCAGCACGATCTTTTGACGACATCGTGATAGGAATTTAACGGCGTCGACCGCCTGAATGGAAAGCCCCATGCGAAATCTTGCCCTGTTTGCCGTCTGCCTGCTTGCCCCGCTTGCAACTTTGGCCGCCGCCCACGCAGGCGATGTCGCCGAGCTTGAGATCCTCGGCTTCAGCCGTGATGGCGGGGTCTTTGCCTTCGAGGAATACGGCGTCCAGGACGGATCGGGATTTCCCTATGCGAACCGCTATTATATCGACACGGCCGACGACAGTTTCCTGAAGGGTTCGCCGATCCGTGTCCGGCTCGACGACGAGAATGCCGCCGTGGACGCAGCGCGGCTGCAGGCCCGGCAAAAGGGCGAAGCGATCGTCAGTCAGGCGGAACTCACGGCAAATCGCGGCATCACCGCCGGCTTCAACCCGGTGACCGAGCTTTCTGCCGATCCCTTCCGCATGGTGGTCAATCCGCGCCCGATCTTCTCGCCGGTCGACGATCCGCTCGAGTTCCGGCTCGACCAGATCGGCATGAACGACACCGAACGCTGCCAGAGCCAGGGTGAGATCAATGGCTTTCGCCTGCTGCGCATCGAGGCGAAGGACGGCGGCCGGACTAGGATTATTCACGAGGACAGATCGATCCCGCAAAGCAGAGGCTGTCCGAATGGCTACCAGATCGGCGCGGTTCAGACATTTTCGCTGGATAGCCTCAGCGCCTATGCCGTGCTGATCGCGGTGCGCCAATACGGCTTCGAAGGGCCGGACTATCGCTGGATCGCGGTAACCGGACGGCTGTGACGCTCCTGGCCATGCGCACCCGCGCCTTGCATCGTCTCCGCCGCGCTTTACCGCCGCTGCGTGCTGCGTCCGTCGGCGCGCTGCTGTGGGCCATGGCGATGGGCGCCAGCGCGCTGCTCAATCTGCTGCATTACGATTGGGAGACCCCGGCAAAGATCCGCTTCGTCTCGCTGCTTTATGCTGCCGGAGGTGCGCTGGCTTTCCCGATCGGGCTGTTCCTGGCGCGGCTCGTCTCGCTCGGACGCCACTGGGAGATCGCACTCGCCGCCGCCTTCGTCTGCTTTCTCGCAGCGACGATCGCCGTCACCGGCGGCCTGTTTGGGCTGCAATACCGCTCCTACTACGTCCAATGGCATGCGCCCGCGCTCACCATCACCTGGGTTTTCCAGTTCGTGTTCACGATGTTGACGGCACTCTACCAGTTCGTCGTCCTCGGCGTCCGGCTGTATTTTCCGCTCGGTTTCATTGCGCTCGCTGTCGCCAGTGTCTGGTTTGCGCGCCAGCAACGTTGAGCATTTTGCCTGCCTCTGTTAGGACGCGGGCAAATGCTCTCGCAAGTCAGGACCGACTGATGATCCCTCGCTACTCCCGGCCGGACATGGTGGCCATCTGGTCGCCCGAAACCCGGTTTCGCATCTGGTTCGAGATCGAGGCCTATGCCTGCGACGCGTTGGCCGAGCTCGGCGTCATCCCGAAGGAGGCCGCCAAGACCATCTGGGAGAAAGGCGGGACGGCGAAATTCGATGTCGAAGCCATCGACGAGATCGAGCGCGTCACAAAGCATGACGTCATCGCCTTTCTCACCCATCTTGCCGAATTCGTCGGGCCGGATGCCCGCTTCATCCACCAGGGCATGACATCCTCCGACGTTCTCGACACCTGTTTTGCCGTGCAGCTCACCCGGGCCAGCGACATCCTGCTGGCCGACATTGACGGGCTGCTTGCGGCGCTCAAGCGCCGCGCTTTCGAGCACAAGGACACCATCACAATCGGCCGCAGCCATGGCATCCATGCCGAGCCGACCACCTTCGGCGTCAAGCTGGCGCAGGCCTATGCCGAATTCTCGCGTTGCCGCGAGAGGCTGGTGCACGCACGCGAGGACATCGCCACCTGCGCCATCTCGGGTGCGGTCGGCACCTTCGCCAATATCGATCCTTATGTCGAAGAATACGTGGCCAAGAAACTCGGACTGAAGCCCGAGCCGGTGTCGACGCAGGTGATTCCGCGCGACCGCCATGCGATGTTCTTCGCCACGCTCGGCGTGATCGCCTCGTCGATCGAGCGGCTGGCGATCGAGGTGCGCCATCTGCAGCGCACCGAGGTGCTCGAGGCAGAAGAGTACTTTTCACCCGGACAGAAGGGTTCGTCGGCGATGCCGCACAAGCGCAACCCGGTGCTGACCGAGAACCTCACCGGCCTTGCCCGCATGGTGCGCTCCTTCGCATTGCCGGCAATGGAGAATGTGGCGCTCTGGCACGAGCGCGACATCTCGCATTCCTCGGTCGAGCGCATGATCGGGCCCGACGCGACGGTAACGCTCGATTTCGCGCTCTCACGGCTGACCAGCGTTGTCGACAAACTGCTCGTCTACCCCGACAACATGCTGAAGAACATGAACAAATTCCGCGGCCTTGTGCATTCGCAGCGCGTGCTGCTGGCGCTGACGCAAGCCGGCGTTTCGCGCGAGGACGCCTATCGGCTGGTGCAGCGCAACACCATGAAGGTGTGGGAGCAAGGCGCTGATTTTCTTGAGGAACTTCTGGCCGACAAGGACGTTGTTGCAGCTTTGCCCGAGGCCGAGATCCGCGAGAAATTCGATCTTGGCTATCATACCAAGCACGTCGATACGATCTTCAGCCGAGTGTTTGGAGAAGCCTGATGATTTCGGCGGCCGGAGATTTCGATTTCCTTGCCCTGCCCGGGCGCGGCAATTCCGGGCCGGATCACTGGATGTCGCATTGGTGCCGGGTGTTCCCCAATTCGAGCCGCGTGCTGCAGGCCGAGTGGGACCGGCCGAAGCCTGAAGACTGGATCGGCCAGGTAGATGCGGCGGTGGCCGCCGCACCGCGCCGCGTCGTGCTGCTTGCGCATTCGCTGGCGGTGGCGACGGCGGTGAAGTGGGCTGGCGGCGCCAGTCAAAGCCAACTCGACAAGGTCGCGGCGGCATTCCTGGTTGCCGCAACCAATGTCGAGGATGCCGATCCTTCATTCGACGCGGTGCGCCCGTTCGCGCCGATGCCGCTGAAGCGCCTGCCCTTCCCGACATTGGTGGTGGCGAGCCGCAGCGACCCACGCGTCACCTTCGACAAGGCGACCGCTTTTGCCGCCGCCTGGGGCGCGGATATCGCCGATGCCGGCGATCTCGGCCATATGGGAAACGAGGCCCGCCTGGGCGTATGGCCAGCGGGCCTGCTGATGCTTGGACGCCTGCTTGAGAAGGCGAACCTCTAGCCTACGCCTTGCCGGGAACCGTCCTTATCACTGTGCCCCACGGGTCCTCGCGGGTGGTCTCGCTTGCGGCATTGTCCGAGCGCATCTCGACCCAGGCCAAGCCGGAGCGGGAGGGATCGCGGCGACCGGCGCCCGCGCTCTGCCACGCATTTGCGCCAATGTGGTGATGATAGCCACCGGACGATAGGAACACCGCCGCGCCACCGTACTTTGCCACTGTGTCGAAACCGAACTCCTGATGCCACCATGCTTCGGCTTCTTCCGGCCTGCCGACGCGCAAATGGACGTGGCCGATAATGCTGTTTTCCGGCGCGCCCTGCCAACCGGTGTCACCGGCCGGCACTTCGGCAACCACCGAAGGGATGTTCAGCCGCTCCGTCGCCATCGCTATCTTGTCGCCATTCCATTTCCAATCCTGCGGACGGCGGTCGGCATAGATCTCGATGCCGTTGCCTTCCGGATCGGTTAGATAAAGCGCCTCGCTGACCAGATGATCGGATGCGCCCTCGATGCCGATCTTGCCGGCGATGGCGTGATTGATCCAGCGGCCGAGATCGGCCCGACCGGGTAGCAGGAAGGCGGTGTGGAAAAGACCGGCGCTGCGCGGATCATCGGGTTTCGCCGCCGGATCCGCTTCGATGTCGAGCAAAGGACGATTGACTGCACCGAGCGTAATCGTGCCGCCGGAGCGGCTCAGTTCCTGCAAACCGACGACTTTGCGATAGTAGGCAGCGAGATTTTCTGCATCGCGCGCCCGCAAGCCGACGCGGGCAACGCTGACCGGGGTCGTCGCGGCAAAAGGCAGTTCGCTCATCAAAGTGCTCCGTTCAGGCGGCGCTCGACAAGCTTCCAATGGAGGAACCCGGCGCCATCAATCATTCTACGCCGTGTCCGTGCCAAAATCTCGGAACAGCCATTCTTTCCTGGGCACAGATCGTCGATCGCGGTCGTTCACACAAGAGCGCAAGAAGCGAACATGGTGTTCACAATAGCGAGCAGAACCGGGCTCGTGAGCGGCCGTTCGCGTGTCGCTGTCGAGTTCATACCCGGTTGCAGCCGACAACGCGTCTCGCTACATGCGCGCCATGAAAGTCAGGGAAGCAGATATTCTCATCGTGCCGGGCTACACCAATTCCGGCCCTGATCATTGGCAGAGCCGCTGGCAGTCGAAACTGTCGACAGCGCGCCGCGTCGAGCAGGCGGAATGGTCGAAGCCGGTGCGCGAGGATTGGACGGCCGGTGTCGCCAAGGCGGTTAACGAGGCCGAGCGGCCGGTCGTCATCGTCGCTCATTCGCTTGGCGTCGCCGCGGTCATCCAGGCCTTGCCTCGGTTCGAGCGGCCGGTCGCCGGCGCTTTTTTCGTGGCGCCGCCCGATGTCGCCAATCCAGAGATAAAGCCCAGGCACCTGATGACCTTCGGCCCCTATCCGCGCGACCCGCTGCCGTTTCCGTCGGTGGTGATCGCCAGCCGCAACGACCCGTTCTGCGCCTTCGGCGTCGCCGAGGACATTGCCGCGGCGTGGGGCTCGCTGTTCATCGATGCCGGCGATGCCGGCCATCTCAACGCAGATTCCGGCTTCGGCCCCTGGCCCGAAGGATCGATGACCTTCGCGAAATTCCTGACGGATCTCTAGGAAGCGATTGAGCCCCTGACGCTGTTCAGCAGGGTCTTTGCCCCAAGCGAAATCAGCGAATGCTCGGAACCCATCGCCAGCAGCCGGTAGCCCATCGACACCACGCGACCGGCAATGGCCGGTTCCATCACATAGATCGCCGCATGCTTCCCGGCTTTACGGGTGCGCTCGGCGATCGAGGCGACGGTCTCCATCATGCTCTCCAGCGTCGAACTGACGGTGGTCCCCTTCGACCAGGCGATCGAGAAATCCGAAGGGCCTAGGAAGATACCGTCGATGCCGGGCGTGTCGAGGATGCCGTCGAGTGCCTCAAGCGCGGCGCGCGTTTCGACCATGGCGAACGCCATGGTGCGCTGATTGCTGTCGCGCAGCCAGTCGGAATGATCGCCCTTGCCATGGCGCGGAAAGGCATAGGTGGGCCCCCAGGAGCGCTCGCCGAGCGGCGGGTATTTCATGGCGGCGGCAAACAGCCTTGCGTCCGCCACTGAATTCACCATCGGCGCGATCACCGCCTCGGCGCCGAAGTCGAGCGCGCGGCTGGCCATGTCGAAGCGGCCGACCGGAATGCGCACCAAAGCCGGCTTGTTGGCGGCCAGCACCGGCACAAGCCCGCGCAGTACGCTGTCCTCGTGATGGCCACCATGCTGCATGTCGAGCGTAACCGCGTCGAACCCTTGTCTGGCCAGTATTTCGACCGTCAAGGCATCCGGCACACCGGACCATGCGGTGAACAGCGTCTCGTCGGCCGCAAGGCGTGACTTCAGGGACATTGGCGATTTCCTCTTTGCTTGCAGCAATTCAGCCGGAAACGACCGCAAAGGCAAAGAAAAACCGCCCGGCTGGGCCGGGCGGTCGATTGGTCCAGCATTCTATCGATACCGGCGGAAAGATCAGGTGTTCTTGATCTGCTCGATCGCCTGCGCCATCAATTCATCCATGGTGCGGCGGATCTGATGGTCCGACTGGTCGATGCCGGCCGCATCGAAATCCTTGCGTATCTTGCGGAAAACGTCGTGATCGCCGGCTTCCTCGATGTCGCTGACGACCACTTCCCTGGCATAAGCGTCGGCATCGGCACCTGACTTGCCGAGCTTTTCGGCAGCCCACAGGCCGAGCGCTCTGTTGCGGCGTGCCGCGGCCTTGAACCGAAGTTCCTCGTCGAATGCGAATTTGCGCTCAAAGCCCTCTTCGCGGTCTTTCATGCTGCTCATGGCATCCCTCCGTGAAATCCGATTCGTTGCGCCAATATGTGTTGCCGGAGCACAAACCAAAAGGGCGCCGGCCGGTCAATATGCTACATTGGTTGCTGCGCTGCGGCATTTCGGTCCCCGAAAGCGGTTGATTGAAAGGATTTGCCGATTGAGCAAACAGTGCGATTGGGATAGACACCGGCATTGAACCCCACCGTCGCCATCTTATTTTAGGCAGACGGACAGGAACTGGTCGCTTGCCGCCTGCCCGCAAATCCAGAGAAAAATCAGATGAAAAATCGCCGCCGCATTTATGAAGGCAAGGCCAAGATCCTTTATGAGGGACCGGAGCCTGGCACGCTGATCCAGTTCTTCAAGGACGACGCCACCGCTTTCAACAAGAAGAAGCATGAAATCGTCGATGGCAAAGGCGTGCTCAACAACCGCATTTCCGAGCACATCTTCAATCATCTCAACCGGATGGGCATTCCGACCCACTTCATCCGCCGGCTCAACATGCGCGAGCAGCTGATCAAGGAAGTCGAGATCATCCCGCTCGAAGTGGTGGTGCGCAACGTCGCCGCCGGCTCGCTGGCCAAGCGCCTGGGCATCGAGGAAGGCACCGTGCTGCCGCGCTCGATCATCGAATTCTACTACAAGGCCGATGCGCTCGACGATCCGATGGTATCGGAAGAGCACATCACCGCCTTCGGCTGGGCGAGCCCGCAGGAGATCGACGACGTCATGGCGCTGGCCATCCGCGTCAATGACTTCCTTTCCGGCCTGTTCATGGGCGTCGGCATCCAGCTCGTCGATTTCAAGATCGAATGCGGCCGCCTGTTCGAAGGCGACATGATGCGCATCGTCGTCGCCGACGAGATCTCGCCGGATTCCTGCCGGCTGTGGGACGTGGCGACCCAGGACAAGCTCGACAAGGACCGCTTCCGCCGCGACATGGGCGGGTTGGTCGAAGCTTATCAGGAAGTTGCCCGCCGACTCGGCATCATGAACGAGAACGAACCGCCGCGTCCGGCCGGGCCGGTGCTGGTCGCATCGACCGACGGCGTCAAAGGCAAGCCGCACTGACGGCTTGCCCGCTCAACAGATGAACAGGAGCATGTCCAGCGTGATCAAGGCCCGCATTACCGTGACCCTCAAGAACGGCGTGCTCGACCCACAAGGCAAGGCAATCGAGCATGCGCTGTCCGCAATGGGTTTCGGCGGCGTTGGCCAGGTGCGGCAAGGCAAGGTTTTCGATGTCGAGCTTGCCGAGGGCGACAGGGCCAAGGCCGAGGCCGATCTGAAAGCCATGTGCGACAAGCTTCTAGCGAATACGGTGATTGAGAACTATAGTGTAGCCATTACCTGAGGTTGTGCCGGAGGGTAGATGACGGAAGCCACGAATGAGTTGATGTATGAGCTTCTCAAGCGTGTGCATCACGAAGTCGCTGAACTTCGCCAGGACGTTTCCGAAGTGAAGCGGGAGTTGAATGTCGTTCGGGGTCACATGGTCGCAACACAAAGCGACATTCACAACATCTATGGCATTCTCGGCCGTCAAGACGATCGCCTTGAGCGCATAGAACGCCGTCTAGAATTGCGCGAACTCGCCGAAGCCCAGAGGCCCTACGAACCAAAATGAAATCAGCCGTCGTCCTGCTCCCCGGCCTCAATCGCGACCGCGACATGATTGCGGCGCTGACCAAGATTTCCGGCACGCCGCCGGTCACCGTCTGGCAGACCGACACCGAAATTCCTGATGTCGACCTGATCGCCATTCCCGGCGGCTTTTCCTTTGGCGATTATCTGCGCTGCGGTGCCATTGCCGCGCGCATGCCTGTGATGCGGGCTGTGGCCGAAAAGGCGGCCAAGGGCGTCACGGTGATCGGCGTCTGCAACGGTTTCCAGATCCTGGTCGAGGCAGGCCTGCTGCCGGGCGCCTTGATGCGCAACACTTCACTGAAATTCGTCTGCCGCGAGGTGAAGCTGCAGATCGCCAACGCCAACACGATGTTCACCCGCCGCTACCAGCCGGGTCAGGTCATCCGCGCGCCGGTGGCGCACCATGACGGCAATTATTTTGCCGATGCCGAAACGCTGACCCGCCTCGAAGGCGAAGGCCAGGTAGTGTTCCGCTATGCCGAAGGCACCAATCCCAACGGCTCGATCAACGACATTGCCGGCATCGTCAACGGCCGCGGCAACGTGCTCGGCCTGATGCCGCATCCGGAAAACCTGATCGAAGCGGCGCATGGCGGCAGCGACGGCCGGGCGCTGTTCGAAAGCGCGCTGGGCATCGCCGCTTGATGCCTTCAATTTTCCTCCTGGAGCGACGGTCATGAAACTCTATTCGCGGCCGTTGTCGCCCTATTCGTCGATCGTGCGGGCCCTGGCCTACATCAAGAACGTGCCGCTCAAGCTCATTGCACCACCGCCGGGGTTTCCCATCCCCGAAGCCTTTCGTGCTATCTCGCCGCTCAACCGGATTCCGGTGCTGATCACCGGTTCGGGCGAAACGATCGTCGAATCGGTGGTCATTGCCGAATACCTGGAGGAGCGCTTTCCCGAGCCTGCATTGCTGCCCAAGGATTCGAAAGACCGGGCGTTGGTGCGCATGTTCGCCCGCATCACCGACCTTGACGTGCTCGCCCCGATGATGAAGCTGTTCGAGCTCTATTTCGTGCCGCAGCGCAATGAGGCAGAGATCAAGGCACAGTTCGCCCGATTGCATCATGGGCTTGCGGCAATCGAGGCCCGCATGGCGCATGGCCCGTTCGCGCTCGGCGACGATATCTCTTTTGCCGATGCATGGCTGACGCCGACCCGCTTCGTCTTCAACAATTTCAGGGCGACGATCGGCCGCCCCGACTTGCTTGATGCCTATCCGAAATTCGATGCCTATGAGCAAATCGCCTTGCAGCATCCGGCGCTGTCGCGCGTCTGGGGTGAGATGACAGACGGTCTGAAGATCTTCCTGTCCGAGCTCGAGATGGGCGCCGCTTGAACATGAGACCGACGATCACGCGCCTCGCCTTCGCTACTGTCGCCGGGCTTGTACTCGCCTCCTGCCAGTCAGGCCCGAAGAGCACGCCGGCGCCGGCCGGCAAGAGCGCGTCACTGCTTGCCATGGAGCAGGTGGCAATCGCTGCCCACAAATGCTGGATCGCCAGCAAGGACCCTGCCTTCAAATCGTACCAGATGGCCAACGAACTGAATTCGTTCAGCGGCACGCCGCGCTTCCTGCTGGTGCCGGCCAAGCATTATGGCGGAAAGCCGCTGCTGGTCGTGCAGGCGCAAGGCAATTCGAGCCGCGTCGACGTGTTCGGCCCGCTGATGGCGGAACCGCTCGGCGCGCGCATCGGCTCGGACATTGCCCGCTGGCAGGCGGGCAATCCGGCCTGCGGCGCTGCTGCCTAGCCCGATGGGTCGCTTGCTGCAGATCACTGGTCTGGTCGTCGGCCTGGCCGGGCTGGTCCTGCAGCTCTGCATCACCGTCCCGGCGTCAATGGAAGCCGGCCGCAGCTTTGTCGGCTCGCTGGTCTTCTATTTCAGCTTCTTCACCATCCTGACCAACATCGGCGCGGTGCTCGTCCATGCCTCGTTGCTGTCATCGACGGGTTACACCTGGTTTCCGGCCTTTGCCGGGCCACGGATGCGAGCGGGCGTAGCCGTCGCCATAACGCTGGTCCTCATCGTTTATGCAACGGTCCTGGCGCAGCTTTGGCAGCCGCAAGGGCTGTTCCTGCTCTGCGACGTTCTCATGCACTATGTGACGCCGGTGTTGTTCGTGCTGTGGTGGCTTGTGGCAGGCGCCGACGGCTCGACGCGGTGGCGCGACATCTCCTGGTGGATGATCTATCCGGTCGCCTACCTGGCCTATGCGCTGCTGCGGGCGCCGATTGCCGGCGAAGTGCCCTACCCGTTCCTCGACGTCTCCAAACACGGTGCGGCCAGTGTCGCCGTCTCGGCTCTAGCCATCACCGGACTTTTTCTGTTGCTGTGCATTGTGGCGGTGCTTGTGGACCATGGCCTTTCGCGGGTCAGGACGGCACGCGTCCGTTCGCGATGACGCTCTCCCGCCTTAGCGTCTTGGCACGGTTCGCGCGGCGCCTGCACGATCGCCGCAGCAGCTTCACCGGCAATCCGTGACATGAACTTGCGCGTGAATTGGCCAAGCGGCTTGGCATCCTCGAGCGCCCAGCTCGTCGCGAGATCATCGGTGTTGAATTCATCGACGATAACCCAGGCTGGCGTATAGAGCGTGGCGCGACGGGCCTACGTCTCAGGAATCTCGACGTAGTACGCGTCAGGGCGTGGCGGCTGACTCGTGATCGGAAAGAGCAGAGCCTGCTTGCGGCCATTCTTACCGGCAACGATCAGCATGACGCAAGTCGGCCGCGCCTTGCGTCCGCTCTCCTCGCCACGGTCATATTCCCTTGCCCACAGATAGGAGTAGAGAATGATCTGTCCGTGACCAAGCTCAGTCATCCCGGACATCATCTCGCGCGATTGCGTCGAGGCCGGCTAGAAGCTCGTCGCGTTCCTCGGTCGACAGATCCTCGACGCGGTGCGCCCGCTGGGCGCTGCGACCGGTGATGCGGTCGAACTGCTCTGCCGTCAGGAGCACGAACTTTCGCTTGCCGCGCTTGGTGATGTCGACGGGACCACGGAACGCGGCCTCGACGACCTCGCCGGATTTGTTACCGAGATCTGTGAGGGTGAAACTCGCCATGACCATCTCCTTCACACCGGAAAATAGGTGGAATAGCTGTTTTCAGCAATACCCCTATTCATCAGAAGCGTCGCAGGCGGGAATCCGGTGAACGCAAGAAGGAGGGCGCATCTCCTCAATGACCAGCGTGGCGGCTCAGTCCCAGAACGGCCTCAGACCCTCACGATGGGCATCGCAGCGCGAAATGCCGATATCCTTGAGTTGGGCGTCGGTCATCTCGAGCAGGACCAGCCGACTTCGCCGGCGATCCAGCAGGCTGTCGATCCATCGGACCAATGACGTGACCACTTGCACGAGCCGGCGAACATAGGATCTCCGGCCCGACGAGCGGCTTCCGGTCAATTCAACTGCCGCGTATCGGATTGTCTCTATTGTACCCATTTCTCTTCTGCCAATATTGCAATTGTGCCCTTTTATACGGCCCGCTTCATATGTATTGACTCTCATTTCGGTGCAATGTAGAAAATTGTCACCATGACAACTTGGCTTCCAGATCTTACCGCCGGTACCGGCCCACTCTATCAGCGGCTTGCCGATTCCATCGAGACAGACATCGACCGCGGCCTGATCGGTGCAGGAGCAAAGCTGCCGCCGCAGCGCGATCTGGCATACGACATCGGCACGACCGTCGGCACCGTCGGCAGGGCCTATCAATTGCTGCGCGAGCGCGGTCTGGTGAGCGGCGAGGTCGGCCGCGGAACCTATGTTCTCGCTCAGCAGTCGGAGAGCGCAAAGCCGGAGTTCCTGGGGACGGTCGAACAAGGCACGCGCTATATGGATGCGCCCGGCGACAAGCTGCGCTTCGATAGCACCGCCGCACCGGATGTCGGCCAGGGCGCCATCGTCGCCGACGTGTTGACACGCACGGCCCAAGACCATCCGCATGAGATTTCAAGCTACACGCGTGACTTCCCGGACCGCTGGTTCGAGGCCGGCAGGCGCTGGCTGTCGCGCAATTCCTTTCGCCCGGCCGCAGATGCAATCGTTCCTACGCTCGGCACCCACGCCGCGGTGATGGCAACCATTGCGGGGCTCACCGCCCCAGGCGACTATGTCGTCTTCGAGCACCTCACCTATTCGCAGATTTCCCGCAGCGCCGGCCTTATTGGTCGCCGGACAGCATTGGTGGCGGCTGACGACGAGGGCATCGATCCCGAGGATTTCGAACGCGTCTGTGCACAAAAGCATCCGAAGATGATGTTTTTGATGCCGACGGCCAAAAATCCGACGCTGACAACGCTGTCGGCCTCGCGCCGCGAGGCAATCGCGCATATCGCCCGTCAATACAACGTCGTCCTGATCGAGGACGATCTCTATGGCGGACTGACCGATGATCCGACACCTTTATTGGCCGAATATGCTCCCGAACGGACCATCGTTGCCGGCGGCCTGTCGAAATCGGTCGCGGCGGGTGTTCGCGGCGGTTGGCTCGCCTGCCCGCCGGCCTATCGTCACCGCATCCGGGTCGCCCACAAGATGATGACGGGCGGCCTGCCCTTCCTGCTGGCGGAGGTGGGCAGCCGGCTGGTGCTGTCCGGTCAGGCCGCCGAGATGCGCAAGCGCAGCATTGGCGAGATCGGTGCGCGCATTGCGATCGTGCGCCAGACACTCGACGGCTTCGACTTCAAGGCGCTGGATAATGTGCCCTTCGTCTGGCTCACTTTGCCGGACCCATGGCTTTCCGGCACTTTCAAACAAGCTTGCCTCGAACACGGCGTGCTCATCGACGACGAGGACGAGTTCAAGGCGGGACGTTCCGAACAGGCCTTTCACGGCGTGCGGTTTGGCATCTCGCAGCCGCGACAGCGGGACGATATCGCGCACGGCGTCGCGGTGATCCGGCGGCTTCTGGACGAAGGCCGAGCAGGCTATGACAGCTTTTCCTGAACCGGCTTGAAACCGGCGGGTTGAGTGGCGATCTTTCGCTACTTGCGGCCAGCTGTTGCTTTCCGTCGTTTTAGTCATCCGGCGGGGTGTATCGGCTGCAAAGCTTGCGATAAGACGGGACTCGATCCCAAGGACACAAATTGCCGATCATGACCATTTCCAATTCCGTGCCGATCACTCCGGAACTCATTGCCGCGCACGGGCTGAAGCCCGACGAGTACCAGCGCATCCTCGACCTGGTCGGGCGCGAGCCGAGCTTTACCGAACTCGGTATTTTTTCGGCGATGTGGAACGAGCATTGTTCCTACAAATCGTCGAAGAAGTGGCTGCGCACGCTGCCGACCACCGGGCCGCAAGTCATCCAGGGCCCGGGCGAGAATGCCGGCGTGGTCGACATCGGCGATGGCGACTGCGTCGTCTTCAAGATGGAGAGCCATAACCATCCCTCCTACATCGAGCCTTATCAGGGAGCGGCGACCGGAGTCGGCGGCATCCTGCGCGATGTCTTCACCATGGGCGCGCGGCCGATCGCGGCGATGAACGCGCTGCGCTTCGGTGCGCCGGACCATCCCAAAACCAGGCACCTCGTTGCCGGCGTCGTTTCCGGCGTCGGTGGCTATGGCAATTCCTTCGGCGTGCCGACGGTCGGCGGCGAGGTCAATTTCGACGCTCGCTACAATGGCAATATCCTGGTCAATGCGTTTGCCGCGGGCCTCGCGAAGACAGACGCAATCTTTCTGTCCGAGGCGAAGGGCGTCGGCCTGCCGGTCGTCTATCTCGGCGCCAAGACCGGGCGCGACGGTGTCGGCGGCGCCACCATGGCCTCGGCCGAATTCGACGACAAGATAGACGAGAAGCGCCCCACCGTGCAGGTTGGCGATCCGTTCACCGAAAAATGCCTGCTCGAAGCCTGCCTCGAACTGATGGCGTCCGGCGCCGTTATCGCCATCCAGGACATGGGTGCCGCCGGCCTCACCTGCTCTGCCGTAGAAATGGGCGCCAAGGGCGACCTCGGCATCGAGCTCGATCTCGACAAGGTGCCGGTGCGTGAAGAGCGTATGAGCGCCTACGAGATGATGCTTTCGGAGAGCCAGGAGCGCATGCTGATGGTGCTGCGCCCCGAAAAGGAAAAACAGGCCGAGGCGATCTTCCACAAATGGGGCCTTGATTTTGCCATCGTCGGCAAGACCACCGACGATCTGCGCTTCCGCGTGCTGCACCAGGGCGACGAGGTCGCCAACCTGCCGATCAAGGATCTCGGCGACCAGGCGCCGGAGTATGACCGTCCCTGGGTCGAGCCGAAGAAGCCGGTGCCATTGGCTGGCGATGCACCGCAAGCCGATGTGGCCGACGCACTGCTCAAGCTGCTGGGCGGACCGGACCTTTCCTCGCGCCGCTGGGTGTGGGAGCAGTACGACACGCTGATCCAGGGCAATTCATTGCAGCTTCCCGGCGGCGACGCCGGCGTCGTGCGCGTCGACGGCCACCCGACCAAGGCGCTCGCCTTCTCCTCCGACGTGACGCCGCGCTATTGCGAAGCCGACCCTTACGAGGGCGGCAAGCAGGCGGTGGCCGAATGCTGGCGCAATCTGACAGCCACTGGCGCTCTGCCGCTCGCTGCCACCGACAACCTCAATTTCGGCAATCCCGAACGGCCGGAGATCATGGGCCAGCTGGTTGGCGCTGTGAAAGGCATCGGCGATGCCTGCCGGGCGCTCGGCTTTCCGATCGTCTCCGGCAACGTCTCGCTCTACAATGAGACCAACGGACAGGGCATCCTGCCCACGCCAACCATCGGCGGCGTCGGTCTGATTGCCGACTGGTCGAAAATGGTGCGCATCGGCTTTGCCGCCGAAGGCCAGATGATCGTGCTGGTCGGCGCGCCGACCATGTGGGGCACGCATCTTGGCCAGTCCGCCTATATGCGCGACATCCATGGCCGCGCCGACGGCCCGCCGCCGCCGGTCGATCTCGACCACGAGAAGCGGGTCGGCGACCATGTGCGGGCGCTGATCGGCTCCGGCGTCGTTACCGCGGCGCATGACGTTTCCGATGGCGGCATCGCGGTGGCGCTGGCCGAGATGGCGATGGCCTCGGGCATCGGCGCGACCATTCCCGGCCTGATCGGTACAGATCCGGTCCCGGTCTGGTTCGGCGAGGATCAGGGCCGCTATCTCCTGACGCTGTCGATCGACCCGCAGAGCGAGGCGTGGGACGCCATTCGCGAACAGCAAAGCAAGCTCGGCATCTTCGCACCATGGATCGGCTCGACCGGCGGCAGCGAATTGAAGCTGGGCGAGGCACGTGCGATACCGGTCAGCGAATTGACCGCCGCCCACGAATCCTGGTTCCCTCGCTTCATGGCAAATGAGGTCGTGGATCCGTGATGTGATCGAGTGGCGCCCCTTCGGTGTGGTTCATACGCTATTTCGACCATATCTATGAGATCACGACCTGAACAAGGAATCCTCGCATGGCAATGGACGCCCACGACATCGAACGGCTGATCAAGGAAGGCATTCCGGACGCCAAGGTGACGATTCGCGACCTGGCCGGCGATGGCGACCATTATGCGGCCGAGGTTGTGGCCGAAAGCTTTCGCGGCAAAAGCCGCGTCCAGCAGCACCAGATGGTCTATGACGCGCTGAAGGGCAACATGGGCGGCGTGCTGCACGCCCTTGCCCTGCAGACCAGCGTGCCGGACTGAATTCCCTTCCAGTTATCGCCTCGCAAGCGTCTTCCCGGTCACGGCAATGATCGGCCCGGCCGTATAGTTTCCACCAACAATCATCCGCTCGCCGTTCGACAGCGCCGAAACGACGCCGTCGAAGAAAAGCGCGTTGGCGCAGTCGAGCCCATCGCGAAATAGCCGTGCGCAGCTGCCGAGGCTGACTTCAGAGCGCGAGATCGCCAGCACGACGGTGTTTTCGTCACGCACGCCTACGCCGTTGCGGATATAGCGCGATGTGCCGTTCTGCTCGAAGCGAGGATGAAGCCGGCCGTCGATCACCAGCATCGGGCCGGATTGCGTGGCAAACATCACGTCCGGCCTGGCGGCAGCATAGGCGCTTGTCTCCATGACCGCCGCCTTGCCGTCCTTGCGGACCAGGAACACGCCGTTCGGTTTCAGGAAGAAATTGCCTTCGCTGTCGGCGACGTTGATCGGCGCCTTCTCCTGGCCGTCTTCGACGAGAAGGCCGACTGGGGTCAGGTCTTGGTGATACATGCCGGCGTTCATGGCGAGCAGCACCGTCCGGCCCTGATCCGCCATCGCCTTGTCGAATTTGTCCAGTGAACCGAAAGCCTTGCCGTCGAGGCCTGTGTGGAACACACCGACGTCATAGCGGCGCAGATCGATCTCGCAGACGACATAGGCGACCGCCTCGAAGCTCGCATCGCGGCACGGCGCCGGCAATTCACCGCCGACGACCAGCGGTGGCTCTCTCGGCGACTTGGCCCACCAGATCAAGATCAATGCGGCGACCAGAACGGCGAGGAGGAACCCGGCGGGATATCGTCTTTTCATCGCGCCTCGGCGAAGATGGTGGCCAACGGCTTGGCCCAAGGTCGGACGTTCCTTTGCGCCATTTGCATGGCAAGGCGGCAAACATCTTGTTTCGCGCAACCCATGGGTTTATTTGAAGGGTAATGTTCGAGCCTGACTCCCACAGGCATGAAAGGGTTTTCCATGAGCGGCATCAACGACTACATCGACAATGAAGTGAAGGGCAACGACGTCGTTCTCTTCATGAAGGGCACGCCCGGCTTCCCGCAATGCGGATTTTCCGGCCAGGTCGTGCAGATCCTCGACTATATCGGCGCTGACTATAAAGGCGTCGACGTGCTGACGTCGGCCGAACTGCGGCAAGGCATCAAGGACTACTCCAACTGGCCGACCATCCCGCAGCTCTACGTCAAGGGCGAGTTCGTCGGCGGCTGCGACATCATCCGCGAGATGTTCCAGGCAGGCGAATTGCAGAGCTTCCTCGTCGAAAAGGGTGTCAGCGTCAAAGGCGCCGCCTGACTTCTGTTTCTGCGTATGACCTTCCGACTGCGATTTTCGGGGGTCACGCACCAAGCGCCGGGGCAGCCCCCACCTTGGCAAAAAGTTCTGCCCGATATCGGGGCAATCAACGAATGGATGCGTCGGCCAGCCGGCGCATTTTCGTTTGAGGATCGGACTGGCCGTGGATCTGCAAGCAAAAGCGCAGCAAAAGGCAAGCACCTTGCCCATTCCGCGCTGGGAATTCATTGCGCTGTGCGCGGCGCTGATGGCGCTCAATTCGCTGGCCATCGACATTATTTTGCCGGCGCTGCAGCAGATCGGCGCCTCGCTTGGCGTCGAAAATGAAAACCACCGGCAATATGTGGTCACCGCCTACATCCTTGGCTTTGGCGGCGGACAGCTGTTCTTCGGGCCGATCTCCGACCGTTTCGGGCGCCGCGCGCCGCTTGTCGCAGGGCTGGTGATCTACGTCGTGGCGGCCGGCGCTGCGGCAATCGCCCCGTCATTCGCCACGCTTCTGCTATGCCGGGCCGTGCAAGGCATCGGCGCAGCGGCGACGCGCGTCATTGCCGTCTCGATCGTGCGCGATACGTTCGACGGAAGGCGTATGGCCGAAGTCATGTCCTTGATCTTCATGGTGTTCATGGCCATCCCGGTGGTGGCGCCCGGTATCGGCCAGTTCATCATGCTGTTTGCGACCTGGCATGTGATCTTCGTCACCATGGCGGCCGGCGCGCTGATCGTGTCCGCCTGGTCGCTGCTGCGCCTGCCCGAGACACTACATCCCGAATATCGCCGGCCGCTGACGCTGTCCTCCATCATCGACGGCTTCCGCATCGTTCTCACCAACCGCATCGCGCTCTGCTACGTCTTCGCCAGCACCTTCATCTTCGGCGCCATGTTTGGCTTCATCGCCTCGGCCCAACAGATCTATGTCAGCGTGTTCAATGTCGGCGAGATGTTCCCGGTCATCTTCGCGGGGGTTGCCGGCGTGCTTGCTTTTTCGAACTACCTCAACGCGCGCCTCGTCGGCCGTATCGGCATGCGCCGCCTGTCGCAAAGTGCGCTGCTGCTGTTTCTGGCAATCAGCCTTGCCTGGCTGGTCGTTTCCATCGAAATGAAGATGCCGCTCTGGCTCTTCATTGCCTTCTTTGCCTGCGCCATGGTCCCGTTCGGCGCGCTCGGCGCGAACTTCAACGCGCTCGCCATGGAGCCGCTGGGGCACCTGGCCGGCACTGCGTCATCGATCCTCGGGTTCATGCAGACATTTCTTGGCGGCATTCTCGGCACGCTGATCGGCCAAGCCTTCAACGGCACGGTGACGCCGCTGGCCGCCGGCTTCTGCAGCGTGTCGGTGGCGGCGCTGCTGATGATCCTCCTGGCCGAGCGTGGCAGACTGTTCCAGCCGCATAACCCGCCGGTTTAATGCACATTGCCGGGCGCGCCTAGGATGCACCCTCACTGACCGCGGTGAAGCGAGGGAACAGCGTACGTCCTGCGATTGCTCCGCCCATGCTGTCCGAAACGGGCAGCGGAAGAGCCTTGTCGAGCGCCTCGAGGACGGAAGCCACGAAGGCCCGGTTGAGCGGGCCATCGTCCCCTAGATGGGAGTAAGTGGCGCGCGGTTTGCCAATAAGCGTGCCGTTTCGGCGAATTGAGAACTGCAGCGTCAGGGTCATGCCCGCGGTTCCGGGCGGCGGCTCCCAACAGGCGAAGATCGCGGAGAACATCTGGTCTATGGTGTCGACGGAGTCGGGGCTGCGACATGCGCGTTCCCCAGATCTTGCTTCATTGACACCGGCAACCAAGGCAAGGGCAAAGGCCGTTGCAATAATTGCGGACCGAGGTTTCATTCGAGGTCTCCGGTTTCGCACAAGATTGGACAAGTTTGGCAGCGAAGAGTTATTCCGCCCAGAGCTCGCGGCGCAGCTCCCGCCAGCTTTCCCGGTCCGGCGCGACCAGCAGGCCACCTCCGACATGCGACGGCAGATAGGCGCTGCCGTCGAAGCGCGCGGCATGGCCGCCGGCCTCCGCATGGATCAGCACGCCGGCCAAGTGATCCCAGGGCATCAGCTTGTTGTAGACGACGAAATGGCCGTGGCCGCTGGCCAGCAGGCGGTATTCGTGAGCGGCGCAGCGATAATTGAACTGCGATAGCGACTTGGTCTGGTTGCGCGCCAGACGTGAGCGGTCCGGCTCGGGCACATAGTGCCATGAGACCGCACCGGTCATTTCCGACATCGGCGCCGGTTTGGCGACATGAACCTTTTCCAGATTGCCATGGGCATGGCGGATATGGCTGCCGGCGCCACTAACGCCGATCAGCCAGTCCTTGCCGACGGGATCGTGAATGATGCCGGCGACCGTCTCGCCCTTGATCACGACGCCAAGCATGACGCCGAATAGCGGCACGCCGGAGGCGAAGTTGAAAGTGCCGTCGACCGGGTCGATGACGAAGGCGAGTTCGGCATCGCCGAGACCGTCGAGCAGCGTCGGGTCGTCGGAGCAGGCCTCCTCGCCGACGATCATTGCGTGGGGATAACGCTGGCGCAGCCTGGCGGTGATGAGCCGTTCGGCATTGACGTCGGCCTCGGTGACGAGATCGGCGGCCGAAGTCTTGCGACGGGCGTCGCCCTCGCTCAACCGGCGAAAGCGCGGCATGATCTCGGCGACGGCGGCTTCCGACAGAAGGTCGGCAAGCCAGTCGATCGCGCTATCGTCAAATGTCATCGGAACGCCTGGTGGTGAGGGTTTCGTTGAGGGCGGCGAAATCGAACAGTTTCCTGTCGAGCAGATGCGACGTGCGCACATTGGCCATGGCGCGGATCATCGTGTCCTTGCGGCCGGGCATGCGCTTCTCGATGTCGTCGAGCATCGCCTTCATGGCGTTGCGCTGCAGGCCTTCCTGGCTACCGCACAGATCGCACGGAATGATCGGGAATTTCATGGCGCCGGCAAATTTCTCGAGATCGGCTTCCGCGCAATAGGCGAGCGGCCGCAGCACCATGACATCGCCCTCGTCGTTGAGCAGCTTCGGCGGCATGGCGGCCAGGCGCCCGCCATGGAACAGGTTCATGAAGAAGGTTTCCAGTATGTCCTCGCGGTGATGGCCGAGCACCAGCGCCGAGCAGCCCTCCTCGCGGGCAATCCGATAGAGATGACCGCGCCGCAGCCGCGAGCACAGCGAGCAATAGGTGCTGCCCTCTGCCAGCTTGTCGGTGACCACCGAATAGGTGTCCTGATATTCGATGCGATGCGGAATGGCATGGCTGTCGAGATAGTCGGGCAATATGTGCTTGGGAAAGTTCGGCTGGCCCTGGTCGAGATTGCAGGCCAACAGCTCGACCGGCAGCAGCCCGCGCCATTTGAGATCGAGCAGCACGGCAAGCAGGCCGTAGGAATCCTTGCCGCCCGACAGAGCGACTAGCCAACGGTCGCCAGGCCTCACCATGGAGAAATCGTCGATCGCCTGGCGGGCAAGCCGCAACAGCCGTTTGCGCAGCTTGTTGAACTCGACGGAGGACGGCACATCGGCAAACAGCGGATGAAAGCCGCCTTCGGCGTCGGCGACCGGCTCAAGCGTTTCGGCGTCTGGCTGCATGTTCACGGCGCGTCGGCCCTAAAGTCCTGTTGCCGCCCGCAGTAGCGCATCGGACCGAAAATCGAAATCGATTTCCGAATCACGTCGCGAAAAAGGAAGGAAAAAGAAAAGGCCGCCTCGACGGGCGGCCTGTCCTTGTATCGCGACGAACGCGCCGATCAGCGCGAATAGAATTCGACGACCAGGTTCGGTTCCATCTGCACGGCAAACGGAACGTCCGCCAGGCCGGGGATGCGCGTGAAGGCCGCGGTCATCTTGTTGTGATCGGCCTCGATGTAATCGGGCACATCGCGCTCGGCCAGGCCCACCGATTCCAGCACGATGACCAGCTGCTTCGACTTCTCGCGCACTTCGATGACGTCGCCCGGCTTGCAGCGGTACGAGCCGATGTTGACGCGCTTGCCGTTGACGTTGACGTGGCCGTGATTGACGAACTGGCGCGCCGCAAAGATTGTCGGCACGAACTTGGCGCGATAGACGACGGCGTCGAGGCGCGATTCGAGCAGGCCGATCAGGTTCTCCGAGGTGTCGCCCTTGCGGCGGTCCGCCTCTTCATAGACCTTGCGGAACTGCTTCTCCGAAACGTCGCCATAGTGGCCCTTCAGCTTCTGCTTGGCGCGCAGCTGCAGGCCGAAATCGGAAAGCTTGCCCTTGCGGCGCTGGCCGTGCTGGCCGGGGCCGTATTCACGCTTGTTGACCGGGGACTTCGGGCGGCCCCAGATGTTTTCGCCAAGACGGCGGTCGATCTTGTACTTCGCGGATTCGCGCTTGCTCATCGCATTCCCTTTCAAAACAACACACCCGGAACCTCATGGTCCGAGTGAAGGAAACGCGCCCTCCTCTGGCCTCCGTTTTCGAGACCTGACAGGGTTTTCCACGCAACGCGACGGAAAACCCACGGGACACGTCATTTCAAACAAGACATAGGGAAAGTAAAACCGGCTTCCCAAACGTCTTGCACACATAAAGAAAACCACCGGGCATTGCGGCCCGGTGTTGGTGGGCTGGTTAAACGGAGATTTAACCGCTGTCAAGCTTCTGGCTGGCGCGAATCGCCGAACTGGGTAGTGTCATGGTTGTAGAACGTGCCGGATGTGGCGGGAGGTTGCGCCAGCGGCATCAGGAAGGGACTGAAATCAGAGGAGCTGGAATTCGCATGAAGAAGTTCTTCCTTACGTTGGTAGGTGCCGCGGTGATGGCCGGCACGATGGCGGTCGCGCCCGAACCGGCGCAGGCCCGGCATTGGCACGGCCACAGGCATCACCAGGTCTGCCGCATCGTGGTCAAGAAGAAGGTGGTATGGCGCCACGGTCATCGCAAGGTCATCCGCTACAAACTGCGGCGCTGCGGTTGGGGCTGGAACTGGTAATTTTCGCCCTCGCCCGTTGAGACTTCAGGGCCCGCGGCTCAGCCGCGGGCCTTTTGTTGACCGGCATCCGTGGCCAGAATGGTCAGTCAATCAGTGTTTCGACTTCTTTTCCGGCAGGCCCTTGCGCTTGGTCTCGGCGAATTCCTCGAGCTGTTTTTCGCTCATGGATTTATACATTCCCTTCGACGCGCCTTTGAGCGCGCCCTTCTTGGTCTCGCCGCGCTTGGCTGACAATGCCGCGCCGGCCGCTTTCTGCTGGGCTTTTGAGGTGGCTGGCATGATGGTTTCTCCCGTTTCCAATGAGAGGAAAACGCATTGTCTGGTGCGATGTTCCCAAAGAGACAATTGCCTGCGGTCAGGATATCGCCAGGCCAAATCCCTGCATCAGCCGGCGCGTCGGAAAATCGGCGCTGTTCGAGGTGAAGAACGCAAGGTCGGCGCCCTCCGGCAGTGCCTCTCTGCGATAACCGGCCTCGGTATCGGCAAGCAGCGAGAGCGCGCGGCGGGCGATCGCCTCGGCCGGGTCCAGCCAGTCGACCGGCCAAGGTGCTGTCTTGCGCATGCGGTTGGCCAAAAAAGGATAATGGGTGCAGGCAAGCACGACGATGTCGGTGCGCAACCCGTCATGCTCGACGAAGCACGGCGCGATCTCGGCGCGCACGGCCTCCTCGTCAACAAAACCGTCGCGCATATAGGCTTCGGCCAATCCCGCCAGCCTGTCGCTGCCGACCAGGCGGACGTGGCATTTCTGCGCCCATTTGCTGATCAGGTCGCGCGTGTACTGGCGCTTGACGGTGCCGGGCGTCGCCAGCACCGAAACCAGGCCTGAGCGCGTGCGTTCCGCCGCCGGCTTGATGGCCGGCACGGTGCCGACGAAAGGGTGGCCGGGAAACCTCTCGCGCAAGGCATCGATGACCAGTGTCGAGGCGGTGTTGCATGCGATGACCGAAATGGCCGGCGAAAACCGGTCGAGCAGCCTGGCGAACAACTCCAGGATATGTGTTCTCAGCGCCGGTTCCTCCCAGGCGCCGAAGGGGAACGCCGCGTCGTCGGCGACATAGATGAAGCGGCGGTCAGGCATTAGGACGCGCGCTTCACGCAGCACGGTGAGGCCGCCAATGCCGGAATCGAACATCAGGATCGGACGGGCGCTCGATGGATCGGTCATTGTCATTGAGTCACTAAGGGCTGGGAATCACTGAAGGCTGGGGAATCACAAACGAGATCACGAGAGAAGGCCGGCCCATGCATTTTGCTTCGGCCGATGATGCATTATCCCGGACGCTTCTATGTGGAGCCATCGTGGCCTTGATGCGGCGAGCCGGTCACACAAGGCCGCGCTTGCCGAAGCCACCGGCCCGCGGCCGGCCGTTCGCCGGAGATGCAGGTTGAGATGCAGGGTGGCTCGACGGCATCGGTGCGGCCCGCATGGCGTAGGCTGGAGCCAGAGCCGTCACGCCGGCGGCCGACGCTGAATGGAGCGCCGCGGTGCCGCGCAGCGGCCCGGGCCGGTCGAAATCGTCGAAACTCAGGGATGACGCCATATCGGAAGAGCCACCGCCCGCTGGCCTGGCCGCCAAGATGACGGCCCACAGCCCGACAAGAGCTAATCCCAGCAGGTTAAGACCGGAATGCGAATCTTCGCCGTCGAATTTTACGACAAGAACAGTGCCGGCCTGCAGGATCGCGAACAGGGTCGAGAACACGATATAGGACCAAAGGATCCAACCCGACCCTTGCGCGTCGCGGCTTCGACGCCAGGCGAAATTCGCGCGGAATAGAACGATCACCAGCGAGGCGACGAGAACGGCCGCGGCCAGTCCTTCCCTGGAAGGACCAGGTTGCGAATTGGCCAAGCCCTCGATGCCGATGGTCCACAAGACGCACAGCACAAAGGTCACGATTTCCGCAACCAGCAGAGCCACGGAATAGAAGAAAAAGCGAAGACGACCGATATTTGAGCTAAACATCCCAGAATCCATCGTTTTGAAAACCATGGATCAAACCAAATAAAATTCGGTTACTGGTGAGGTATGGGAAGTTCCGAGGCTAGTCTTTGTCTTTCGCCCTCGCAGCGCGTGCTGCGGCCGCCGGGAGCCGCCTTGGATCGTCGCCGGGCGATCCGTCGCCGCGCGGCATGGCCGGCGAGAACCTGTCCAGCGATGATATGATACCGCGCAGCACCTTGAGCTCCGGCTCGGCAAAACCGGGGCGGGTCAGCACGGCGCGCAAATTGTCGACCATCTTCGGCTTCTTCGCTGCCGGGCGGAAATAGCCGCGCGCCTCGAGTGCACCTTCCAGATACGCAAACAGGCCATGCAATTCTTCCTTGGCAGCCGGCGGCATTTCGGGGCCGGAGAAGTTGGTCCTGGTCTCGTCTTCCAGGCCGGACTTCATCCATTCATAGGACATCAGCAGGGCCGCCTGGGCGATGTTGAGCGAGGAGAAGGCTGGATCGACGGGGAAGGTGACGATCTCGTCGGCGAGGCCGACCTCGTCATTATAGAGGCCGAAGCGCTCGCGGCCGAACAGGATGCCGGTGCGCTGGCCGGCCCGCTGCCGCGCCCGCAGCGCCCTGCCCGCCTCGACCGGACCGCGCACCGGCTTGAAATTGTCGCGCGCGCGCGCCGTGGTGGCGAAGACGAAGTTCAAATCGCCGACTGCCGAGGCGAGGTCATCGAACACCTTGACGGCATCGATGACGTGGTCGGCGCGGCTTGCGGCGGCACGCGCCTTCTCGCTCGGCCAGCCGTCGCGCGGATTGACGAGCCGCAGCTCGGCAAGGCCGAAATTGGCCATGGCGCGCGCAACCATGCCGATATTCTCGCCGAGCTGCGGCTCGACCAGGATGATCGCCGGTCCGGACGCAGGCGTTCCGGAGGCAAGAGGGGTGTCGGGATCCTGGGTGGCGGTCATGGTTGTCAATGAGCGGCTGTTTGCGGCATTTCGCAGTCCCCTGCCACATTTGGCGGCGAAAATGAAGCTTTCGCAGAGAATGCCGTCACTGCGGCGCGGTTCGCCGTTTGCGCGGCCAAAAAGCCTTTGATATACGGGCCGCATCCCAGGGCCGGCAGCCGTGCGGGCAAGGCCGTTCCGTTCCCCAAAAGCGAGGCATTCTTTCATGGCGAAGATCAAGGTGGCGAACCCGGTCGTCGAACTCGACGGCGACGAGATGACCCGCATCATCTGGCAGTTCATCAAGGACAAGCTGATCCACCCTTATCTCGACCTCAAGCTCGAATATTACGACCTCGGCATCGAGCACCGCGACGCCACCAACGACCAGGTGACCATCGATTCGGCCAACGCCATCAAGAAATACGGCGTCGGCGTGAAATGCGCGACGATCACGCCCGACGAGCAGCGCGTCGAGGAATTCAAGCTGAAGAAAATGTGGAAGTCGCCGAACGGCACCATCCGCAACATCCTCGGCGGCACCATCTTCCGCGAGCCGATCATCATGAAGAACGTGCCGCGGCTGGTGCCCGGCTGGACCAAGCCGATCATCGTCGGCCGCCACGCCTTCGGCGACCAGTACCGCGCCACCGACTTCCGCTTTCCCGGCAAGGGCAAGCTGACGATCAAGTTCGTCGGCGAGGACGGCCAGGTGATCGAGCACGACGTGTTCGACGCACCCGGCGCCGGCGTCGCCATGGCCATGTACAATCTCGACGAATCGATCCGCGAATTCGCCCGCGCCTCTCTGAACTATGGCCTGCTGCGTAATTACCCCGTCTACCTCTCGACCAAGAACACCATCCTCAAGGCCTATGACGGCCGCTTCAAGGACATCTTCCAGGAGGTCTACGAGGCGGAGTTCGAAGCCGAATTCAAGGCGAAGAAGCTCTGGTACGAGCACCGGCTGATCGACGACATGGTGGCCTCCAGCCTGAAATGGTCGGGCGGCTATGTCTGGGCCTGCAAGAATTATGACGGCGACGTGCAGTCCGACACAGTGGCGCAAGGCTTCGGCTCGCTCGGCCTGATGACCTCGGTGCTGATGACGCCGGACGGCAAGACCGTCGAGGCGGAAGCCGCGCATGGCACCGTCACCCGCCACTATCGCCAGCACCAGAAGGGCGAAGAGACCTCGACCAATTCGATCGCCTCGATCTTCGCCTGGACGCGCGGCCTCGCGCATCGCGCCAAGCTCGACGACAATGCCGAACTGATGCGCTTTGCCGAGACCCTTGAAAAGGTCTGCATCCAGACGGTCGAGTCCGGCTTCATGACCAAGGACCTGTCGCTGCTGATCGGCCCCGACCAGCCATGGCTTTCGACCACCGGCTTCCTCGACAAGATCGATGAGAATTTGCAGAAAGCGATGGCCTGAGCCCAACCCACATGGGCAAGCCCGTCGTCTACGGTGCGGATTACAGCGTCTATGTGCGCATCGTCCGGCTGGTGTTGGAGGAAAAGGGCGTCGGCTACGAACTCGTTCCCGTCGACATCTTTACCGCGGACGGCATTCCCGGCTGGTACTTCGAGCACCAGCCGTTCGGCCGCATCCCGGCCTTCGAGCATGACGGCTTTCGCCTTTACGAGACCGGCGCGATCGCCCGTTACGTCGACGAAGCCTTTGACGGCCCGGCGCTGCAACCGGTCGAAGCCCGGCCTCGGGCGCGCATGAACCAGATCACTGGGCTGCTCGATGCCTACGCCTACAGGGCCATGGTCTGGGATGTGGCGGTCGAGCGGCTGGAAAAAACGCCGCCCGACGAAGCCGTGATCGCCAACGGATTGCGGCAGGCGAGAACGGCATTGCAGGCGCTGTCTTCGCTGAAAGCCGAAGGGCCTTGGCTGTTGGGGACGGACCTGACGCTGGCCGACCTGCACGCCGCGCCAATCATCGGCTATTTCGTCAAGGTCGCCGAGGGGCAAGCCCTGCTGGCGGAGTTTGCCGAGATTCGGGATTGGTATGCGCGCATCACTCAACGCGCGAGTTTTGCGAAAACCGAAAAGGCTGGGTGAAACCGCCGCGAGGCGCGGCAACTTCGCACGACTTGGGTTCCTCGCCCCGCTTGCGGGGAGAGGTGGCTCGGCGAAGCCGAGACGGAGAGGGGAAATCGGCGCATTCCTAAAGCGACTTTTGATTGCGGAGGCCCCCTCTCCCGGGGGGGGGGGGGCCCCCCCCCCCCCCCCCGGGGGGGGGGGGAGCCGCGCCCCCCCCCCCCCCAGGTGTGGGCAATGCGGCGCATCCCAAAAGCTATTTTTGATTGCGGCGCCCCCCTCGCGGGCCGCTGCGCGGCCACCTCTCCCCCACTTTGTGGGGCGAGGAACCGGAGCCAAGCCGCTCAATCGGGAAGGTAAATTTCCGCCTTCATGAAGGTCTTCGCACGGCCTGTGATCAGCACGCGATCTCCGGCCAGTTCGCATTGCAAATGCCCGCCGCGCTGCGAGCATTGGAATGCCGACAGACGCGTCTTGCCGAGCTTTTCAGCCCAGTACGGCACCAGCGTCGCATGAATGGAGCCGGTTACCGGATCCTCGGGAATGCCCGCCCGGGCACGAAATAACGCGAGACGAAATCGTGGGCTCGCCCAGCCGCGGTAATAACCAGGCCGAGAGGATGAAAGGTTCCGATCCTGAGCAGATCGGGAACGAAAGATCGCACGGTTGTCTCGTCGGCAAGCTCGACAAACAGGTTCTCGAAATTGCGGAAGCTCGCAACCGGCCGCTGAGGCAATATCGCTTGCAACGCCGAGTTCAGCTCTTCCTCGATGGGCTGCGGCGGAAAACACGGCAGATCGAGCTGATAGGTCTCATCCCGCCGGGAAACCCGCAGCTCGCCCACCCGGGTGGCGAAGGCCATTTCGCCCTGACCATTGTATTCCGTAGCCAGCACATGGGCGGCCGCAAGCGTGGCATGGCCGCAGAAGTCGACTTCATGGACCGGCGTGAACCAGCGCAAATCCCAACCTCTGCCATTCGGCCGCACGAACGCCGTCTCAGCAAGATTGTTTTCGTTGGCGATGGCCTGCATTACCTGCTCCGACAGCCATTCCTCCAGAAGGAGAACGGCGGCAGGGTTGCCCTGGAAGGCCCGTTCGGCAAAGGCATCGACCTGATACATCGTCAGCGTCGGCATATCGGCCCTCAAAGATATCCGCTGGGCGGCGCGCCACTTCGGCCGTGCCGCCCCCGGTGCAGATTCACGCCGCTTCGAGAGCCGCTTTCACCGCAGCGATCGCGTCTTCGGCCTTCGAGGCGTCCGGGCCGCCGGCCTGAGCCATATCGGGTCGCCCGCCGCCGCCCTGCCCGCCCAATGCCGCAGACGCGACGCGCACCAGATCGATGGCGCTGAAGCGGCCGGTCAGATCATCGGTGACGGCGACGACGACGCTCGCCTTGTTGTCCTCGCCGGCGCCAACAAAGACGACGATGCCGGAGCCGAGCGACTTCTTGCCGGCATCGGCCAGCGGCTTCAGATCCTTTGGCGAGACGCCGGATACCGCCTTGCCGAGAAAACCGACACCGGCAATGGTTTCGTTTTCCGCAGGCACACCAGCTGGCGAGCGATCGCCGAGCGCCAGCTTCTTGCGCGCCTCGGTCAGCTCCTTTTCGAGCTTCTTGCGCTCGTCGAGCAGCGCCTCGACGCGGGCCGGCACATCGGCCGGCGAAATCTTCAGCGCGGCGGCGGCTGCCTTCAGCCGCTTGTCCTGATCGTCGAGATGCTTTCTGGCGGCTTCGCCGGTCAACGCCTCGATGCGGCGCACGCCGGCAGCGACCGCGCTGTCGGACACAATGCGCACCAGACCGATATCGCCGGTCGCCCTAACATGCGTGCCGCCGCATAGCTCGACCGAATAGGGCCGGTTGGCCCTGGCGCCATGCAAGCCCGTGCCCATCGAAACGACGCGCACTTCATCGCCATATTTCTCCCCAAACAGCGCCATGGCGCCTTCGGCGATGGCGTCGTCGACAGACATCAGACGTGTGGTTACAGGGCCGTTCTGAACGACGATCTCGTTTGCCATGCGCTCGACCTCTTCGAGCTCGTCAGGCGAGATCGGCTTGTTGTGGGAGATGTCGAAGCGCAGGCGCTCGGGCGCGACCAGCGAGCCCTTTTGCGCCACATGGGTACCCAGCACCTCGCGCAGCGCCTCATGGATCAGATGCGTGGCGGAATGGTTAGCGCGCAGCCTGGAGCGGCGCGCGTGGTCCACCTTCAGCTCGACGGTCGCGCCCGTCTTGACCGTGCCGTTGGCCACCTTGCCGAGATGGACGAAAAGCCCATCGGCCTTCTTCTGCGTATCGGATATCTCGATCGAGAATCCGTCGCCCGAAATGACGCCGGTATCGCCCATCTGGCCACCGGACTCGCCATAGAACGGCGTCTGGTTGACAACCACGGCAACGGCGTCGCCCTTGCCGGCACTATCGACGGTCTTGCCGTCCTTGACTAGCGCCTGGATGAGGCCTTCCGCCTGCTCGGTCTCGTAACCCAGGAATTCGGTGGCGCCGTTCTCCTCACGCACCGCGAACCATACCGTCTCGGTTGCGGCCTCACCGGAACCAGCCCAGCTTTTGCGCGCCTCCGCCTTCTGCCGCTCCATTGCCTCGGTGAAGCCGGCAAGGTTGACCGAGATGTTGCGCTGGCGCAGCGCATCCTGCGTCAGATCGAGCGGAAAGCCATAGGTGTCGTAGAGCTTGAACGCTGTCTCGCCATCCAGCATGTCGCCGGAGGCCAGCTTTTCCGTCGCCTCCGAAAGCAAGCCCAAGCCGCGCACCAGCGTCTTGCGGAAACGGGTTTCCTCAAGCTTCAGCGTCTCGGTGATCATCTGTTCGCCGCGAACCAGTTCCGGGTAGGCTTGGCCCATCTCGCGCACCAGCGCCGGCACCAGGCGCCACATCAGCGGATCGCGGGCGCCGAGCAACTGTGCATGGCGCATGGCACGGCGCATGATGCGACGAAGCACATAGCCGCGCCCTTCGTTGGACGGCAGCACGCCGTCGGCCACCAGGAAGCAGGACGAGCGCAAATGATCGGCGATGACGCGAAACGATCCGACGGTGTCCGCATCCGGACCCTTGCCAAGCGCCGACGACGCGGCGTCGATCAGGTGGCGGAACAGGTCGGTTTCAAAGACGCTTTCCACTCCTTGCAGGATGGAGGCCATGCGCTCCAGGCCCATGCCGGTGTCGATCGACGGGCGCGGCAGGTCGATGCGCTCGTCCTTCGTCACCTGTTCATACTGCATGAACACCAGGTTCCAGAATTCGAGGAAACGGTCGCCATCCTCCTCAGGGCTGCCGGGAGGGCCGCCCCAGATGTGCTCGCCACGGTCGATGAATATCTCCGAACACGGCCCACAAGGTCCAGTGTCGCCCATTGCCCAGAAATTGTCAGAAGTCGCGATGCGGATGATGCGATCGTCCGAAAGGCCGGCGATCCTCTTCCAGTAGGAGGCCGCCTCGTCGTCGGTGTGGTAGACGGTGACCAGCAGCTTGTCCTTCTTCAGGCCGAACTCCCTGGTGATCAGGTTCCAGGCAAGCTCTATGGCGCGCTCCTTGAAATAATCGCCGAAGGAGAAATTGCCGAGCATCTCGAAGAAGGTCAGGTGGCGCGCAGTGTAGCCGACATTGTCGAGGTCGTTGTGCTTGCCGCCGGCGCGAACACTCTTCTGGGCAGTCGTGGCGCGCGAATAGGGCCGCTTCTCCAGACCGGTGAAAACGTTCTTGAACTGCACCATGCCGGCATTGGTGAACATCAGCGTCGGGTCGTTGCGCGGCACCAGCGGGCTCGAGGCGACGACCTCGTGACCTTCCTTGCGAAAATAGTCGAGAAATGCCGACCGGATCTCGTTGACGCCACTCATGAAATACTGCCTTTTCGAGAGAACCGCCGGCTTCCGGCGGAAAATAGACATGGCCTTTTAGCGGTCGCACCGCAGCCTGTCCAGAAACACCAAATGGCTCAAATCCTGGCTTTCACCAGCGCTTTGAAATGCGTCTGCCTCGCCGTCAAACGCCAACCGCCGGCACGGGGCCGGCGGTTCGAAACGCATCGATTACGCAAAATCAAAACATCAAATCGAAACCTGGCTGAGGTTCCGCGAGGCGTCGCCCGGTCCTACATCACCCCGGCATCGTCCTCGAAGCCGTCGTCGCTGCTTTCGGAGCCGCCGTTTTCAAGGAATTTCTCGGCGATCAGCCCGGCATTCTGCCGCAGCGCCAATTCGATCTCGCGCGCCGTGTCGGGATTGTCGCGCAGGAACAGTTTTGCGTTTTCGCGGCCCTGGCCGAGACGCTGCGAATTATAGGAGAACCAGGCGCCCGACTTTTCGACCACGCCCGCCTTGACGCCGAGATCGACCAGCTCGCCGGTCTTGGAGACGCCCTCGCCATACATGATGTCGAACTCAACCACCTTGAAGGGCGGCGCCAGCTTGTTCTTGACGACCTTGACGCGGGTCTGGTTGCCGACGACCTCGTCGCGATCCTTGACCGAGCCGATGCGGCGGATGTCGAGGCGGACCGAGGCATAGAATTTCAACGCATTGCCGCCGGTCGTCGTCTCGGGCGAACCGAACATGACGCCGATCTTCATGCGGATCTGGTTGATGAAGATGACCATGGTGTTGGAGCGCGAGATCGAGGCGGTGAGCTTGCGCAGTGCCTGGCTCATCAGGCGGGCCTGCAGGCCGGGCAGCGAATCGCCCATCTCGCCTTCGATTTCGGCGCGCGGCGTCAACGCCGCCACCGAATCGACCACCAGCACGTCGATGGCGCCGGAGCGCACCAGCGTGTCGCAGATCTCCAGCGCCTGTTCGCCAGTATCGGGCTGCGAGATCAACAGATTTTCGAGATCGACGCCGAGCTTGCGGGCATAGACCGGGTCGAGCGCGTGCTCGGCATCGACAAAGGCGCAGATGCCGCCCTTCTTCTGGGCTTCGGCCACCGTGTGCAGCGCCAGCGTCGTCTTGCCCGAGCTTTCCGGTCCGTAGATCTCGACGATGCGGCCGCGCGGCAGGCCGCCGACGCCAAGCGCGATGTCCAGCCCAAGCGAGCCGGTCGGCACCGTTTCGATCTCGACGACCTGCTCGTTCGCGCCGAGCCGCATGATCGAGCCCTTGCCGAAGGCACGCTCGATTTGCGACAGCGCCGCATCCAGAGCCTTTGATTTGTCCACCGCTTTGTCCTCTACAAGCCGCAAAGAATTCTGAGCCATGATACATCACCCCGTAGTCGTCAATGGAGGCCGGACAATCCCGCAATCCCTAAAAAGAATGTACCTCATTTGTTCTCATTTGTCAATGAGCGCCAAGGGTTTGAAAAATAACGCATATCCATATTTGTTCTATTTTTGTTTCGCAATTTTGCTTCCGGATGTATCCCGCCTCGCATGCGGCGCCGTTGCCGTCACCAACCGAATCGGAGCCGCGATTGCGGGGTTCCGCCCGGCGACCTAGTCTCCTCCCGGGCAACAGCAAAGGGCATTTTGCCGGCATGATGAAATCCCCGACGATCCTGGCCGTGGGCGGCGCCTATATCGAGCGGCGCGGCCGGGTTGCCGGCGCCTTCGTGCCGGCCGCTTCCAACCCCGGCACGATGCGCGAGCATGTCGGCGGTGCCGTCTTCAATGCCTTGCGCTGGGCGGTGCGGCGCGGCGTCTCGGCCTCGTTGCTTTCGGTGCGCGGCGGCGATGCCCTTGGCGACACGGTTTTACGCGCCATCACCGAGGCCGGCATTGCCGACCTGTCGGCGGTGTTCCTCGACCGCACGACGCCAAGCCATACGATGCTGGTCGATAGCGACGGCGGGCTGATCGCCGGCCTTGCCGACATGGTGCTCTACGAACTGGCGCTTCCCAAGCAGATCCGCCGCGCCAAGGTGCGGGAAGCGATCGGTTCGGCGGACGCGGTGCTGTGCGATGCAAACCTGCCGTCTTCCGCGCTGGAGCGGCTGGCGGCACTCGCCGCCGGCAAGCCGGTGTTTGCGCTTGCGGTCTCGCCCAGCAAAGCGGCGCGGCTGACGCCGGTGCTCGACCGTCTGGCCGTGGCGTTCATGAACCGGCACGAGGCCGGCGTGCTCGCCGGCGTTGACATCAATGCTGACGATCAAGGCGTCATCGACGGCCTGAGACGCGCCGGCCTGAAAAGCGGCGTGGTCACCGACGGCGACGGTCCATTGCTCGGTTTCGACCAAACCGGCGCGTTCTCGATCTCGCCACCGCCGCTACAAAAACGGACCGACGTTGCCGGCGCCGGCGACGCATTGGCAGGCGCCACGATCGCTGCCCTGCTGCGCGGCCTGACGCTGCGCGCGGCACTGCGCGAAGGCATTGCCGCCGCGGCGCTCGCCGTCGAGCGCGCCGCCTTCACCAGCGCCAGCTTTGCCGAGGCGCTGGCGCTCGTGCCCGAGGCGCGGGACCTGGTGTGAAATGCGGCCCGGAATTG
This sequence comes from Mesorhizobium sp. M0751, assembly GCF_040320265.1. Classification (NCBI taxonomy): domain Bacteria; kingdom Pseudomonadati; phylum Pseudomonadota; class Alphaproteobacteria; order Hyphomicrobiales; family Phyllobacteriaceae; genus Mesorhizobium; species Mesorhizobium sp. M0751. Next base: position 56,316 of record NZ_JAMYPH010000013.1, read on the forward strand.
CCGAAGCATGACGCAGCCTATTTGCCGGCGCGCAGTCCTGCCTCGTAGGCGCGGCGCGCCCAGATCGCCATCTCGTCTGGATCGTCGAAAGCGCTGTCGGGAACGCTCCAATAGGGCATCGACACGAGCTTGCCGTGGCGCGAGCCGGTGTAGGTCCATTGCCGGCACCCGGCCGCTTCGAAATCCGGGGCGCTTTCCGCGTCGGCCTTCAGCATCAATTCGCCACGGATGACGATGGCGACGATGACGCCGTCGAAATAGATGCCCTTGCCGCCGAACAGCTTACGGATGCTGACCGGGCCGAGGCCTTCGAAAAGCTCTTCTATGCGCTCGTTGTCCATGGCGCGATCATGTCACCTGGATTTCCCCTTGTCATCGACGCAACCGGCACCATCCTGACAAGTTCAGAATCAATTTCGTCGGAGTTTCTCATGCCGCTTCTGCTCAAAGGGTCCTGCCGGTGCAATGCCGTGCGTTTCGAGGTGGAAAGCCACACGCCGGTGCCGTTCATGCTGTGCTATTGCTCGATCTGCCGCAAGCAGCAGGGCGGCGGCGGTTTTGCCATCAATCTCGGCGCCGATTACGAGACGCTGAAAATCCAGGGCAAGCGCCATCTCGGCGTCTACCGCGCCGAGATCGAGGACGACGAGCACCCGCAACGCGAGACCTCGACGGGCGAGCGGAATTTCTGCACGAAATGCGGGACGGCGCTCTGGCTCTACGATCCGACCTGGCCGGAGTTGGTGCATCCGTTTGCCTCGGCGATCGACACCCACCTGCCGAAGCCGCCGGAGAAGGTGCATCTGATGCTGAAATACAAGGCGAACTGGGTCGAGCCGGATATCGGCAAGCGCGACAAGGTTTTCGATGTCTACCCGGAGGAGTCAATCGCAGACTGGCACAAGCGAACGGGGATGTGGGTGGATTAGCGTTCTTCTCCCCGTTTACGGCAGGGGAATCGCATATGAAGTTCGACCCCCACTCCGGTTCGCTTCGCGAACCACCTCTCCCCCGCTCGACGGGGGAGAGGAAGCGCTCGCCGCAATGCTTGGCGCCCTTCCTCTCCCTCACGAATGTGGGGGAGAGGTGGCGCGCGAAGCGCGACGGAGTGGGGGAGCGCCATATGCGATGGCCCTGCCGTAAACGGGGAGAAGGGAAGATCAGGCCGAAGCGCGTGCTTCGGCCAGCGCCTTCAGATCAGCCGGCTTCAGCTCGACCGATTCGCCGCAGCCGCAGGCCGAGCTCTGGTTCGGGTTCTTGAAGGTGAAGCCGGTGCGCAGCGTCGTCTGCTCGAAATCCATCTCGGTGCCGAACAGGAAAAGCGCGGCTTCCGGCGCGACATAAACGTGGGCGCCATCGCGCTCGATGTGATCGTCCTTAGTGTTGGGTTCGGTCACCAGGTCGACCGTATATTCCATGCCGGCGCAGCCGCCCTTCTTGATGCCAAGGCGAATGCCGTGCGCATTCTCACGGGTCGCGACGATCTCGCGCACCCGGTCGGCGGCCTTTTCGGTCATGGTGATGACGGCAAAGCGCCCCATGTTTTCTTTCTCCACTTTCGCGCAGGTTCAAGGCCTGCGGAACGTCTCATACCTCAAAATGGTTACAACTGCGTCTTACTGCAAGGGGTTTATTGCCACTGCCCCTTCAACGCGGCTGTTGCGTATGCGACCAGCGCGACAACGGCGGAATCCTGGTCATTTTCCTCCAACGTATAAAAAGCATCATCCAAGGCTTCAAAAGTTATGCCGTCGCCGACGCTTTTACCTACCAAATCCATCCTTACCGACCTGTCTTCGGGGAAATACTCTCCAAACAATGCACAAGCTTGGCGAGTCAAGTCTGCATGTCGCTCCAAGCCTATTGCAACAAAACCCTGAATAGCGCCGCTGGCGGTTATTCCATAAGAATTATAAAAATATTGCCAAAAGCCGCCGTTTAGAACCTGCCAATGCAATAGTTCTACGCAGAGTACATTCTTTATTGGCACGGGTATTTTTGAAATAACTTTATGGTATTCGGCAGGCTCGTCGAGTGCTTCCAGAACTGGATCGCCCCAAAGCTCTACGACTCTCGCCGAAGGCGGAATGTCACCATCGGGCAGTTCGGTCGGCAAGGCATCATCAGCCATCAAATTTTGCCCCGAGGCTCAATACCACCCAACCGCCACCTGCGCCTCTTCCGACATGCGGTCGGGCGACCAGGGGGGATCGAAGGTCATGTTGACCTCGACGCCGGAGACGCCTTCGACGGCGCCGACGGCGTTTTCGACCCAGCCCGGCATTTCGCCGGCCACCGGGCAGCCCGGCGCGGTCAGCGTCATGTCGATCTTGACCGAGCGGTCGTCCTCGATGTCGATCTTGTAGACGAGGCCGAGTTCGTAGATGTCGGCCGGGATTTCGGGGTCATAGACCGTCTTCAGCGCCGAGACGATGTCGTCGGTCAGCCGGGCCAGTTCGTCGGCGGGAATCGTCGATCCGGAAACCGCCGCATTGGTCGTCGTTTCCGAAGCGGTCTCGGCGGTGTGGCTGGCATCATCCATGATCGTCACCCGAAGAACTTTCGCGCCTTTTCCAGCGCATCGGCCAAAGCATCGACTTCGGCCCTGGTATTGTACATGCCGAACGATGCCCTGCATGTGGATGTTACGCCGAAGCGTTTCAACAGCGGCTGGGCGCAATGCGTGCCGGCGCGGACCGCCACGCCCTGCCTGTCGATGACCATCGACACGTCATGGGCGTGGATGCCCTGCAGTTCGAACGAGATGATGGCGCCCTTGCCCGGCGCGTCGCCGAAGATGCGCAGTGAATTGATGGCGCGCAGTTTTTGATGCGCATAATCCTTCAGATCGGCCTCGTGCGCGGCGATGCGCTCGCGGCCGATCCTTTCCATGTATTCCAGCGCCGCACCAAGCCCGATCGCCTGGACGATCGGCGGCGTGCCGGCCTCGAAACGGTGCGGCGGGTCGTTGTAGGTGACGATGTCTTGCGTCACCTCCTCGATCATCTCGCCGCCGCCCATGAACGGGCGCATCCGCTCCAGAATATCCTTCTTGCCGTAGAGCACGCCGATGCCCGACGGGCCGTAGACCTTGTGGCCGGTGAAGACGAAGAAATCGCAGTCGAGGTCCTGCACGTCGATCGGCATGTGCACGGCGCTCTGGCTGCCGTCGACCAGCACCGGAATGCCGCGGGCATGCGCGATGCGCACGATCTCCTTGATCGGCGTCACCGTGCCCAAAGCATTCGACATATGCGTGATGGCAACCAGCTTCGTCCGGTCTGTCAGCCGCTTTTCGAATTCCTCGATGTGGAAAACGCCGAGATCATCGACCGGCACCCAGACCAGCTTGGCGCCCTGCCGCTCGCGGATGAAATGCCACGGCACGATGTTGGAATGGTGCTCCATGATCGAAAGCACGATCTCGTCGCCTTCGCCGATATTGGGCATGCCGAAGCCGTAGGCGACCGTGTTGATCGCCGCCGTGGTGTTCGAGGTGAAGACGATGTTGTCGGTACTCGGTGCGTTGAGAAATCTCTGTACTATCTTGCGCGCGTTCTCATAGGCGTCGGTCGCCGCATTCGACAGGAAATGCAGGCCGCGATGGACGTTGGCATATTCCTGGGAATAGGTGTGCTGGATGGCGTCGAGCACCGCCTGCGGCTTCTGCGCCGAGGCGCCATTGTCGAGATAGACCAGCGGTTTGCCGTAGACTTGCCGCGACAGGATCGGGAAGTCGCGGCGGATCGCCTCGACGTCATAGGGGATGTTTTCGACTTTCTGGTCCATCACAAGCTCTCTCGAGGCACCGCCTCATTCCGTCCAGCACCCCTCATCCGTCTCGGCGCTGCGCGCCGATCCACCTTCTCCCACAAGGGGAGAAGGAAGAAGCGCTCTACCCGTGCGCCACGAACCAGTTGTCGAGCCGTGCTTCAAGCGCCTCGACGATGGCCTCGTCGTCCAGTTCCTCGATCACTTCGGCGACGAAGGCCTTGACCAGCAAGCCGCGTGCGGTCTTCTCGTCGATGCCGCGCGCCATCAGGTAGAACAGATGGCTGTGGTCGATCTCGGTGACGGTCGCGCCATGGCCGCAGACGACGTCGTCGGCAAAGATTTCCAGCTCTGGCTTGGTCGAGAACTCGCCGTCGTCCGACAGCAGAAGCGTGTTGCAGGCCATCTTGGCGTTGGTCTTCTGCGCATATTGGTGGACGTTGATGCGGCCCTGGAAGACGCCGCGCGCTCTGCCGGTCACCACGTTGCGGATGACTTCGGTCGAGGCGGTGTGCGGCACGGCATGGTCGAGCACCATGGTGACGTCGGTATGGGTGTCGCCGGCGAGCAGATTGATACCACGCAGCGTGAATTCGGCGCCCTCGCCGGTCGTCTTCACAACGACCTCCTGGCGGACGAGCTTACCGCCGGCATTCATGACGAACAGCGTCAGTTTCGAATTCTTGCCGAGATGCGCCTTGAACTGGGCGAGATGCGTTGCCGTATCCGGCTGCTCCTGCACGACCAGCCATGTCACATCGGCGCCCTCGCTAAGCAGGAGCTGGCTGACCGAACTGACCAGTGCCACCCCCTCGCCCGCCTGGCGCTCGACGATAACAGCTTTGGCGCCGGCACCGACACGGATGGCCAGGCGTACATGCGTCTGGCCACCGGCCTGCAAATTCTGCAGTTCGAGCGGCTTTTCCAGTTGGGTACCGTCAGCGATGTCGACGAAATAGCCGTCGGCAACAAAGGCAGTGTTCAGCGCACCTATGGCGTCGTCGCTGCCATAGGAATCCAACCCAGGTGCTGCGCTGCCGTCGGTCAGCTTCTCCGACAGGCGCTGCACGGCGACGCCTTCGATATCGGGCAGTTTCGCGCTCGAAACGCCGTTCAGCACCGGCAAAACACTGGAGCCATCGACGATCGGCGCAACGGCTTTCGCGACCGCTGCCGGATCGAATTCCGGCACCGAAGTCAGCAGCCGGCGTAGGTCCGTATAGTGCCAGGATTCGATGCGCCGCGTCGGCAGGCCGCTCTTGATCGCCTCGATGGCGTCGTCGCGCTTCAGCATCACCGCGCCATCGCCGGGCAGCAGCGACAGCCGCTCGCCAAAGGCGTCGATCAGCGCCGTTTCGGCCAATGTTCGCTGGGGTATCGTGTGCATATTCATCAGTATCGCCTTGTTTGGCTTGCCTTCCGGGCCTGCTGGCATCTCACGCGGCTTGCCCGATCACGCCGGCATAGCCATTGGCCTCGAGGTCGAGCGCCAGCGACTTGTCGCCCGACTTGATCACCTGGCCCCTGTAGAGCACGTGCACCGTATCCGGCACGATGTATTGGAGCAGGCGCTGGTAGTGAGTGATGACGACGATGGCCCGGTCCGGCGAGCGCAGCGTGTTGACGCCGTCCGCGACTATCTTCAGCGCGTCGATGTCGAGGCCGGAATCGGTCTCGTCAAGGACACAGAGCCTCGGCTCGAGCAGCTTCATCTGCAGGATCTCGGCGCGCTTCTTCTCGCCGCCGGAAAAGCCGACATTGAGCGGCCGCTTCAGCATCGCCATGTCCATGTTGAGCGAGGCCGCCGCTTCCTTCACGCGCTTGAGGAATTCCGGGATTTTTAGCGGTTCCTGGCCGCGCGCCTTGCGCTGCTCGTTCATCGCCACTTTCAGGAATTCCATGGTCGCCACCCCCGGTATCTCCATCGGATACTGGAAGGCGAGAAAGATGCCGGCGGTAGCGCGCTCGGCCGGATCCATTTCGAGGATGCTCTCACCGTTGTAGAGGATGTCGCCCTCTGTGACCTCATAGTCCTCGCGGCCGGCGAGGATGTAGGACAGCGTCGATTTACCCGAGCCGTTCGGCCCCATGATGGCGGCAACCTCGCCGGCCCTGACCGTCAGGTTCAGGCCGCGAATGATCTCGGTGCCGTCATCGACGATACGGGCATGGAGGTTTCTGATTTCAAGCATTTTTCTTCTTTCCACTACATCACGAGGCAGTCGATCTGCCCGTCGGCCATTCGACCCTTCAATTCGTCCTAATCGAGAACTGATGAATCGGCCCTACATCATCGACAGTCAGACCATCTTGATTTTGCCAGATAAGACACACGGCCAATATGGCAGTAGCCAGCCAGCAAACGAGTCCAACAGCCATTACCTTTCGGCTACTTTTCGTCGTCATCAGCCCACGCTTCCCTCTAGGCTAATTCCGATCAGCTTCTGCGCTTCGACCGCGAACTCCATCGGCAGTTGCTGGATGACGTCCTTGACGAAGCCGTTGACGATCAGCGCAATCGCCTCTTCCTCGGGGATGCCGCGCTGCATGACGTAGAACTTCTGGTCCTCGGAAATCTTCGAGGTGGTGGCTTCGTGCTCGAACTGCGCCGTCGAATTCTTGGCTTCCATGTAGGGCACGGTGTGTGCGCCGCATTGGTCGCCGATCAGCAGGGAATCGCAATTGGTGAAGTTGCGGGCGTTGGTCGCCTTGCGGTGCGCCGATACCTGGCCGCGATAGGTGTTCTGCGAGAAGCCGGCGGCAATGCCCTTGGAGATGATGCGGCTCGACGTGTTCTTGCCGAGATGGATCATCTTGGTGCCGCTATCGACCTGCTGGTAGCCGTTCGAGACGGCGATCGAATAGAACTCGCCGCTGGAATCGTCGCCGCGCAGGATGCAGCTCGGATATTTCCAGGTGATGGCGGAGCCGGTCTCGACCTGCGTCCACGAAATCTTCGAACGATGGCCGCGGCAGTCGCCGCGCTTGGTGACGAAATTATAGATGCCGCCCTTGCCTTCGGCGTCGCCGGGATACCAGTTCTGCACCGTCGAATATTTGATCTCGGCATCGTCGAGCGCGATCAGCTCGACCACCGCGGCATGAAGCTGGTTCTCGTCGCGTTGCGGGGCCGTGCAGCCTTCGAGATAGGAGACGTAAGCCCCCTCCTCGGCGATGATCAGCGTGCGCTCGAACTGGCCGGTGTTCTTCTCGTTCATGCGGAAATAGGTCGACAGTTCCATCGGGCAGCGCACGCCCTTGGGCACGAAGACGAAGGAGCCGTCGGTGAACACGGCCGAATTCAGCGTCGCGTAGAAATTGTCGGAGGTCGGCACGACAGAACCGAGATATTTCTTCACCAGCTCCGGATGCTCGCGGATCGCTTCCGAGATCGAGCAGAAGATGACGCCGGCCTGCGCCAGCTCCTTCTTGAAGGTGGTGACGACGGAGACCGAATCGAACACCGCGTCGACGGCGACGCGGCCCGACTTGTAAACGTTGTCGCTGGCTTCCTCGAGCTCCGACGCATCGGTCTTCTGCACGCCGGCGAGGATTTCCTGTTCCCTGAGCGGAATGCCGAGCTTCTCATAGACCTTCAGCAGTTCGGGATCGACCTCGCTGAGCGAGGTCGGCCCGGGCGTGCTCTTGGGTGCCGCGTAATAATAGAGATCCTGGAAATCGATCTTGGGATAGTGGACGCGCGCCCATTTCGGCTCGTCCAGCGTCAGCCAGCGGCGATAGGCTTCCAGGCGCCATTCCAGCATCCAGGACGGCTCGTCCTTCTTCGCCGAAATGAAGCGGATAATGTCTTCACTCAGGCCCTTGGGGGCCTTGTCCATCGCGATTTCGGTCTGGAATCCGTATTTATACTGGTCGACATCGATCTTTCGGACTCGATCGATCGTCTCCTGCACAGCAGGCATCAGCGTTCTCCATCCACGCCGGGGTCAAGGCCCGGCAGTTTTCAAACTATGGCACCGCAAACGAGCACCCTTGGGCACCCGAAGCAGCGTAAGTTTCATATAGTGCGTTCATGCCGCAAATTCACCCGGCCAAATGCGAACGCACGGCTCTACCAGGCCACAAGGGCCCAAATATTCCGTTGCCGCGCTCAGGCGGCCTTTTCCCTGTTTGCCTTTTCCGTACCGGCTTGCCGCGCGACGATTGTCGCCAGCGCCGAACGAAACAGCTCGATATCTTCAGCGCTGGTCGCGTGGCCGATGGACACGCGCAACGCGCCGAGGCTGTCGCCATAACCCATGGCTTTCAGCACGTGACTCGGCCCGACTTTGCCCGACGAACAGGCCGATCCAGCCGACAGAGCCACACCGGCAAGGTCGAAGGCGATCTGCGCCGTCTCGGCCTTGATGCCGGGAATAGCGAAGAACGTGGTGTTGGCAAGTCTTGGCGCGCCGGTCCCGAAGATTTCGGCGTCCGGAACAAGCGTTTTCACGATCGCCTCGACTTCGTCGCGGCGCTGCCGCACCGCTTCGATCGTTTGCAACCCGGCAAGCGCCTCGCGCGCTGCCGCGCCAAACCCTGCAATCGCCGCCAGGTTTTCGGTGCCGCCGCGATGGCCTTTTTCCTGGCCGCCGCCGCTGACCAGCGGTCTTGGCATCATCAGGTCCGACGCCGCGATAATGGCGCCGACGCCCTTGGGGCCGCCGATCTTGTGCGACGACAGAATCAAATAGTCTGCGTAACCCGCTGACATATCGAGCGGAATGCGGCCGGCAGCCTGCACCGCATCGACAACCAGGATGCCACCCGCCGCCTTGGCGATTTCGGCAATGCGGCCAATCGGCTGGATCACGCCGGTCTCATTGTTGGCGGCGTGGATCGCGACCAGCGGCAAACCGTCGGCCTTGTCACGCGCACTAAGTGCTGACGCCAGGACGTCGAGCCTGACGATGCCGTCGGCATCGACGCCGATCCGCGTTACCTGCCCCGCGGGGAAGCGCCCGCCATTGAGCAGGCAGGGATGGTCGGCCTCGGACACGTAAAGCCGGCTCATGCGGACGGCGCCGCGCCCCATCTGCCAGTCCGGCGTCAGCAGCGTCGAGGCCGCTTCCGTCGCGCCGGAGGTGAATACGACATGCTCGGCTTTGGCGCTGACCAGTCGCGCCACGTCGCGCCTGGCGTCTTCGATCAGCCGCCGCGCAGCGCGGCCCTCGGCATGGACCGAGGACGGGTTGGCGGCGATGTCGAGCGCAGCGACCACCGCCGCGCGCGCCGAGGCAAGCAGCGGCACGCTGGCGTTGTAGTCGAGATAGGCGCGTGCTCCGGCCATTTCCGTCCAACTGGTCCCTTCAAAAGCCGTTCCGCGAAGATAGCGCGTTATTTCCTTGAAATTGCAAGGCAAGACGTCCTATTTACGCGGCTTGCGGCGTGGGTGGCCGAGCCACAGCTTTTGGCCGCCCAGTTTTGAACAATTCTAAACTAGCTTCTAGAAAGACGCTCGCCCTGCGTCAAGGCCTAGGGAAAGTTGTTCCGGGCGCCGCGCAATTTATGCCAAGTGGAGTATTTCATGCCTGAGGTCATTTTCACCGGTCCGGCCGGCCGCCTGGAGGGTCGCTATCAGCCCTCGAAGGAAAAGAGCGCGCCGATTGCCATCGTCCTGCACCCGCACCCCCAGTTCGGCGGGACGATGAACAACAAGATCGTCTACGACCTCTTCTACATGTTCCAGAAGCGCAATTTCACCACGCTGCGCTTCAATTTCCGCGGCATCGGCCGCAGCCAGGGCGAGTTCGACCACGGCACCGGTGAGTTGTCCGACGCCGCCGCGGCGCTCGACTGGGTGCAGTCGCTGCATCCGGATTCCAAGAGTTGCTGGGTTGCCGGCTATTCGTTCGGCTCGTGGATCGGCATGCAGCTTCTCATGCGCCGGCCCGAGATCGAGGGCTTTATCTCGGTCGCGCCGCAGCCCAATACCTATGATTTCTCGTTCCTGGCGCCATGCCCGTCGTCCGGCCTGATCATCCATGGCGATGCCGACAAGGTCGCGCCGCCGAAGGACGTGCAGGGCCTGGTCGACAAGCTGCACACGCAAAAGGGCATTACCATCACCCAGAAGACCTTGCCCGGCGCCAACCATTTCTTTGCCAACCATGCGGAGCTTCTGATCGAGGAATGCGCGGACTATCTCGATCGCCGGCTGGCCGGGGAACTGTCCGACCCACGGCCGAAGCGGCTGAGATAATCGGCGATGTACCAACCACCCCACTTTCAGGAAACACGGCCGGACGTCCTGCACGGGCTGATCCGGGCGCATCCGCTTGGCCTGCTGGTGTCGAACGGCACCGAGGGGCCGGTCGCCAACGCAATTCCCTTTCTTCTAGACGCGCCCTCCTTGCTCAACGCGGATGTGCCGCCGAATGGCAGGCTGCGCGCACATCTGGCGAAAGCCAATCCGCAATGGCGGCTTTTGGCCGACAATCCCCTGGCGCCGGTGCTGGTCGTCTTCCAGGGCGCCGACGCCTATGTGACGCCGTCCTGGTATGAGACCAAGCGTGAAACCGGCAAAGTGGTACCGACCTGGAACTACGCCATCGTCCAGGTGCGCGGCATCGTCACGGTGATCGAAGACCAGGATTGGCTGGCCGAGCAGATTTCCGATCTGACGATGTCGCAGGAGGGCAACCGCTCGGCGCCATGGGCGGTAACCGACGCTCCGGCACCCTTTATCCAGTCGCAGATCAAGGGCATCGTCGGCCTGGAGATCGCAATCACCGAAATCAGCGGTAAATGGAAAGTCAGCCAGAACCGCCCGGCCGCCGACCGCGTCGGTGTCGCCGAGGGGCTCGAGAGCGAGACTGCCAACTCGGCCGACATGGTCCGGCTGGTAAGGTCCTACGGCGGGCTGGACGGCAAGTAATCTGGATTGCTTGCTCGACCGGTTTCAGGCCGGTCGCGGGCTCAATCGACCTTGGTCATCGCCGCCTTTCGCTCGTTGGCGATCAGCCAGAGATTGCGGATATAGATCAACAGGCCCATGGCCTGGCCGGCGATGAACACCGGATCCTGACGCTGGATGGCATAGATCAGCAGCAGGCCACCGCCGAACAGCGAAAAGAACCAGAAGGCGATCGGCACGACGCTGCGCTTGGCCTTTTCCGACGCCACCCACTGCACCAGAAAGCGCATGGTGAAGAAGAACTGGGCGACGAAGCCGAGCAGAACCCAGGCATCGAATTGCTTGACGAAAACATCGTGAAGCCAGGTCGCCAATTCCTGAAGCACGTTACCCATGCCTGATTTCCTCTACTTTGGGCATCCTGCGGCGCCTGCGGCGCAGCCACCAGACGCCGGCAAGATCGAGCACGCCCTGAAGGCCGCGATCGAAGATGCCGTAATTCGATTTGCCGTGACGGCGGGAGCGGTCGACGACGTCGCAATGGACGACGCGGTAGCCCTCCTGGATGACCAGCGCCGGAACAAAGCGGTGGGTGCCGTCGAAGAACGGCAATTTCCTCAAAATGTCGGTGTGGATCGCCTTGAGGCCGCAGCCGGTATCCCGCGTCTCGTCGTGCAGGATGGCTTTTCTCAGCCCGTTGGCGAAACGCGACGCCAGCTGCTTGATCTTGCTGTCGCGGCGCTTCAGACGCTGTCCCTGCGCGGCCCCGACTTCGGGACCAGCCTGCCGCAGTGCGTCGATCAACACTGGGATATAGCCGGGGTCGTTCTGGCCGTCGCCGTCAATGGTGGCGACGATATCGCCGCGCGCCGCCCAGGCGCCTGAGCGCACCGAAAGCGACTGTCCGGCGGATTTTTCATGCCTGAGATGGCGCAGCGGAAACCGGCGAAGCGCTGCTTCTGCTGCAAGCACCGAAGGCGTATCGTCTGTCGAGCCATCGTCGACGACAATGACTTCGAAGTCCCGCCCGGCCATGGCAATGCCGATCTCGTCGAGCAGAAGCGGCAGGTTCGCCGCCTCGTTCCGGCAAGGAATGACGATGGATATCTCCGGCATCTCGACTCTGTCACAGGATATGGCATTCGATCGATGCCGCGCGGTCCAGAGGAAGAGCCCCGCTGGCGCGGCGCCTCATTACGCCAGCCGAAACAATGACGCAAGCAGGCCGCACGCTATCCGCGCGGACACAAAACCGGATTCCACTTTTGCTGATCGCACAAAGCCATCCGAAGCGCGATCGGACGCAAAACCGGATTCCACTTTTGCTGATCGCGCTTGAGTGCTAAACGCCCGCCTTCATGCATAGCCGGGCCGCGTTCGGCCGGAAGCTTTTCGGGAAAGAAAATGTCCGCCTTCAAATCCGATTTCCTGCGCACCATGAGCGAGCGCGGTTTCATCCACCAGACCTCGGACGATGCCGGCCTCGACCAGCTTTTCGCCACGGAAACGGTGAGCGCCTATATCGGCTTCGACGCCACCGCGAGGAGCCTGCATGCCGGGTCGCTGATCCAGATCATGATGCTTTACTGGCTGCAGCAGACCGGCCACCGGCCGATCGCCCTGATGGGCGGCGGCACCTCGATGATCGGCGATCCGTCGTTCAAGGACGAGGCGCGCAAGCTTTTGACGCCGCAGGACATCGAGGACAATCTCGCCGGCATCCGCCGCAACTTCACGCCTTACCTCAAATTTGGCAGCGGCCCGAACGACGCCGTCATGATCAACAATGCCGACTGGCTGATGGACATCAACTACGTCAATTTCCTGCGCGATGTCGGCCGGCATTTTTCGGTCAACCGCATGCTGGCCTTCGATTCGGTCAAGCTCCGGCTGGATCGCGAGCAGTCGCTGTCGTTCCTAGAATTCAACTACATGATCCTGCAGGCCTACGACTTCGTCGAGCTCTACAAACGCCTCGGCTGCCGGCTGCAGATGGGCGGCTCCGACCAGTGGGGCAACATCGTCAATGGCATCGATCTCGGCCATCGCATGGAAGGCGCGCAGCTTTATGCGCTGACGACGCCGCTGCTCACCACCTCCTCCGGCGCCAAGATGGGCAAGTCGGCCTCGGGCGCAGTCTGGCTCGATGCGGAGATGTTGAGCCCGTACGAGTTCTGGCAATATTGGCGCAACACCGAGGATGCCGATGTCGGCCGTTTCCTGAAGCTCTACACGACCCTGCCGCTCGCCGAGATCGCACGTCTCGAACGGCTCGGCGGCTCGGAGATCAACGAAGCCAAGAAGATCCTCGCCACCGAAATCACCGCCATGCTGCATGGCCGCGAGGCGGCGGAGGAGGCCAGCGAAACGGCGCGTAAGACGTTCGAAGAAGGGGCGCTCGCCGAAACACTGCCGACCGTCGAGGTGGGCAGGGCCGATCTTGAAGCCGGCGTCGGCATATTGTCGCTGTTCGTCACCGCCGGGCTGGCTGGGTCGAACGGCGAGGCACGGCGGCATATCCAGGGCGGCGCCGTGCGCCTCAACGACCAGCCGGTTTCCGACGATCGTAGGATGGTGACGCTGCAGGACCTTGGCCCGGAAAACGTCGCAAAGCTATCGCTCGGCAAGAAGAAGCACGTTCTGGTGCGGCCGGTTTGAGCGCCAGCTGAGATTCAGGTGAAACCGGGACGGGACGGGCACAAGCAATGGATCGCTGCATTCCTCGGCCACTGTAACGGCGTGGCAGTTACCTCTAGGCGCTGCTACGCTGAACACACCTCACCCGGCCTTTTCGCCTCACCCGCCTCACCGATACTCGAAGATCGACCGGAAAATCCCGGGCGCGATTACCGACAGCGGATTGATGTCGAGGATTGGCTTGTTGGCGTTGCCCCTGAGCCGGTAGGTGACGCCGATCAGGCCGCGGTCGCGGCCGTTGCCGAGCAGCGCGCCGATCAGCGGCAATTCGCCGAAGATGCGGTTTACGCCATAGGCCGGCATGAACGTGCCGGTCATGTCCATGTTGTTGTTCTGGTCGTAGAGCGTGCCCTGGAAGGTGGTGCCGATGCGCGAGCCGCGCAGCACGCCGTTGCGCAGCTTGAGATAGCCGCTGCCCTTGTCGATTTCGCTGAAACCGCGCTCGAACTTCACCCTCGACGTGTCGAGATTGCCTTTGACCGCCTCGTTGAGGCTGCGGTTGTCGCCGGCCGGCGTCGTCGAGACGATCGAGGCGAGCTTCGGCTCGTTGACGACAAAGAAGTCCTTGGCATCGACCTGGCCTTTCATCGGACCGTCGCCAGCCCCGGTGAGCGCCAGCGTGATCGAGCCGCCTTCCATATGCTCGTAGATGTTGAGGAAGCGCAGTATGGCGCCGGCATCGGCCGACTTCATGTTGAGCGTTCGCAGGCCGCCGCCGGTCGTGTTGCTGACGGTGATCGCGGCTCCCGAACTTGCGGTGGCGCTCACCCTGAGCCCGTTCACCCTGGAGCCGGCGGCGCTGTAGTCGAGCTTCAGATTCGACAGCACCTCGTCGTGGAAGCCGGTCAGGGAGCTAACGTCGGCGCTGACCGAGATCGCATCGACGCCGGTGGTCTTGGTGGCGGTATCGACGTCGGACGTGAATTGCTTGATCAGCGAGCGTGCGTCCAGCGCGCTGCCGCTGACCTCGACTGCATAGGCCTTGCCTGACCGCTTCACCGAGACGGCGACGTCGTCGCCCCTGTTCAACGTGACCTTGCTGAACCGGGCCGAGGACAAGGCGCCGTTGACCAGCACCGCGCTGCCGTCGATGGAGAAGGTCTTGCCGTCGAGTTCGAAATTGGACAGCGTCGTGGTGTCGCCGGTCTTCGCCATGGCGAAGACGACCTTGGCGGGAATGCCGGGGCCCTTGCTCCAGCCGGCCCAGGGAATGTCCAGCCTGGCATTGGTCAGGTCGGCCGACACGTTCTGGTTGCCGGTGCCGCTCTTGTCGATCGCCACCTTGATGGTTCCGGAAAGCAGCGTCGACAGGCCAGGCATGGCGGTGGCGCGCGTCTTGTCGTCGAGCACCAGCGCCACTTTACGACTGCGCGGCGGGCCGCCATCCCTGAGCGGCTCGATCAGGTCGAGTTCGGCCGGAATGCCGTTGAGCAGAGCCTTGGCCGAGATCACCGCCCGGTCGGGCGCGACGGTGATCGAGCCGTCGGCATGGCTGACCGTCTGGCCCTCGAACGGCTTGCCCAGCGACAGGTCCTTGTAGTCGAGCGCCACCAGCCAATCGAGTTTGGACGAGTCGACACCGGACTGCAGCGGAATATCGGCCTTGACGTGGCCCGTCACCGTGCCGGACAGGTCGTCCGGCAGCAGGCCGACATGGCGCATGGCGTTGATCGGGTCAAACGATGCCAGTTCGGCGATTGCCGGCGCCTCGCCGGCGACATCGATATCGAGCGCGCCGATCACCGGCGGATGGTTCGCCGCCTTGACGGTGAGCGTGCCGTTGCTCGCCGCCACGGTGCGGCCGCTCGGCATATAGACGCTGCCCGAGGACAGCGCGACGTCGACGTCGTTGCCGTGGAAGCCGACGACGCCGACGGCATCGCGGATCGGCGGAATGCGGCCGGCCGTGTCGAAGCGCGATCCTTCAACCTGGAATCGGCCGAACACTTCATCGGCGGAAAGCGGCACGCCGTTGCCGAGCCGCCCGGGTACGACCTGGAACTGCAGGCTGCCATCGACGACGCGGCCGCCGAACAGGTTCTTAAGCACCCACAGCCTGGCATTGCGCGCCGAAAACCATGGCCATAATTGCTTGACGTGCGAGACCGGCATGTCGTGGACATTGAGCGCAACCGATATGCCCGGCGCCTGGTTGGCGACGAATGCAACCGAAGCCGTGCCCAGCACTTCGCTGCCCGGTCCAGAGCGGATGCCGATCTGCTCGGCGACCAGCTTTTGGCTCGTCGGCTGGTAGACCCCGGCGATACGGGCAATGAAGCTGAGTGCCGGCTCCGGCGAATCCGAAGGCGCCAGGGTCGAACCGTCGCTGGTCAGGTCGTAACGATAGGATGGTTCCTCGCCCGCTGTGCCGGTAACCGGCTTCGGCCCGATCGAACCGGCGAAATCGAAGGTCGAGCGGCCGGTTTTCACCAGCAAACTGTCGACCTGGATCTTGTTCGAGCCGGCGACGAGCGTCGCATCGAGATCGATGTCGGCCGGGAGCAGGCCGCGCGAACCGAGATCGAGCACCGACCCGGTCAGCGACAGGGCAGCGGTCAGCCGCGAGCCGTTGTCGCCGGCTCCTTCCGACCCCGTCAGCTTCAAGGCGATCGCGCCCAATTTGCCGCCTGCTGCCGCAGCGCCGGCATCCGCCGCCTGGATGCTGGCGTCCAGCGTGGTGATGCGTCGCGTCGCCGGATCGCGGGTGGCGGAAGCGGCGATGGTAAGCGCCCTGCCGTCGACATCGGCGTCGGATGAAAGCTCCATGCTTCCCGGTCCGGACTGCGAGACGGAGGCGTCGGCGATGGTGACCGACTTGACCGATCCGGTCTCGGGCAGTGCCAACTCGACGTTGCGCAGATCGATCTGGCGCATCGAATCCTCGCGCACCGCATCGAGCGCGCGATTGAGATTGGCGAAGACGGCGGCGGAAAGTTTTTCCGGATCGATGAGGCCGTCCTGGTTGCGCAGCCCGGCCGTCCAGTCGCCGCCGGACGGCATCGCCGCCATGACGATGTGCGCGTCGGAAATCCGGGCACTGGTCAGCCGTACCTCGCCCGAAAGCAGCGGGATCAGCCGGATGCCGAAGCGGACCCAGCCGGCATCGGCCATCGGTTTTCCGTCGGCGGTCTTGAGGCTGACATCGCTGACCTGCAGCGCAATGAAGCTCGACCCGTCAAGCGTCAGCCGGGCCGGCCCGACGGCAACGTCGACATCGAAGCCGGCCAATTTCTCGATTGCCGTTTCGGCTTCCGCGCGAAGCCGCTCCGAGCCGAAGCCGGACACGCCGATCGCATAGACGCCGGCGGCGGCCAGCAGCACAAGGGCGAAGAGGCCGGCAAACAGCCGCGCCATCAAACGAACGCCGCGACCGATCGACGCCTGCCCAAGCGGCGGGACGCGGCACGCGGACGGAAAGGTTCCCAGGTCGGTGATCTCGTCACGCCTGAACCTGATCTTCTCGTGCTGCGGCAGCTCCTGATCCACGCAATCTTCCGTTGAAACGAATTCGATCGTGGACGAATCCCCGCTCGATATTATATCGGTGCAGCCTGGCGCGTAACCTCAAACAAGGGCATCGGTATGGCTGACCTCGACGTGGGCGATGTTGCGCCGCAATTCGATCTTCCGCGCGACGGCGGCGGTTCACTCAGCCTCGCCGCATTGCTGGGAAAACCCATCGTACTCTATTTCTACCCACAGGACGACACCACAAGCTGCACCAACGAGGCGATCGGCTTTTCGCAGTTGAAGCCGGAGTTCGAAAAGGCCGGCGCTGTCGTCATCGGGCTGTCGCCGGACAGCATCAAAAAACATGACAAATTCAAGGCGAAATACGATCTGAGCGTCGACCTTGTCGCCGACGAGGAGCGCAAGGTGATCGAGGCTTACCATTTGTGGGTGGAAAAGAAGCTCTACGGCCGCACCTATATGGGCGTCGAGCGGGCGACATTCCTGATTGGCCGGGACGGACGCATCGCCAGGATCTGGCGCAATGTCCGCGTCAAAGGGCACGCCGAAGACGTGCTGGAGGCGGTTCGCGCAATTTGAGAGCTGCGCCAGGCCGCTGCAATTCGATACCCGTTTTGCGCGAAGACAAAACTTTGTTAACCCTAATAATGTGTAATCAGGCTCGTCGTTGGTGTCGTAACGAAAGCTTGGTCCCGTGAACGTAGCCAGTCAGTCAGCGGTCTTCGGCAGACGCAAAGAGCCCCACACGGTCATCATCGCCCGGGGCGACCAGATAAGGCATTTCACCATACGCCCGTGGCTGGCTGCATTTTGCGGCTCGGCGCTGGCGGCGATCGTCATTGGCTATCTGCTGGCGACCTCCTATCTGGTGCTGCGCGACGATCTGATCGGCGCCACGACGGCGCGGCAGGCGCGCATGCAGCAGGCCTACGAAGACCGCATCTCGGCACTGCGCAGCCAGGTCGACCGCATCACCAGCCGCCAGCTTCTCGATCAGCAACTGATGGAAACCAAGGTCAGCGAGCTGCTGGAACGGCAGAGCCAGCTCAGCCTGCGTCACGGCCGCCTCGGCCCGATCCTCGAACGAGCCGAAAACGAGGCCGCAACGCCGCCCGTGCCGACGGCAAAGCCGGACGAACATGCCGACGCGACCGGCAGCATCCAGCCGACGGCCTATTCCGTCGCCAGCCTTGCCGCTCCTGTGGGCGTTGACGACACCAGGCCGTTCTCGCTGTGGTCGACCCGCGCCAATCCGCTGCCGAGCGAAAGCGCGGCCGACCGGGCAGACAAGCTCTTCGTTTCGATCAACAACTCGCTGAAGGCCATCGAGAGCCAGCAGCTCACGCGAATCGCGACGCTCGCCGACAATGCCTACAAGAGCGCCGACGCGATCTCGCAGGCGCTCGAGGCCGCCGGCCTGCCGGTCGACAGCGAATTCGAAAAGAGCGACGTCGGCGGTCCGCTGATACCGCTCGACAGTTCGTTGGTCTTCGACAGCAAGGTCAAGGAGTTGGACGAAGCGCTTGACGCGCTGGATCATCTGAAAAAGGAAGCGCGCCGGCTGCCGCTCGCCAACCCCGCGCCCGGCCATAGCGTCACCAGCCCGTTCGGCGTGCGCACCGACCCTCTCCTCGGCACGGCCGCCTTGCATTCCGGCATGGATTTCAGGGCGCCGGTCGGTATGCCTGCCAAGGTCACGGCAGCCGGCGTCGTCGTCAAGGCCGGCTGGAACGGCGGCTACGGCCGCATGGTCGAGGTCGACCACGGCAACGGTTTTGTGACGCGTTACGGGCATCTCAGCGAAATCGACGTCGCCGTCGGCCAGAAGCTCGATGCCGGAGACGTCATCGGCAAGACCGGCAATAGCGGCCGCTCGACCGGCCCGCACCTGCACTACGAGGTCCGCCACAATGGCGAGGCCATCGACCCGCTGCGGTTTTTGACAGTCGGCAAGAAAGTCGAGCGGTACCTCTAGGAGCCGGGCTCTTCTCAGACGTCCCAGCATTTGAACGGCATCGGGCCGGCGCAGCCACGCCAAAGCGGCCTCACCTAAGTATCCTCGGGCCATCGCCCTTCGCTCTAGTCTCCCAGCAAACATTCGGCCCCAGCCCTTGATGTCTTGCGCCCACAGCGTTGACTCCGACGCAGTTGTAGGATGATATGTATAAGCCTATGCCTTAGCCTAGCAGGCTTGTAATGACCGTTCACGGTATCCCGCCTGAAATTCTGAATGCCCTGGAGAGCGCTGTCGGACAAAGCGGCGTGGCTGCCGAAGCGGCCGGCATGGCGAAATACCTTTTGGACTGGTCCGGGGATCATCGCGGCGGAGCCCTTGCGGTGCTGAAGCCGGCTTCCGTCGGCGAAGTCCAGGCCGTGGTGCGGCTCTGCGGCACGCTCGGGCTCGGAATCATCCCGCAGGGCGGGAACACCGGGCTGGTGGCGGGCGCAATCGACATCGAGACCCGTGGCGCGGTGGTCGTCAGTCTGGAGCGGTTGAACGGCATCCGTCTCGTCGACGCCGACAATTTCATCCTGCAGGCCGACGCCGGCTGCATCCTGCAGCACATCAAAGATGCGGCAGAGGCACAGGACTGCCTGTTTCCGCTGGCGCTCGGTGCGCAGGGAAGCTGCCAGATCGGCGGCAATGCGGCCAGCAATGCCGGCGGCACCAACGTGCTGCGCTATGGCATGGCGCGCGATCTCATCCTCGGCCTCGAAGTCGTCCTGCCCGACGGCGAGTTGTGGAGCGGCTTTTCCGGCCTGCGCAAGGACAATCGCGGCTACGACCTGAAGCAGCTCTTCATCGGCAGCGAAGGAACGCTCGGCATCATCACCGGCGTCGAGCTCAAGCTGTTCCCGAAACCGGCCCGGGTCGAGACCGCCTATCTCGGTCTCGCCTCGTTCGAAGCGGCCATCACCCTGTTCCGGCACGCTCGCCGCGCCTCATCCGATCTGATTTCGGCCTTCGAGATCATCGGTTCGGAGTGCATCGACCTCGCCCGCTTGATCGATGCCGACATCGTTTCGCCGGTCGAGGCTCCCGTCCACGTGCTGATCGAACTCTCCGCCAGCGCTGCGGTCGATCTGCGCTCCATGCTGGTCGATTTCCTGGCCGGAGCGATGGAGAGCGGCCTGGTTGCCGATGCCGTCCTTGCTGAAAGCGTTGCGCAGGCCAGGGCGTTCTGGGCCATTCGCGAGGGCTTGGTCGAGGGCCAGGCAAAACGCGGCTACCATGTGCGCACCGACCTTGCGGTCAGGATACCGGACATCCCTGTCCTCATCGATCAGGCCCGCCAATTCGTGGCGCTGGAACACCCCGGCTGGCTGCCGCAGGCCTATGGCCATGCCGGCGACGGCAATATCCATTTCAACGTCCTGCCACCGCCTGGGCTCGCCGAGGGTGAAGCTCGTGCCCAGGGCGCGGAGATCACCGCCGGACTCTACCAGATCGTCGGCGCACTTGGCGGCTCGATCAGCGCCGAGCACGGTATCGGCCGCACCCGCCATCGCACTTTCTGGGCCGGCCTGGCGCCTGCCCATCGCCAGCTCATCACGGCGCTCAAGAGAACGATCGACCCTCAGGGATCGATGAATCCCGGCTGCCTGCTGCCATCGACGGAGACCTTTCCATGAAGCAAAGACTGGCCGCTATCGGCACGGTGGAGGCGCTGCCGCATCGCGTCGCCGCGTTCCTCAGCCGCGAGATCGAATCCGGCGAGCTCAATCCGGGCACGCGACTGCCGACCGAGCAGCAGCTCTCGGAAAAATTCGGCGTCAGCCGCAACGTAGTGCGCGAGGCGATCGCTCAACTCAGGGCCGATGGCATGATCGAAGCCCGGCAAGGCGTCGGCGCCTTCGTGCTGGCGCCGGAGCAGCGCGCGTCGATCCGCATCGATGGCGAGGCGCTGAAAGCGACCGGGAATATGGAGCGGCTGTTCGAGCTGCGTTGCATACTGGAAGCCGAGTCAGCTGCGCTCGCCGCCGAACGGCGCGGGCAGGAGCACCTCGACGCAATCAAGGCAGCGCTCGACCGGATGAGCGGTGAGGAGCGCTGGGAAGAAGGCAGTATCGACGCCGACCTGTTGTTCCATCGCGAGATCGCGCGGGCGACGGGCAACAACTACATCCACACTTTTATCTCCTTCGTTTGCGAGCAGATCCGCCGCTCGATCCACTACGCGCGCCTCACCAATCCGCTGCACGACCTGGTCGAAGTCAATGTCGGGGAGCATGTGCGCATCTACGAGGCGCTGGTCGCGGGCGATCCAACGGCCGCCGAGGCGGCGATGCGCGCCCACATCGTCGGCGCCGCCTACCGCGTCGGCGTCAAGCTGCCAGCATCGCGCGCCGCGCACAGCACAGGGAGATAGCCATGCCGGTCGGAGGCGCATATGCGATCTCAGACGTCTGCCTGCTTGTCGAAAACATCGAGCGGACGGTTGAATTCTATGTCGAGAAACTCGGCTTTCGCCTGCGGCGCCGCGCCGAGGGCTTTGCCGATTTCCATGGCAAGGGCGTCACCCTGGCGGCGTGGGAGATCGGCCACATCAACCGGCACACCGGCGTCTCGAAGTTGAGGTCGCCGCGCCAGGCGCACAAGGTTTGCGTGGCGGTCAGGCTAGACGCGCCCGGCGAGATCGACCGGCTCCATGGCGAACTGGCAGCCAGGGGCGTCCCCTTCTACGGCCCGCCGGAGGATTATGTCTGGAACGCGCGCTGCGCTTATTTCACCGATCCAGACGACACGCTTTGGGAATTATACGCCTGGCTCGACGGCGGCCCCGGCGACTACCACGACGAACAGCCGTAGGCCGCGCCGCGGGAACGGCGCGCAATGAAGAGACGAGAACGTCTTGCAACAGGAGCGAAAAATGAGTGGGAACAGAGACTACGACATGAACCGCCGCAGCTTCGTGAAAGCCGGCTTCGCCGCGGTCGCGGCAGCTTCGGCCGGAATGCAGCTCGTGCTGACGCCGGGCGCCAGAGCTGGCGGAAAGGTCGTCATCCAGTATGACTGGCTGATGTCCAACGGACAGATCGGCGATATCGCGGCCGTCGCCAACGGCTATTTCAAGGAGGTGGGCCTCGAGGTGGAATTCAGCCCGGGCGGTCCCAATGCGGCGACGGTGCCGCCGGTGATTTCGGGCGCCGCACAACTCGGCCAGTTTTCCGAAACACCGCAGCTCTACGCGGCGCGTGAAAGCGGCGTGCCGGTGAAGATCATCGCCTGCGGTTTCCGCACCGGTCCCTATGCCTTCACCTCGAAGCCTGCCAAGCCGATCCGCGGCGTGGCCGATCTCAAGGGAAAGAAAATCGGCATCCAGCCGACGGCGCGCTTCGTCATCGATGAGATCCTGGCCAAGAACGGCATTGATCCGTCCGAGGTCACGGTCGTCAATGTCGGCTTCGACAAGGCGCCGCTGGTGCGCGGCGACGTCGACGCGATTGGCGGATGGATCACCAACACCCAGGCGCTGAGCGTCGTCGGCGACGACAGGATCGATCTTCTGGTGCGCGATCTCGGGCTGAACTCCTATGCCGATGTCTATTTCGCTACCGACACCGCGATCGAACAGGATGCGGAAACGCTGGCGAAATTCATCGGCGCCGTGGCCAAGGGCTGGGGCTGGGTGCACGCCAATCCGCAGGAAGCCGTCAAGAAGATGGTCGAGGCCTATCCGGAAATGGACCTCGGTTGGGAGCAGAAGACGATCAATCTGGTGCTGAAACTTTCCTTCGACGGTGCAACCGCCAAGGACGGATGGGGAACCTTCGATCCCGCCTCGATCGAGGAGCAGCTGGCACTGCTGGACAAGGTCGGCCAATACCCGAACGGCCGGCCCGCGGCAGCCGATGTCTACACCACCAAGATACTCGAATTGTCGGCCGCCGAGCGACCCAAGCTCGACGCGCCCGCCGCTTGATGGCGAACGCGATCGAGGCCCGCAGGCTGGATGTCGGCTATGGCGGCCGGCAGCCGATGGTGAAAGTTCTCTCCGGTCTCGACCTGTCGGTCGAGGCCGGCTCCTTCCTGTCGATCCTTGGACCTTCGGGATGCGGTAAGTCGACCCTGCTCCGTGTGGTCGCGGACCTGCTCGATCCGCTCGGCGGCTCGATCAGCGTGCTTGGCGACACACCGCATGCGGTCCGTTCGCGGCGCGACGTCGGTTTCGTCTTCCAGGACTCGACCCTGCTGCCCTGGCGCACCGTGCGCGACAATGTCCGCCTGCCGCTCAATGTCGGACAGGGACGCCTGACCCGGACAATCGACGACCGAACCGACGAGCTGCTTGATCTGATGGGGCTAGCCGGGTTCGGTGAGCGTCTGCCGCACCAATTGTCCGGCGGCCAGCGCCAGCGCGTGGCGATCGCCCGGGCGCTGCTCGGGCAACCCAGGCTGCTTTTGATGGACGAGCCTTTCGGCGCGCTTGACGAGATCACCCGCGACCGCCTAAACGACGAGCTTTTGTCTTTGTGGCGGCGCACCGGCGCGACCATCCTTTTCGTTACTCATTCGATCGCCGAAGCCGCCTATCTCGGAGAACGGGTCATCGTTCTTGCCGCCAATCCGGGCCGCCTGGCCAGGGACCTCGATATGCGGCCGTTCAAGCAGGCGGGCAACCGCTGTTCGCGCGAGGATCCGGCGATCGTTGCCGCGATGGCCGAACTGCGCGGCGCGCTGGAACAGGCCTCATGAGGCAGGCGCCCTTGCCATCGGCGCTGGCCGTCGCCCTGCCCGTTTTTGGCGCGGCTTCGATCCTGCTCGCCTGGCAGTTCCTGCTGCCATGGCTCGGCGTGCCGGCCTATATCGTCCCGACGCCGGCGGCCATATCAGGCGTGTTCCGGAAGAGTCTTGCTTTGCTGCTTAGCAATCTCTGGCCGACGCTGATCGAGGCGCTGGCGGGATTTGTCATCGGCAATCTTGCCGGTGTGCTGCTGGCGGTGCTGTTCGTGCACAGCCGCATCCTGCAGGCCGCCTATTTTCCGATCGTGCTGTTCTTCAACACCATTCCCATCCTGGCGCTGTCCCCGATCATCATCCTGATCTTCGGGCTCGGCATGACGCCGAAGATCGTGATCGCTGCGGTGATCTGCTTCTTCCCGACGCTGGTCAACATGATCCGCGGGCTGGACTCGGCCAGCGACAACGAGCACGAACTGTTCCGGGTGCTATCGGCTACGCGCTGGGAGATCTTCTGGAGCCTGCGCCTGCCAAGAGCATTGCCGATGCTGTTCTCCTCGCTGAGAATTGCTTCGGCCACGGCCGTGATCGGCGCCATTGTCGGCGAGTGGATCGGGTCGGATAAGGGCCTCGGCGCGCTCATCATCCAGGCGACCTTCAACTATCAGTCGGACCGGCTCTATGCGGCGATCGTGCTGTCGTCTTCGCTGTCGATCGCGCTGTTTGCGATCGTGGTTCTGCTGGAGCGACGTACCATCCGCTATTGATCATACCCTTGATGGGCCATCCGCCGGCTTCGCTCAGCGCGGCTGTCGATTTATTTTTGAATTCCATTTGACTGAATAAATCTTCGGTGCCAGTCTGGCCTCTCTCGAGGGCGCAAGGCATGGCACTGCGGGGAACCAATCAGGAGTTCGGGCGGCCGTATAACCGGCGCATCGTGCTCGAATCCATCCGCCTTCATGGCCCGATCGCCCGCGGCGACATTGCCAGGCGGGTCGGGCTCACCGTGCAGACGGTGTCGACCATCGTTCGCGAGCTGGAAGAGCACGGTTACGTGCTGTCGCTGCGCGAAGAGCCCAAGGGCCGCGGCCTGCCGCCGGCAACGCTGCGCATCAATCCGGAAGGCGGCTATGCCGTCGGCATCCACGTCACCCCGCTCGGCATCAATGCCGCGCTGATCAACCTCAGCGGCGACGTCATCGAGAGCAGCTATCGCGAAGCCCCAAATGCAACGCCCGACCGCGCTTTCGAGCTGATCGGCGCCATGGTGCTCGAATTGACGGCATTGCGGCCCGGTGGCCGCGTTCTCGGCATCGGCATGGCGCTGCCCGGCCCGTTCGGCGTGGAGTCCATGAGCTTTGTCGGACCGACCACCATGACCGGCTGGAAAGATGTGGCGCTGCGCGAGCGGCTGGCCGCCTCGACCGGACTGCCGGCCTTTTTCGAAACCGACATGGCGGCGGCTGCGATCGGCGAGCGCCTCTACGGCCTCGGCACGGCATATTCCGAATATTACTACCTCTATTTCGGCGTCGGCCTCGGCGGCGTCATGGTGCATGACGGAGCCGCATTGCGCGGCGCCTGGGGAAACGCCGGTGAAATCGGCCACATTCCCGCGGTGCCGGGCGGCGAGCCCTGTCCGTGCGGCAATCGCGGCTGCCTCGAACGGTATCTCTCGCTGGAGGCGCTGCGTCGCCGCAACATCGCCGACACCGACTGGGTCAGCGAGATCGCGCCGATCTTCCGCAACGCCGTCACCATCATCGAAAATCTGTTCGATCCCGAAACCATCATCCTCGGCGGGCTGGCGTCCACCGATCTGCTCGAAAGACTTGCCGGCGCGGCCGCGCACCTGCCCAATTCGGTCTCGGCGCGAAGCGACCGCACGACGCCCCGCGTCAGCGTCGCCAGCGGCGGCCAGCATGCAGTGTTGCGCGGCGCCGCCGCACTTGCCGTTTCGGGGGTGCTTTCGCCCCGCTTCGGCCAGATCTTCACCGCCGAACGCGAACGCGGACGGGATCTCTTGCATAACAAGGGGATCGCGGCATGAGCGAACCGCTGCTGGTGCTCGATAACGTTGCCAAGAATTATGGCGCCATCGAAGCGCTGAAAGGCATCAGCTTTTCGATCGGCAAGGGCGAAGTGGTGGCGCTTCTGGGCGACAACGGCGCCGGCAAATCGACGCTGGTCAAGATCATTGCCGGCGGCCTGGAGCCGACCTCCGGCCGCATGCTGTTCGAAGGCAAGGAATTCCTCGCCAAATCTCCCGCCGAGGCCAAGGCCGCCGGGATCGAGACGGTTTACCAGGACCTGTCCCTTTGCACCAATGTCGACGTGGTCGCCAATTTCTTCATGGGCCGCGAGATCACTAGAAAGGTTCTCGGCATTCCGGTGCTCGACGAGCGCGCCATGGAGCAGGTGGTACAAAAGGCGCTGGCCAGCGCCGGCACCCGCATTCCCTCGCTTCGCACCAATGTCGAGCACCTCTCCGGCGGTCAGCGGCAGGCCATCGAGCTCAACCGCTTCGTGCATTTCGGCGGCAAGCTGGTGCTTCTCGACGAGCCGTTCGCGGCGCTCGGCGTCGAGCAGACGCGGCGCGGCCTCGACATGATCCGTCAGGTGGCGAGCCAGGGCATCGGTGTCGTCATCATCACCCATATCATGCAGCAGGCCTTCCAGGTCGCCGACCGGATCGTGGTGATCCGGCAAGGCGTTGTGGCTGGCGATGTCGCACGCAACAAAACAAGTCCCGACGCGGTGATTAACATGATCACCGGAGAGACGCTCGCCGGTGCCGGACCGGCGAACTGAGGGACAAATGAGGGGTCCGGCGCAAGAGGAGCGAACGACATGAAGAAAATACTTCTTTCCGTCTTCGGTATCCTGGCACTGGCCTTTGCCACGCTCACGCCGGCATTCGCTCAGTCGAAGGGCACCGTCTACTACATGGTGCCGACATTGCTCGATGAGTTCCAGACCGGCTCGGTGAGCGCGCTGGAACTGTTCCTGAAGCAGGTCGGCTACGAGATGAAGACACTGAACGCCGACAACAAGACCGACGCGCAGCAATCGCAGATGAACGACGTCATCGCGCTGAAGCCGGCGGCGATCATTCTTGCCGCCGTCGATTTCAATGCGCTGAAACCGTCGGTCGAGGCGGCCCGTGCCGCCGGCATCCCGGTCGTCGAGTTCGACCGCCAGATCACCTCGACCCCGTCCGACTTCACCTCGGTGGCCGGAACCGTCGAGATCGGCTACGTCGCCGCCGATCAGGCGCAAAAGCTCCTGACCACGAAGAACGGCTCGGTGAAGGGCAAGATCCTGCAGGTGCTCGGCGATCCGGGCGACCCCTACACGCTCGACATCCAGAAGGGTTTCGAGGAGAAGATGAAGGCATTCCCGGACGTCAAGATCATCTCGCTGCCGGCCATGCAATGGGAGGCCAGTAACGCCGGCACCATCGTTGCCGACCAGATGCTCGCCAACCCCGACATCGACCTGATCTTTAGCCATGCCGCGCATCTTTCGGTCGCTGCCGTCGCCTCGCTCGAGGCCGCCGGCAAGAAACCGGGCGACGTCATGCTGATGAGCTCGAACGGCGCTCCGGTCGGCCTCGACCTGATCCGCAAGGGCTGGCTCAATGTCGAAGTCGAGCAGCCGCTCTACGCCCAGGCCGCGGCGGTCGCCATGTTCATGGACAAGGTGGTCAACAAGCAGGAGATCAAGCCCGGCGAATATGATGTGCTTGGCCTGAAATCGACCCTGACCAAGGAAGCGTGGGGGCCGAACATCAAGATCCCCGGCGCTGCGATCACCAAGGAAAATGTCGATAACCCGGCCTTCTGGGGCAACATGAAGCCGCCGACCGAATCCATCAAGCCGGTCGAATAGCAAACTCGCCAGAAGCTCCGGGCCACACAGGCCCGGAGCCAGCCCTGCAGCCCTGGTGCGTTCGAACGGACGCGCACGGGAACGTTGCAGCAATTTTCAACCGCGCCTGATCTTTCCGAACACCGAGTGGCTTTTTTCGGGGTCGGCGCCAACCGGATCCGCAGATGAACCCCCGCACGCGCCAAACCCTCGAGTTCATCCTCGACAATCTCGTCTGGTTCATGCTGGTCTTCGTGCTGGTGGTCTTTTCCATCCTCATCCCGAACTATTTTCAGCTCGGCATCTTCGCCAACATCATCGAGGCGTCGAGCGTGCTCGGCGTGATGTCGATCGGCCTGGCGCTGGTCATCATCGCCGGCCATATGGACCTGTCGGTCGAATCGGTGGCGGCGCTCAGCGCCATGGCGGTCGGCATCCTGTTCTGCTCGTCGGGCATCGGCCTTGGCATCCAGTTGCAGCCGCAATGGCTGATGGTTCCGGTTTCGCTGCTCATCGCGCTTGCCGTCGGCGGCCTGATCGGAGCCTTCAACGGCTATCTGGTGGTCAGGGTGAAGATGAGCGCCTTCATCATCACCCTGGCTTCTTACATCTGGGTGCGCGGCCTGGTGCTGGTCATCTCCGGCGGCCGCTCGGCACAGGACCTTGCGCCGGCGATACGCTGGTTCGCCATCCAGCGCCTGCTCGGCCTGCCGCTCACCGCCTGGATCGCCATTGCGTGTTTCGTGGTGTTCTCGCTGATCATGGCCAAGACGCCCTTCGGCAGGCATTTGGTCATGATCGGCGGCAACGAGACGGCGACCTTCCGCGCCGGCATCCGCGTCAACCGCAACCTGGTCATAGCCTTCGTTCTCGCCGGCGCCATCGCCGGCCTTGCCGGCTGGCTGCTGGCGATCCGCACCTCCGGAGCCAGTGCCAATCTCGGTGCGGGATTCTTGTTCAACGCCTTTGCCGCCGTCGTCATCGGCGGCGTCAGCCTGAAAGGCGGTGTCGGCACCTTGCCCGGCGTCTATGCCGGCGTGCTGCTGCTGTCGGCGATCAACACGGCGATCAATTTGATGGGCCTGCCGGCCAATTTCACCCTGGTGATACACGGCCTGCTGGTGCTTGCCGCCGTGCTGCTCGATGCATTCAGGCAGACCATCCGCCAGAGGCTCGCATGAGCAGCCGACCACAAAACCGGCGACTTTTTGGCAAGGTGGCGCTGGTCATCGGTGCTGCCCGCGGCATTGGCAAGGCGATCGCGCAGCGCTTTGCCGAGGAAGGCGCAAAGCTGGTGCTGGCCGATACCGAGACCGAAGCCGGGCAAGCAACGGCAGATGAGGTCGGCGCCCACTTCATTCGCACCGACATTTCGCAGATGGCCGATGCGGAAGCCGCCGTGGCGCTGGCCCTCGACCGTCACGGTCGGCTCGACATCATGGTGCAGAATGCCGGCATCTATCCCTGGCAATTGCTGGAAAACACCAGTCCCGACGACTGGGACCGGGTCATGGCGGTAAACTTGCGCGGCAGCTTTGTCGCCGCACGTGCGGCGCTGGTGCCGATGAAGGCACAGCATTTTGGCCGCATGCTGTTCACCTCCTCGATCACCGGCCCGCATGTCACCAGCCCCGGCCACGGCCATTATTCGGCGACCAAGGCCGGCATCAATGGGCTGATCCGTTCGGCTGCGCTCGAATTCTCGGGCTACGGCATTACAGTCAACGGCGTCGAGCCCGGCAACATCCTCACCGAAGGCATAGAGCAGCATCGCGGCGCGGCCTTCATCAAGAACATGGAAGACGCCATCCCGCTCGGCCGTCTCGGCAGCCCGCGCGATGTGGCCAATGCCTTCCTGTTCCTGGCCTCTGACGATGCCAGTTACATCACGGGCACGACCATCATCGTCGATGGCGGGCAGCTTCTGCCCGAGGGCAAGGACTTCCGGCTGCTGCCGCCATGATCCTCGATTTCGGCGGCGGTTTCTTTCTGCGCCGGGCGACCGCCGCCGATCACCAGACGCTTGCAATGATCTGTCTCAAGACCGGCGATGCCGGCAAGGACGCCAGCGGCCGCGAGGACGACCCGGACCTGCTCGGCCTGCTCTACACCATTCCCTACCAGGTTCTCGAACCCGATCTGGCCTTTATTGTCGATAGCCCCACAGGTGCGGCCGGCTATCTGCTTGGCGCCGCCGACACAGCCGCTTTCAATGCCAGCCTGGCGTCAGACTGGTATCCGGACCTGCAGCGGCGCGTCGCCGACCCGGGATCCGACAGCTCGCGCTGGCGCGGCAGCGATTGGGCGCGGCATCGGGTCCATCATCCCGATTTCGCTGTTCCACCTGCGCTGGCGGCCTATCCGTCGCACGGCCATATCGACCTGTTGCCGCAAGCGCGCGGGAAAGGCATCGGCAGGCGCGCGATGGCCTTCCTCGAGCAGCGCCTTGCCGCGAGCGGCTCGACCGGCATCCACCTCGAAGTCATGCCGCAGAACGATGGTGCGCTGAAGTTCTACAAGGCAATCGGGTTTGAGGTGGTGCAGGATCCGGAACCAGTGAAGCGATGCGTCTACGTCGGAAAACGGCTTGCGAATAGGGCGGAAGCTGCAGGCTGAGCCGCGGCGGGCAATCGCACAAGTCGCACACGACATCCACGGACATGGAAGGATCGCAGCGTCAACACGGTGCGGGCCAATCGGAGTCGTGGCGGAGCGTCTACTAGTTCAGCGTGGGCGGCAGGGGAACATCCGCGACCGTTTCCCCGGCCACAATGGAGAACACATAAAGCAGATAAATGGTTAGTACCAATAACGCTAGGAATGAGCCGCTGGCAAAGATTCCCGCAACCGTGGTGCGGCGATACGGTTCAACTTTTTCCTTCTTAAAGGTGTCTTCTTCGCTCCGGGTTGTCAAAACCCGTTCGCCTGGAAGCTGGATTTTTTCAGCCTCCTTCGATATCTTATCCGCGAGATCTCCTGCGATCACAGGATCATTCGCAAGATGACTCGTAAGCCATCCAGGAATATTTTCGCTCCCGCCCATGCCCATACGCAAGTAAGGT
The DNA here is from genome assembly GCF_040320265.1 of Mesorhizobium sp. M0751. NCBI lineage: Bacteria > Pseudomonadati > Pseudomonadota > Alphaproteobacteria > Hyphomicrobiales > Phyllobacteriaceae > Mesorhizobium > Mesorhizobium sp. M0751. The sequence continues at coordinate 86,728 of NZ_JAMYPH010000013.1, forward strand.
TTAGTTTTTGTTTGTGATCTCTAGAATTACTGCAAGTTTTAGCTTTCGGCAATCGTTTGCCACCTAAGGAGGCAGCAGATCAGACTTAGGTCCCAACGGGAAGACCGATTGATCAGACCAAAGTCCTAGCACTTATGCTCCCTACCCCGAACCGTGAAGCGTTTGGGAGCGAAGTTACCGCAACAAAGACGAAACCATTGGTTGCATTGATCGCTGGTCTGTTTGCCGGGCAGCTCAGTATCCAGGGTCCGTGTGCCCTACGAGGGACCTTAGCATCGACAACCCACGTGCTTGTTAGCCAATCTCGATACCATCACTCTCGAGACGCCCGCCTTGGCTCTGCGACCGCTTCAGCAGTGAATGCGACGCCTCGATCAGCCGGCGCGATAGGGCGATCGTGTAGCGAAGCTCTTCAATCAGCGCGGTCCCGTGTTCAGTGGCCTGACGAGCACGTGCTACTTGGCTATTGTCGGGCTTGCGAGGGAATTCTTTCACGCTCCGACCTCCAAACCAGGCCGACAATATCGCGAAGACCAACGCCTGGGTAGCGAAGAAGCCCGCCGCATCTTTTCGACGGCGGGGCGATCGAGGAGAAATGATAAGGGATGCCAGATAGTTGCGTCTACCAACCGCCAGTTGGACGATTCTGCGACAGTGCAGGCGTTTGAACCGGACATTGCAAAAGGACAATGCCTGGATGAACACATTGAGGAAAATGGTGGGCGATGACGGGCTCGAACCGCCGACATCTTCGGTGTAAACGAAGCGCTCTACCAACTGAGCTAATCGCCCGCTCCGGGCCGGACCTTTAAGCAGTTAGGACCGGCTTCGCAAGGCCAAATGAGCGGCCAGTGGCTTGGCCGGGGGCCGGTTTCGGCAACAAAGTTCGGCTTGTCAAAAAACCTTCTGCTGTTTGCCGTTATGCTGTCCGGGTCCGCTTGACACCCGCTGGCTTACCCCTTATCCACCGCCCCAACGACGAACACGGCTGACACGTGCTCGTCCATGCGCGGGTGTAGCTCAGTTGGTTAGAGTGCCGGCCTGTCACGCCGGAGGTCGCGGGTTCGAGCCCCGTCACTCGCGCCATTTCTCCTTCGGGCCACGGCCCTTGGTGTCGGAGAAATGTCGACGTTGATTTGTCAAAAACCATCGTCGTTCGTGAGGTAATCCACACGACCTCACCGCCTCGCCGGCAGTGCCTCGACTTCCTGCAGCGTCGGCATGGACGGGGCGGTGCCCGGGCGCGTCACCGAGATGCCGGCGACGGCGCAGGCGAAGCGCACGGCCTGCAAGGGTTCCATCCCCCTCGACAGCGCCGCCGCCAGGCCGCCATTGAAGGCGTCGCCCGCGCCGGTGGTCTCGACAACCGGGCCGGCGGCGACCGCTGCGACATGCTCGGAACGATCGGCCGTGTGCAGCAGCGCGCCCTTTTCGCCGAGCGTCACGATGACGGCGCCAACGCCCTTCTCGAGCAGGCTGTCGGCGGCGCGGCGGGCATCGTCGATGGAGGACACCTTGATGCCGGTCAGTTCCTCGGCCTCGGTCTCGTTCGGCGTGACATAGTCGCAAAGCGTATAGATGCGGTCCGGAAGCTTGGCCGCCGGCGCCGGGTTGAGGATGGTGGTCACCCCTGCCCCGCGCGCGATCTCCAGCGCCCGCAGCGCCGCCTCGATCGGCTGTTCGAGCTGGGTGACGAAGACGCCGGCCGCGCGGATCAGGCCGGCATTTGCCTCGATATCGGCGGGCGAGATCAGCATCGCCGCACCGGGGCTGACGATAATGGCGTTGTTGCCGCTCGTCTCCTCGATGAAGATATAGGCGGCACCGGTGTAGCTTTTCGGCGTGTCGATGACGGCGCTCTTCACGCCGGCGTGCGACCAGGTCTGTCTCGCCATGTCGGCAAAAGGATCGACCCCGAGGCGGGTAAGGAAGGTGATATCGGCGCCGAGCCGGCCGGCCGCCACTGCCTGGTTCGAGCCCTTGCCGCCGGGGCCGAGCGTGAAGGACGTGCCCAGGATCGTCTCGCCCATGCGCGGCTGGCGGGCGGCGCGGTAGGCGGTGTCGGCGACGAAGACGCCCAATATGACAATAGGCTTCATGACAATCGGTCTTCCCGGCATGCCGCTACTCCGCATCCGGTGGCACGACGCCCTTGCGGAAGGCAAAACAGCCATAGAAGCGACGCTCGCCGGTCTGGATGACGCAATAGGCCTTCTTGGCGCGTTCGTAGAAGGCGTAGCGCTCGACCGAGATCATCGGCCAGGCCTTGCCCTCGGCGGCATCGATCTCTTTTTGCACTTCCTGCTGCACGGCAGGGATTTCGACCGGCTTGCCGACGATCTCCATGCGCGCGGCCGCGTCGTCGACGAAGGTGTCCAGCGGATAGAGCGAAAGCACCGCCTTGACCACCTCGGCCGCCGACGCATCGATGCGCAGCAGCCGGCCAAGCACGGTCTGGCGCGCCACCGAATCGGACGGGAAATTGGTGTCGGCGATAATCAGATCGTCACCGTGACCCATCGCCCGCAGCGCCTGCAGCACATCGGCATTGAGCAGGGGATTGATTCCTTTGAGCATGGTATTCCTCGCGAAGTTTGCTGGGGCGAAATCAGAGCCGCTTGCCGGTCTCTGCGTCGAAGAGATGCACCTGGTCGAGCCGTGGTTTCAGGTGCAGTGTGTCGCCCGGCTTGAAGTCGTGGCGCTCACGGAACAGCGCCACCATCTCGCCCTCGCCGAAGCGCAGGAACACCAAAGTCTCGGAACCGGTCGGCTCGACCACCGAAATCTTCGCCGGAACACCATCGGGATGGATTTCGAGATGCTCGGGCCGCACGCCGTAGACGACATTACGGCCATCCTCGACGGCACTGGTCGCCGCAATCGGGAACGGCGTCCCGGCGATCTCGACGACGGGCTTGTCGCCCTTGCGCACGACGCCCTTGAGCAGGTTCATCGAGGGCGAGCCGATGAAGCCAGCGACAAACAGGTTGGCCGGCCGGTCGAACAATTCCAGCGGCGCGCCGACCTGTTCGATGCGACCGTCGCGCATCACCACGATCTTGTCGGCCATGGTCATGGCCTCGATCTGGTCGTGGGTGACGTAGATGGTGGTGGTCTTCAGCCGCTGGTGCAGTTCCTTGATCTCGGTGCGCATCTGGACACGCAGCTTGGCGTCGAGATTGGAGAGCGGCTCGTCGAAGAGGAACACCTGCGGGTTGCGCACGATGGCGCGGCCCATGGCGACACGCTGACGCTGGCCGCCGGAAAGCTGGCGCGGATAGCGCTTGAGGTAGGGGTTGAGGTCGAGGATGTCGGCGGCGCGCTTGACCCGCTCAGTGACCACCGCCGGGTCGGTTTTGCGCAGCTTGAGAGCAAAGGCCATGTTCTGCTCGACCGTCTTGTGCGGATAGAGCGCGTAGTTCTGGAACACCATGGCGATGTCGCGCTTGGCCGGCGGCAGATGGTTGACGACGCGCTCGCCGATGGCGATGGTGCCGCCGGAGACCGTTTCCAGCCCGGCCACCATCCTCAGCAGCGTGGACTTGCCGCAGCCGGAAGGCCCGACCAGCACCACGAACTGCCCGTCGGCGATGTCGACGCTGACATCGTGCAGAACCTTGACGGTTCCGAACGCCTTGGCCACATTGCGGATCGCGACTTGAGCCATCATTCCCCCTTCATTTGCCGTGAAGCTAAACAACGCAAACGGCGAGGGCAAGTCAGTCTCTTATAGATAAAAAACCCATTCACGTTGACACCGCACTTCGTTGTGCGAATAGTGACAACTGCCCGGCTTATGACCCTGTTCCGGGCGCACCGGTACGCTTGTCCGGCACTGAATGCCAAGCGTCGCGGGAGGGAGAATTCGGGCCGCTATTTACGGGAGTCGCTGTCGTTGGGGAACATAATCGGCGCTCCACCATCTGAACCTATTCACAATTGACCTTCTGGGAGGAACGAGATGAAAATCAGCCTTTATAACCAACTTGTCCGCGCCGGGGCCACCCGCCGCGACGTGCTGAAGGGGGCGGCCAGCATGGCCGCGATCGCCGCGGCATCCGGCGCCGGCCTCGGCGCACTGACGCGGCCGGCTTCGGCTGCCAGCGAGCTGCGCACCAAGATCCTGCAGATCCCTGGCGTCGGCAAAGGTCAGCCGACCGATGCCGACTTCCAGAAGGTCGGCGAGCTTTGCCTCGAAGCCACCAAGGCCAACGTTAAGGAAGGCGAATTCGCCGGCGTCGAGCTCTCCTTCATGGGCCTCAACAACCAGAACCTGCACAATGTGCTTTTCCGCGGCTTCCTGAAGCCGTGGGAGGCCTATACCGGCGCCAAGATCAACTGGATCGACCTTGCACAGGCGGACTACAATCCGCGCCTGCAGCAGGCTATCGCCACGAACACAATCGACTTTGATATCGTCGAGATGGGCGCTCCTTTCGAAGGCGATGTCTGCGGCAAGGGCCTCACTTCCGAGATGCCCGACTGGGTAAGGAAGCAGATCGATATGGACGATCTGGTGGCCTATCTGAAGCCGCCGGTCGGCACCTGGAACGGCAAGCAGTATCGCGTGACCGTCGACGGAGACGCGCACAACTTCAACTACCGCACCGACGTGTTCTCCGACTCTGATCTGGCAGCAGCCTGGAAAGCCGATAGCGGCGACAAGGCAGGCCTGACGGAATGGGGCGTGCCGAAGACCTGGCAGCAGGTGCAGGCCGTGACCAAGTTCCTCAAGGGCAAGCAGATGAAGGGCCAGGACGTCTACGGCTACCTCGACGCGCCCAAGGCATGGGGTGGATTCGGCTTCTACTTCCTCGGCAGCCGTGCCAGTGCTTATGCTAAGCACCCTGATGACAAGGCGTGGCTGTTCGACGCCGATACGATGAAGCCGCGCGTCAACAACCCGGCTTGGGTGCGGGCGATCCAGGACGTGATCGACGCGCTGCCCTTCGAACCGCAGGATCAAATCAATGCCGACCCGAACCAGACCTGTTTCTCCCAATTCCTGGGCGGCACTGGTTCGATGCTGGCTTGGTGGGGAGACGCTGGCTCGAATGCGAAGACTAACGACTCCTCGGTCGTCGGCGACGTCACAGGCTTCTCGATCCTGCCGGGCTCGGACGATGTCTATAATTCCAAGACCGGCAAGTGGGACAAGCTCGCCAGCGGCCCGAACTATGCGCCAAACTGCGCCTATCTCGGCTGGGGCGTCTATGTCATGGCCCGCGTCGACAGCGACGAGAAGAAGAAGAAGGCAGCCTGGTCCGCCGCCGCCCATCTCGGCGGCAAGGACCTGTCACTGTGGTGCGCGGCGTATCCGTCGGGCTTCCAGCCTTACCGCAACAGCCATTTCGATATTCCGGAGTGGGTGGCGGCCGGCTACGACGAGGCGTTCATCACCTCGTACCTCAAGTCGGAATCCGACAGCTACAACCATCCGAACGCGGCGATCGAGCCACGCATCCCCGGCATCTTCCAATACTACAGCGCCGCCGAGGATATTTTGGCCAACACCTTCGCCGGCAAGATGAAGGCACAGGAAGGCGCCGATGCCATTGCGGCGGCCTGGGAGAAGCTGACCGACCAGATCGGCCGCGACAACCAGATCAAGCTCTACAAGGCCTCGCTCGGCATGTAGGCTATGTGAAACCGTGGTCCGGCGGCAACGCCGGACCACACCAGACAGCTCCGGCTCCTCGATGAGCCTTCAAACGGGCGAAATTTGTGGCTGACCAGACTTCGACCGTAAACCCGTGGCCGGCGGATGCCGTCCCTTCCGATCTGATTTCCCCTCGCCGCAAACGGCTCGGCTGGGGGCTGATGGCCGTTGCGACGCTTGGCTTGCTGGCGGTAATCGCGCTGGAGATCCTGTACAAGACCGAAGCCGACACCATCGGCTTCGAGACCTGGCGGCCCGTCGTCTATGCCTATGTTCTGTGGGGCCTGGCGATTGGCGCCGGCCAGGTGCTGACCCGCGGCGAGGACGGCCAGCGTGCCCTGTTCCTGCTGCCGGCGCTGCTGTTCACCATCGCCATGGTGATCTTCCCAACCCTGTTCGGTTTCTACATCGCGCTCACCGACTGGAACCTCAGTTCCTTCAGCGGCCGCACGTTCAACGGGCTCGCCAATTTCTGGCAGATGCTGGGCGATCCCTACTACCGCAACGCGCTGTTCAACATGGCGCTCTATGTGCTGGCGGTGTCGGTCGAATATATCATTGCCTTTGGCCTGGCGTTGTTGCTCAACGCGCAGATCCGGGCGCGAAAATTCTTCCGCGTTGTCTTCCTCTTGCCCTTGATGCTGTCACCCGTCGCGGTGTCGTGGATGATCGGCAAATCGCTGATGGAGTACCGCTTCGGACCGGCCGCGACGCTGGCGCGGCATCTCGGCTGGGAAAACCCGGCCTTCTTCTCCAACCCGATCACTGCCCGCATCTCGATCATGGTGCTCGACGCGTGGACCTTCATCCCGTTCATGATGATCATGCTGCTGGCTGGGCTGCAGGCGATGTCGCGCGAGGTGCTCGAAGCCGCGCGGGTCGACGGCGCCAACGCCTGGCAGACCTTCTGGCAGGTCACTTTCCCGCTGATGCTGCCGGTGTCGGTGACGGCGGTGATCCTGCGCATCATCTTCAAGCTGAAGCTTGCCGACATCATCATCACGGTGACGTCCGGCGGTCCGGGCGGTGCGACAGATTCCGTGTCGAGCTTCATCTATCGCGAGTATCGCGACCGCTCGAATGTCGGCTACGGCACTATGCTGGCGATGGCCTATCTGGTCATCATCATTGTGTTCGTCACGTGGCTGTTGAAATTTGCCAACCGCTTCGTGCGCAATGTCAATTGAAGCAAGATCGGGTGAATTGAAACAAGATGAGCGTCCAGACCACCGAATATGTCGCCTCGGAGATCCGCTCGCCGGCGAGCTTCGTCGCCAGTCGCGTCTTCATCTACGGCGCGCTCGCCTTCTGGGCGTTCATCTGCCTGTTCCCGATCTATTGGACGATAACCACCTCGTTCAAGACCGCGGTCGACGTCACTCAAGGTCATTTGATCCCGTTCGTCGATTTCCAGCCGGATTGGAAAGGCTGGCGCTCGCTCGGCCTTTCACCGGACTCGATCTTCCAGACCTCGACCGTGCGCGAGGAATTCCTCAAGCGCTTCATGAATTCGGTGATCACCTCGGTCGGCGCATCGAGCCTCGCCATCATCATCGGCAGCCTCGCCGCCTACGGACTTACCCGCTATCGCTACCATTTCGCCTGGTTCAAGAACGAGGACATCTCGTTCTTCTTCCTGTCGCAGCTGATCCTGCCGCCGGTCGTGTTGGCGCTGCCCTTTCTCGTGCTTTACCGGGAAGTCGGCATGCTCGACACGCGCGTCGGGCTGATCCTGCTCTATACGCTGATGGTGCTGCCGATCGTCATCTGGATCATGCGCGACCAGTTCAATTCCATTCCCGTCGAGCTTGAGGAAGCAGCCCTCGTCGACGGCCTGTCGATCTGGGGCGCGTTCTTGCGCATCGTCATGCCGATCGCGCTGCCGGGCATGGTCGCCGCCTTCATCCTGGCGATGGTGCTGTGCTGGAACGAGTATTTCTTCGCCGCGCTTTTGACCTCGACCGACGCCAAGACCATTCCTGTCATGGTGGCGAGCCAGACCGGCTCGCAAGGCATCAACTGGTGGTCGATGGCAGCGCTTGCCACCGCCGCCATCACACCGCTCGCCGTCATCGGCATCGCGCTCGAGCGTTACCTGATCATGGGCATGACCGCGGGCGCGGTGAAGTAATTGCGCCAGCCTTCCCTTCTCCACAACAAGGGGAGAAGGGAAAAGCGCGCTAACCCGAAAGTGTTGCCCGCAAATGCTCGAGGATCATGGCAACCCCTTTTTGCCCCAGTTCCGCCGAGGCTTCGGAGGCGCTTGCCGTGTACCAGCCGGTGTTGTCGGCGAAGCGATCGGCATCGACCGCTTCCGGGCACAGCGCCAGCATCAGTGACGTCTCGCCGATGCCGGCATGATCGAACGGGTACCGGCTGTGCATTGAAGCCGGCATCAGCGGATGCACCTGCACCCAGTTGAAGAAATTGATGCCCTCGGCGTGCTCGGCATAATAGTCGGCCATCGCCGCAGAGCCCCACCAGCCTTCACCGCGTTCTTTCTCCAGGAAGCGGAAGATCGCCTGCCGGCCGGCGGCCTTGAAGGCGAGATCGGTTGGCATGCCGGCGGCAAAATTTTCGGTCTGGTGGTGAATGATGGCGTGGATGTTGCGGAAGCCGATGCGCAGCAGGCTATAGAACAGTTCTTCCGCAAATGGCGTCAGCACATTGCCGCCGACCTGCACCGAACCCCTGCCCTCCGGTGCTGCAACCGCATAGCTCGCCGCGCCGTAATAGAAGGGCGGCAGAATGACGATCTCGGCTTCTTTTTCGAACAGTTCCAGGCTCTTGACCACCACCAGCGTGTCCATGCCGACGGCCATGTGCTCGCCATGATATTCGAGCACACCGAGCGGCAACACGACCGGCCGGTTCTCGGCGATCGCCTTGCGGATCTGATGCGGCAGCATCAATTCGTAGCGCATGACACCTACTCCATATTGGTGTGGCGGGCGCGCATCGCTTCCGGCGAGACGCCGGTCAGATCCCTGAGCTTCAGCACCATCACTTCGAAGAGGACGAACAGCGCGCCTTCGAAAACCGAGCCCATCGGCAGCACGGATGTCTTTTCCGGGCCCTGGTCGTCGGCCATGGTCTGAGCCGGGATAAGCAGTGTGAAGTCGGCCAGCTTCGCGGCAGTGCTGTCGGCTTGCGCGGTGAGCAGCAGAACGGCGGCACCGGCATCGCGTGCGACCCGCATCAAGGTCAGCACCGTCGACGTCTCCCCCGGGCCGGAACTGGCGAGGAAGACATCGCCCGCGCCCAGCGGCGGTGTGGTCATGTCGCCGACGACCGACACCGGCAGACCGAGATGGTAGAGCCGCATGGCAAAACCCTTGACCTGCAGCACCTCGCGGCCGCAGCCATAGGTGACGATCTTTTTCGCGCCGGCCAAGATGGCGCAAGCGGCGTCGATGCGGCTTGCGTCGATGCGCTCCAGCACGGTGCCAAGCTCGCTCAGCGCAATCCCAAACAGGTTATCGCCGGCGTCCGTCATCACATTTGCACCAGCTTGCAGGTGCCGGAGAACCACTTGAATATCTCAGTCACATCTGCCCCGAACGGCTTGTTTTCATTCATGCTATCACCGCGAAAATCGGTGTCCAACGACACGCAGTGCTTTTGATGCGCCGCAGCCGTGATAGTGTCACGGCAAATCCAAATGAGGAAACGACAGCATATGAAGACACGGCATTTCGACCGCATCGGCAATGGCGGCATCAACTTCACCGAGCTCGGCTTCGGCACTGCGCCGCTCGGCAATCTCTACCGCGCCGTCTCCGATGCGGATGCCAATGCCACCCTGGAGGCGGCGTGGCGGGTCGGCTGCCGCTACTTCGACACCGCGCCGCTTTATGGGCTGGGGCTAGCCGAAACGCGGCTCAATCCGTTCCTGCGTTCGAAGAAGCGCGACGACTACGTGCTGTCCAGCAAGGTCGGGCGCATCATGCGCGCCTGCCCGCCGGAACAGCGCACCGGCATCGGCAAATTCTTCGACACCCCATCGCGCCGCGAGGTCTACGATTACAGCTATGACGGCGTCATGCGCTCCTTCGAGGCCTCGCTGGAACGGCTCGGCGTCGACCGCATCGACATCCTCTTCGTGCACGATGTCGACATCTTCACCCATGGCAGCAAGGAAGCCTCGGACCAGCGGATCCAGGAATTCATGAGCTCCGGCTATTACGGATTGCTGGCATTGCGCGACCAGGGCGTGATCAAGGCGTTCGGCGGCGGCATCAACGAGTGGCAGGTTGCCCAGACGCTGGCCGAGCGCGGCGATTTCGATCTGTTCCTGCTTGCCGGGCGTTACACGCTGCTGGAGCAGGAAGCGCTGCAGTCTTTCCTGCCGCTATGCCAGCAACGCGGCATCGGCATCGTTCTCGGCGGGCCTTACAATTCCGGCATCCTGGCAACCGGGCCCAAGCCCGGCGCCTACTACAACTATTCGGAGGCGCCGCAGGACATCATCGACCACGTCGCTCGCATCGAGGCCGTCTGCAAGCGCCACGGCGTGCGCCTGATCGAGGCGGCGCTGCAGTTCCCGCTGCTGCATCCTTCCGTCGTCTCGGTAATCCCCGGCGGCCAGCGGCCGGGCGAAGTCGAAAGCAATCGCTCGCTGCTCGACGCGAAGCTGCCATCGGCGCTGTGGGCCGATCTCAAGAAGGAAGGCTTGATGCGCACTGACGCGCCGACGGCATAGCGCCGCTTTTTCCAACAGAAAAGAAAAACCGGATATGCCGGCTTTTCTTTTCTCTGAAAGACTTAAGGAGGCGCTTAGTTGACCGCGTCCTTGAGGCCCTTGCCGGCCGAGAACTTCGGCACGGTGCGCGCCGGGATCTTCACTTCCGCACCGGTCTGCGGATTGCGGCCGGTCGACGCGGCGCGTTTTGACACGGTGAAATTTCCGAAGCCGACAAGCCGGACATCGCCGCCCTTTTTCAGTTCGCCGGTGATGACGGAAAACACCGCATCAACCGCCGACTGCGCGTCACCCTTCGAAATACTCGCGGCATCGGCGACAGCGGATACCAGTTCGTTCTTGTTCATAAAAATTCCCTTCCATGAGAAAACCGGAACACTCGACTCATCCGGCAGGAAACGGACTTTAGAAAGAAGCGCCCCGGCAACCAAGTCGAAAAGCGCCAAGAAAGTTGAAAAAAGCCCGGAAATCCGCGGTTCTTCACATGAAAAAGCCGGGCTCAAGGCCCGGCTCTCTCTTTGTGCATTGCAACTTTAGCAAGTGCTAATGCGCCAGCGATTTACCAGCCTCGTCTCCGACATCGACCACGGCCGGCGCATTAACGGGTTCCACCCACTGGATCGGTTCCGGCATGCGCACCAGCGCATGGCGCAACACTTCGCCAACGCGTGAGACCGGAATGATTTCCATGCCGCTCTTCACGTTTTCCGGAATCTCCGCCAGATCCTTGGCGTTCTCTTCCGGGATCAGCACCTTCTTGATGCCGCCGCGCAGCGCGGCAAGCAGCTTTTCCTTAAGGCCGCCGATCGGCAGCACCCTGCCGCGCAGCGTGATCTCGCCGGTCATCGCCACATCGGCCCTGACCGGGATACCGGTCAGCACAGAGACGATCGCCGTCGCCATCGCCACGCCAGCCGACGGTCCGTCCTTCGGGGTTGCACCCTCCGGCACGTGGACGTGGATATCGCGCTTGTCGAACAGCGGCGGCTCGACGCCGAAATCGATGGCCCGCGAGCGGACGTAAGAGGCCGCCGCAGAGATCGATTCCTTCATCACGTCGCGCAGATTGCCGGTCACCGTCATGCGCCCCTTGCCGGGCATCATGACGCCTTCCACCGTCAACAGCTCGCCGCCGACTTCCGTCCAGGCGAGCCCGGTGACCACGCCGACCTGATCGTCGCTCTCGACCTGGCCGAAGCGGAAGCGCGGAACACCAAGGTAATCGGCAAGATTGTCCGCCGTGATGTTGATCGTCTTCTTCTTCGTCTTCAGGATCTCGGTCACCGCCTTGCGACCGAGCTTCATCAGCTCGCGTTCCAGGCTCCTGACGCCCGCTTCACGGGTGTAGGTCTGGATGATGCCGCGGATCGCATCCTCGCCGACGGAGAACTCCTTCGGCTGCAACGCGTGGTCGCGGATCACCTTGGGCATCAGGTGACGCTTGGCGATCTCGATCTTCTCGTCCTCGGTGTAGCCGGCGATACGGATGATCTCCATGCGGTCCATCAAGGGCGCAGGGATGTTCAGCGTGTTCGCCGTCGTCACGAACATCACGCTCGACAGGTCGTATTCGACCTCGAGGTAATGGTCCATGAACGTCGAGTTCTGCTCGGGATCGAGCACCTCGAGCAAAGCCGATGACGGATCGCCGCGGAAATCCTGGCCCATCTTGTCGATCTCGTCGAGCAGGAAGAGCGGGTTGGATTTCTTCGCCTTCTTCATCGACTGGATGACCTTGCCGGGCATCGAGCCGATATAGGTGCGGCGGTGGCCACGTATCTCGGCCTCGTCGCGCACGCCGCCCAGCGCCATGCGGATGAACTCGCGGCCGGTCGCCTTAGCGATCGACTTGCCGAGCGAGGTCTTGCCGACGCCTGGAGGTCCGACGAGGCACAGGATCGGCCCCTTCAGCTTCTTCTGGCGGCTCTGCACGGCGAGGTATTCGACGATGCGGTCCTTGACCTTGTCGAGGCCGAAATGATCCGTATCGAGCACATTCTGGGCAAAGGCCAGATCCTGCTTAACCTTGGAGTTCCTGCCCCACGGGATCGACAGCAGCCAGTCGAGATAGTTGCGCACGACGGTCGATTCAGCCGACATCGGCGACATCGTCCGCAGCTTCTTCAGTTCGGCTTCCGCCTTTTCGCGGGCCTCCTTGGAGAGCTTGGTCTTCTTGATGCGCGCCTCGATCTCGGCGGCCTCGTCGCGGCCGTCCTCGCCTTCGCCGAGCTCCTTCTGGATCGCTTTCATCTGCTCGTTGAGGTAGTATTCGCGCTGCGTCTTCTCCATCTGGCGCTTGACGCGCGAGCGGATGCGCTTCTCGACCTGCAGCACCGAGATTTCGGCTTCCATGAAGCCCATCGCCTTTTCCAGCCGTTCCTTGACGGACAGCGTGGCGAGCATCTCCTGTTTCTCGGGGATCTTGATAGCAAGATGCGAAGCGACCGTGTCGGCGAGCTTGGAATAGTCGTCGATCTGGCTGGCGGCACCCACCACTTCGGGCGAGATCTTCTTGTTCAGCTTGACGTAGTTCTCGAAGTCGGTGACCACGGAACGCGCCAGCGCCTCGACCTCGACCTCTTCTTCATCCGGTTCGACCAGCGCCGCAGCACGGGCTTCATGGAAATCGGGACGGTCGGTGAACGCGACGATTTTCGCGCGCGATGCACCTTCGACCAGCACCTTCACGGTGCCGTCCGGCAGTTTCAGCAATTGCAGCACGTTGGCGAGCGTGCCGATGTCAAAGATGGCATCGGGCTCCGGATCGTCGTCGGCGGCATTCATCTGGGTCGCGAGCAGGATCTGCTTTTCCTGACCCATCACTTCTTCCAGCGCCTTGATCGATTTCTCACGCCCGACAAAGAGCGGAACGATCATGTGCGGGAACACCACGATGTCGCGCAGTGGGAGGACTGCGAAGACGCCGTCGCTGGGAGCCTTGGATAATTTGGCCATTGTCCAACCTTTCATGTCGCGGCCGCCAATCGGCCAACCGCGAATCTCATATTAACGACCGGGGATCGTTCCGCCTACCACCGTTTGTGACGGGAGTTTTACAGCACAGAATTCGGCACCACGGCCTTCTGCCATTAGTTGGAGGCACAGGGGGTAAAGATCAAGGGTCAACACGGTCCGTCCCTCCAATCCGCGGCCATTACGCGGCGCCGTAGGCTGTGTGCGACAGCAAAACGGCGCCCTGCGGCGCCGTTTCAGAAAAATCCATTGCCGGCTCACGTCAGGCGCTGACGTTGCCCTTCTTTTCCTTCTGCTCGGAATAGATGTAGAGCGGCCTGGCGTTGCCTGACACCACCTCTTCCGAAATAACCACTTCGCGCACGCCTTCCAGCGCCGGCAGCTCGAACATGGTGTCGAGCAGGATCGCTTCCATGATCGACCGCAGGCCACGAGCGCCGGTCTTGCGCTCGATGGCGCGCTTGGCGATCGCCGACAGCGCGTTCTCGTGGAAGGTCAGGTCGACATTCTCCATCTCGAACAGCCGCTGATACTGCTTGACCAGAGCGTTCTTCGGCTCGGTCAGGATCTGGATCAGTGCCGGCTCGTCGAGATCCTCCAGCGTCGCCAGGACAGGCAGACGACCGACGAACTCGGGAATGAGGCCGAACTTCAAGAGATCCTCAGGCTCGACCAGGCGGAAAACATCGCCGGTGCGGCGATCCTCGGGCGAAGCGACGATGGCGCCGAAACCGATCGAGGTCTTCCTGCCGCGATCCGAGATGATCTTGTCCAGGCCGGCAAAAGCGCCGCCGCAGATAAACAGGATGTTGGCGGTGTCGACCTGCAGGAATTCCTGCTGCGGATGCTTCCTGCCGCCCTGCGGCGGCACGGAGGCGACAGTGCCTTCCATGATCTTCAAAAGTGCCTGCTGCACGCCCTCGCCCGACACGTCGCGGGTGATCGAGGGATTGTCCGACTTGCGCGAGATCTTGTCGATCTCGTCGATATAGACGATGCCGCGCTGGGCGCGCTCGACGTTGTAGTCGGCCGACTGCAACAGCTTCAGGATGATGTTCTCGACGTCCTCGCCGACATAGCCGGCCTCGGTCAACGTCGTCGCATCGGCCATGGTGAAGGGGACGTCGATGATGCGGGCCAGCGTCTGCGCCAGCAGCGTCTTGCCGCAACCGGTCGGGCCGATCAGCAGGATGTTGGACTTCGCCAGCTCGACGTCGTTGTTCTTGCCGGCATGGGCGAGGCGCTTGTAGTGGTTGTGGACGGCCACCGACAGCACGCGCTTGGCGTAGGGCTGGCCGATGACGTAGTCGTCGAGAACCTTGAGGATTTCCTGCGGGGTCGGCACGCCCTCGCGCGACTTCACCATCGAGGTCTTGTTCTCCTCGCGGATGATGTCCATGCACAGTTCGACGCATTCGTCGCAGATGAACACCGTCGGCCCGGCGATCAGCTTGCGCACTTCGTGCTGGCTTTTGCCGCAAAACGAGCAATAAAGCGTGTTCTTGGAATCACCGCTGTTGTTGCCGACCTTGCTCATTTTCCTGTCCTTTCATGGCCGCCCGCCGATGGTCTGGTTGAAAGGGCGCATATTCAATCTATCGCGGGAATCCGCTGCCGCCAGTGCCCCGGCTCCCGCAACGCATTCCGTACGAAACACAAATCGGAAAACGGGGCAATGATTCGAACAACCCCACGCAAAGCTAAGCCGTCGAAAATCAACATAGCCTTAACGTAGGCAATTGCACCCGTCGAGGGAACAGCCAATTGTGGCCGAAATGCCGCAAGCTGCGCCAAAAGCGCGTGATCCCGCCACTCATTGCCACCGCGGGGCCACCGCGGACCTATAAGGCAATACCTTCGACCGGCTCACGTGACGAAATGACCTTGTCGATGAGACCGAAATCCCTGGCCTCGTCGGCAGTCATGAAATGGTCACGGTCGAGCGTTTTTTCAATCTCATCGTAGCTCTTGCCGGTGTGCTTGACGTAAACCTCGTTGAGGCGGCGCTTCAGCTTGATGATGTCCTGGGCATGGCGCTCGATGTCGGAGGCCTGGCCCTGGAAGCCGCCGGAAGGCTGGTGGACCATGATGCGGGCGTTCGGCGTGGCAAAGCGCATGTCCTTGTGGCCGGCAGTCAGGAGCAGCGAACCCATCGATGCGGCCTGGCCGATGCACAGCGTCGACACGGCAGGCTTGATGAACTGCATGGTGTCGTAGATCGCCATGCCGGAGGTGACGACGCCGCCGGGTGAGTTGATATAGAGGTTGATTTCCTTCTTCGGATTCTCCGCCTCGAGGAACAGCAGTTGCGCGCAGACCAGCGTCGCCATGCCGTCCTCGACCGGGCCGGTGATGAAAATGATACGCTCCTTGAGGAGCCGCGAGAAAATGTCGTAGGCCCGCTCGCCGCGATTGGTCTGTTCGACCACCATCGGAACGAGGTTCATGTAGGTTTCGACGGGGTTCTTCATGGACTATCCCTTTTTGAGGATGGGATTCCGGCGCCGGAGATTTGCAATCGGGCAGAATCGGTTCTGGATCGTTATTGTGTAAATAGGATGCCGGCTCACCCTAGCGCAAGGCCGCCTCTCCTAGCCATCCGGTTAAGTCGAATCAAGGTTTCCAAAGCAAGTTTCGCCCGTCGCCGTGCCGGCAGCCCCTCTCCTGCCGTGGGACGGGGCGCTCATGCTGGTCGTTATTTAGCAGTTTCTTAATCACATCGCTTAACGAAAAGTGGTGAAACCGCTTTTTCCGGCCACGGCTTACCCTACAATTCAACGTTGAACTCGCTTCACGCAGTTCAAACAGGGGAGTGCAATGATCAGGAAAGCTGCTTCCTTGGCCCTTACCGGCATCACCGTTCTCGGCATGGCGTCCGAAACGGCCGCCGGCGGACGCGCGGTCGAATGCTACGAGCAGGTCAACCGGCCGGCCGTCTACGACACGGTCTATGAGGACGTGCTCGTCAGCCCGGCCGGCCAGCAGGTGGAATACGAGGCGCCAATCTACGGGACGCGCGAGCGCGTGGTGCAGATCGCACCGGCGCGCGTCAGCTACGAGATCGTGCCCGCCATCACCCGCACCATCTACCGCACCGTGAGGGTTGCTGACGGCGGCTATTCCTGGGAATGGCGCATCATTCATGGCCGCAAGGTGCTGTGCAAGGTCAAGCACAAGGCGCGCTATGAACGCGTCGCCGAAATCGTCGTGGTTGAGCCGGAACGCCGGCGGCGCGTTGTCCTCCCCGCCGAATACGAGAGCGTCGCCGAAGAGGTGCTGGTGCGGCCGGAGCAGCGACGCATCATCGACGTTCCGGCGTCCTATCAGACAGTGGCTCGCCGCGTGGTGGTCAGGGAGGGTTCGTCGAGCTGGCGGCGCGTGCATATTCCGAGGCATTGCCGATACTAGGCGCTCAGGCCGCCTCGGCCCTGAGCCATTTCTTCAGGCCGTCGACATCGCCATTGCCGACGCAGGCCGCAACCCTTTTGCCAACTGCCGCGCCGAACTTGTAGCCGTGGCCGGAGCAGGCCGAGACGACCAGGCATTTGCCTTTCCGGTGGGCCAGGAACTTCTCGTCGGCGGTGAAGGTATAGGCGCAGGTGACCACTTCGGTGACCTTGTACTCTTCGATGCGGGCAATCGGCGGCGAAAACAGGTTGCGGATCGCCTCACCCTCGCCCGGTACCGGCTGCCGGTTCCAGTCGGCATCACTGGTCGGCACCCTGTGCAGGCCCGAGCCGAATTTCATGCCGGCCCCGCCTGTGGGCGGGATAGCATAGCCGTCGACAGTGCCGCCGACGTCGAGCACAACGGGTGCTGCCTGCCAGGCTGCTTTCAAATCCGCCGGCGGTTCGACATAGGCGAGCGCGGTGCGCCAGGTTTTCAGTTCGCCATCCAGCTCTGGGAACAGTTTTAGCACCCAGGCGCCGGCAGCGACGATGATCCGGTCGGCCTGCATCGTTTCGCCGCTCGCAAGCACGACATGTCCGGCGTCGGCGTCGATCTCGACCACCTTGCTGTTTTCGTAGACATTGGCGCCATTCGCGCGCAGCCATCGGGCGAGGCCCGAGGCGATCTTGCGGCAATGCAACGCGCCACCGTCCGGCGAAAAATACGCATAGCGGAACGAACCGGGCTGTAGGAACGGCCAGCGTTCGACCGCGGCGTCCGGTTCGAACAATTCGAACGGATAATTTCCCGTTTCCATGCCCTCGCGGTATTCCTCCGCCTCATCTCCCGGCTCCCGCGAAATACAGATGAAGCCGCGCGGATCGAGATGGCTTTCGCCGAGATCGGCCCACATCTCGTCCCAGGCTTCGTAGGCTTCGGTGATCAGCCTGCCGTAGCCCGTTCCGGCCCGGTAGGCGCGGCGGATAATGCGATGGTGGTCGCCGGAGGCGGCGAGCGGATTGGGGATCGATCCCTGCTCGACGATCGAGACAAGGTGACCGGCCTTGACCAGAGACCACGCCGTCGAAAGCCCGGCAATGCCTGCACCGACCACGATCACATTCATGAAAACTGTCCTTCCGCAACCGCTTCGGGCGGCTCACCTCACGGGAGGGCAACATACGGTCTGGCACCAGACTGGCAAGCCGCGCTAATGATCTGGCATGACCGAATTGAAGCCGCCCTACCTTGCCTTTGATCCAGCCACGCGTCGCCTGCGGCTCGATCCGCACGAGCCGGCTTTTTTCCAGGACCCTTACCAAGCCTACGCCTTCCTGCATGGCGCATCGAACGCCTTCTTCTGGGAAGAATTTGGGTTCTGGTGCTTTGGCGGCTTCGACGACGTCAACCGTCTGTTGCGCGATCGCCGCTTCGGCCGGCAGAACCCGGCCGGCATTCCGGACAGCCGGGACATCGGCCAGGACCGCACTCATCTCAGCGCCTTCGACGGCGTCGAGGCCAATTCGATGCTGGAGCTGGAGCCGCCCGTCCACACACGGCTCAGAACGCTGGTCAACCGCGCCTTCGTCTCGCGCCAGGTCGAGCGGCTCAGGCCGCGTGTCGAGGCGCTGGCCAATGAATTGATTGACCGTTTTGAACCAGGACCAGGAGGAGTCGACCTGCTGCCGGCGTTCGCCGCTCCCTTGCCGATCACCATCATTGCGGAAATGCTCGGCGTGCCGGTCGACATGGGGCCGCAGCTGCTCGACTGGTCACATCGGATGGTCGCCATGTACATGCATGGCCGCACCCGCGAGACGGAGGACACGGCCAATCGCGCCGCGGGCGACTTTTCCGATTTTCTGCGCGGCTACGTCGCCGAGCGGCGAAAGAGGCCGGGCGAGGATCTTCTGTCGCTGCTGATTGCGGCACAGGACGACGGCCAGAAACTGTCGGAGGACGAACTGGTGTCCTCGGCAATCCTTTTGCTCAATGCCGGCCATGAGGCAACTGTCCACCAGACCGGCAATGCGGTGCGCTCGATCCTTGCGCAAGGCGGCGACCCGCGCCGCTTCTTCACCTCGCCGGAAGCAACAGCCGCGACAGTCGAAGAGTGCCTGCGCTTCGACGCGCCGCTGCACATGTTCACGCGTTATGCCTATGAAGAGATCGAGGCCGGCCCCGGGGTCATCGTGCGCCCTGGCGAGACGATCGGCCTGCTGCTCGGCATGGCCAATCACGACCCGGTGGCCTTTGCCGAGCCCTTCGCCTTCTGGCCGGACCGTGCCGACCAGAAGAACGTATCGTTCGGCGCCGGCATTCATTTCTGCATCGGCGCGCCGCTCGCCCGGCTCGAATTGCAGGTGTCGCTGAAAACCCTGTTCGACCGGCTACCGCAGTTGCATCTTGCCGAACAGCCGCGCTTGCGCGACACCTATCATTTCCATGGGCTGGAGACGCTCGCCGTGCGCTTTTGAGCATTCGGTCCGGCAGGCTCAGCCGCAGGGGTGATCAAAGCTCGATCACATACTCCTTGCGATTCGTTTCAAGCACTTCCCAGCTGCCCTTAAAGCCCGGCCTCAGCACGAAACTGTCGTCGGCCTTGACAGTGCGCGCATCGCCGCCGTCTTCGGCGATCACCGAAACCCCTGACAGGATGTGGCAGAACTCCCACTCATCATATTCGATGCGCCATTTGCCCGGCGTTGCTTCCCAGACGCCGGCAAAGAGGCGGCCGTCCTGTTCCTCGACATTCCAGGTGCGGAATTTCGGATCGCCCGAAATCAGGCGATCCGGCGCCGGCGCGCCAAGTTCCGGCTCGACTGTGTCGACGCCGACGGACAGAAATTTCGGCGTTGCCATGGCGATCAAACCTTGGCGAGGGCCTGTTCCAGATCGGCGACGATGTCGTTGACGTCCTCGATACCGACCGAAAGCCTGACCGTGTCCGGCCCTGCCCCGGCGTTGATCTTCTGCTCGTCGGAAAGCTGGCGATGCGTGGTCGATGCCGGGTGGATGACCAGCGACTTGGTGTCGCCGACATTGGCCAGGTGCGAGAACAGTTCGAGCGCTTCGACGAATTTGATGCCCGCCGCGTAGCCGCCCTTCAACCCGAAGGTGAACACCGCGCCGGCGCCGAGCGGCGAGTACTTCTTCTGCAGCGCATTGTTCTTGTCGCCGGGCAGGCCGGGATAGGACACCCAGGCGACCTTGGGATGGTTAGAGAGCCATCCGGCGACCGCCGCCGCATTGTCGCAGTGGCGCTGCATCCTGAGCGGCAAGGTTTCCAGGCCGGTCAGGATCAGGAAAGCGTTGAACGGCGAAATCGCCGCGCCGATGTCGCGCAAGCCGAGCACACGGGCGGCGATGGCAAAGGCGAAATTGCCGAAGGTTTCGTGCAGGACGAGGCCGCCATATTCGGGGCGCGGCTCCGACAGCATCGGATACTTGCCCGACTTCGACCAATCGAACGTGCCGCCGTCGACGATGGCGCCGCCGATGGAATTGCCGTGACCGCCGATGAACTTGGTCAGCGAATGCACGACGATGTCGGCGCCATGTTCGATCGGCCGCAGCAGATAGGGGGAGGCCAGCGTGTTGTCCACGATCAGCGGCAGGCCGTGCTTGCGGGCAATGTCGCCGATTTTCTCGATGTCGACGAAGACGCCGCCCGGATTGGCCAGGCTTTCGATAAAAATCGCCTTGGTCCTGTCGTCGATCTGGCTCTCGAAGGTCGAGATGTCGTTGGTGTCGGCCCAGCGCACCTGCCAACCGAAATTCTTGAAGGCGTGGCCGAACTGGTTGATCGAGCCGCCGTAAAGTTTTGTCGCCGAAACAAAATTGTCGCCGGGCTGCATCAGATTGTGGAAGACCAGCACCTGCGCAGCATGGCCGGAGGCGACCGCAAGGCCTGCCGTGCCGCCTTCGAGTGCCGCGATGCGCTCTTCCAGCACCGCCTGGGTCGGGTTCATGATGCGGGTGTAGATGTTGCCGAACGCTTTCAGCCCGAACAGCGAGGCGGCATGGTCGGCATCGTCGAAGACGAAGGAGGTCGTCTGGTAGATCGGCGTCGCTCGCGCACCGGTCGCCGGATCCGGCTTGGCGCCGGCATGGACGGCGAGCGTGTTGAAACCGGGCGTGCGGGCCATCGAAAACCTCCCTCAATGGTGAATGGTGAATGGTGAATGGTGAATGGTGAATGGTGAATGGTGAATGGTGAATGGTGAATGGTGAATGGTGAATGGTGAATGGCAAAGTCGGCCAGCCCCACCCTGATTGCAAGCGGCTCATATGCCGCGTTGCCCGCCTTTCAGAAAAATCCTTCTATTCACCATTCACTATTCACTACCTACTTCTGGCGAACGCCGAAACTCTGGAACCCCGGCCGCATCAGCGGCTTCTTCGACGACAGCACGCCTGAATTGACGCCGGTCCAGCCGATCTCGCCGGACAGCTTGCCATATTCGATCTTGGGGCAACGGTTCATCACCACCTTGATGCCGGCGGTTTCGGCGCGTGCGGCCGCCTCGTCATGGCGTATGCCAAGCTGCATCCAGATAACCTTCGGCAGCGGATCGAGCCGCAACACCTCGTCGACAATGCCCGGCACGGCAGAGGAAGCGCGAAACACGTCGATCATGTCGACAGGTCGCGGAACGTCGGCGACCCTCGCATAGGTCATCTGGCCGAGGATCTCCTTGCCAGCCTGGCCGGGATTGATCGGGAACACCGAAAACCCCTTGCCGAGCAGATATTTCAGCACGAAGTAGCTCGGCCGCACGTCATTGGCCGACGCGCCGACCATGGCGATGGTCTTCACCGAATTGAGGATGCCGGCGATGTAGGCGTTGTCGTAGGCGTCGTGGTTCATGCCTCGTCCTCATACAGCGCTTCGGCGAGAAAACCATCTGGATCATTGCAAAAATTGCGCATCATGCGGAAATGGTCGGTATCGCTAAGATCGGTGGGGTCGAGCCCGGACCGGCCGATGCGGAACAGCCGCGCGCCGGGACAGGCCATCAGCAGCGGCGAATGCGTCGCCATGATCACCTGTGCCGTGCCGGACTGGTCCATCCGCCGCAGCATCTTGAGAAGCTCGATCTGCCGCGTCGGCGACAAGGCGCTTTCGGGCTCGTCCAGGATGTAAATGCCTTGCCGGCGGCAGCGCTCCTCGAAGAATCTGATGAAGCCCTCGCCATGCGACCAGGACAGGAAGTCGGGCGGCGCCTCATGTGCGTCGATGGCAGCCTGATCGAGATAGCGGGCGACCGAATAGAAGGATTCGGCGCGAAAGAACCAGCCTGCGGTGACCTTCGGCAGCCAGTGACCGCGCAACGTTGCCGCCAGCGCCGCGCCGCTCTTGTCGATGGCGCGGGAGTGGTCGACCGGCATGTAGCCCTTGCCGCCGCCGGCTTCATCGTAGCCGGCCAGCGCGCCGATCGCCTCGAGCAGCGTCGATTTGCCGGTGCCGTTCTCGCCGACGATGATGGTGATCGGCGTGGTGAATTCGAGCTCGAATTCATGGCCGTGAAAGATCGGCAGGTTCCAGGGATATTTTTCCCAATCGACGACCCGGCTGGGCTCGATCAGGATGCGTTTGAGATAGGGCGCCTTCAGCCGCGTCAGTTGCTTGCGATGAGCCAGAGGGGAACCTCGTCAGGCCGGCAGCGAAATCGATCCGTCTTCCGAGATCGGAAAGGCCGGATTGTGCGCGACTTCCCAGACATGCCCGTCCGCATCGGCGAAATAGCCGTACCAGCCGCCCCAGAAAGCGCGCCCGGCCGGCTTGACGATCTTGCCGCCGGCCTTCTCTGCCATCGCCAGCACTTCGTCGACTTCGGCGTCGGAGCGGGTGTTGTAGGCAAGGTAGACCGCCGACGGCGCCTTGGAGAAGGTAACGCCCGAATCCTCTTCGGCGCTTGGGCGTGGAAACAAGCCAAGAATGGCGCCGCCCATCTGGAAGAAGGCAACGCCGTCGGTGATCCCGGCATGGCGGGTCAGGCCCATCGCCTCATAGAAGCGCGTCGCGCGCTCGAGATCGTCGGTGGCGATGGTGATGATGGAGATGCGCGGATCCATATCCGGCTCCTATTCCTCCGGCCATTCCGCCTTGCGCTTGCCGATGAAGGCGCCAATGCCCTCTTCCGCATCGCGCGCCAGCATGTTCTCGACCATGACGCGCCCGGTGTAATCATAGGCCTCGGCCAGTCCCATTTCCGCCTGCTCGTAGAAGGCTTCCTTGCCGATCTTGACGACCAGGGAGGATTTGGACGCAATGGTTTGCGCGTATTTGGTGACAATCTGATTCAGATATTCGCGCGGCACGACGCGGTTGACCAAGCCGAATTCCTTGGCGGTTGCCGCATCGATCGTCTCGCCGGTCAAAAGCATCTCCATGGCGTGCTTGCGCGAGACGTTGCGCGACAGCGCCACCATCGGCGTCGAGCAGAACAGTCCGATATTGACACCAGGCGTGCAGAAGGTCGCTTCGTGCGAGGCGATTGCGAGATCGCAGCTGGCGACCAGCTGCAACCCGGCCGCCGTCGCCAAGCCGTCGACTTCAGCGATCACCGGCTTAGGATGGCGAACGATTGCCTGCATCAGTGAGGCGCAGGCGGAAAACGTCTTTTCGAAGAAGGCCCTGCCGCGATCGGCATCGGCGCGATGCGTGCTCAACTCCTTGAGGTCATGCCCGGCGCAGAACACTTTGCCGGCCGCCCCAAGAACGATGACGCGGACGGACTTGTCGGCCTTGGCGCGGTCGAGTTCCGTCGTCAGCGCCGCCATCACAGCGAGCGAAAGAGCATTGGCAGGCGGATTGGCGAGCGTCAGGCGCAGCACGCCCTTGTCCAGCCGGGCGGCGACCGGCCCTTCGGCAACGGCAGGCTTGATGGCGACGATTTCGGCCATGGATCGTTCCTCCGCGATTCCGGATCGGTGATCGACTAATCTAGTATGCGGGTCTCGCTTCGTCCAACACTCCGCTTCTGCCATAATGAATGGCTGTTGCCAGAAACCGCAGGCTGCGCTCATACAGGCAGGCGCAAACGAGAGACTGACATGCCTGCCCAAAGCAATCTCAAGCCGGTGCTGACGGCTGCTGATGTCAACGCGCTGATGGCGACCGTTTTCCCGCAACTCAACGACCAGTTCACCTTCTATGAGGCGTTGGAGGTGTTTCCAGGCGGCTGTGTCGTGCGGCTGAATGCCGACGAGCGCCATTTGCGTCCCGGCGGCACTGTGTCGGGTTCGGCGCTGTTCACGCTGGCCGACATAGGCGGCTATGTCTGTGTGCTCTCGCATGCCGGGCCGGATGCGCTTTCGGTCACCACCAGTCTCAACATCAATTTTGTCCGCAAGGCCGAGGCCGGGCCGATCGACGCCATTGCCGCATCCTGAAGCTGGGCAAGAACCTGATGGTGTTCGATATCGACATCGTCGCCGGCCCGGAGGGACACACGGTAGCGCACGCAACGGGCACCTATTCGATCCCGCCAAGGCGGATTCCGGCCTAATGCTTTCTATTGAATTTTTTTGTTGATGTGCATATATGTGCGCATAGGTGATATTTGCTTGAGCGTGACAGCCGCAAAATCGTGAAGCGTCTCAAGGATGATGGTTTCGAGCTGGTTTCCGTACGCGGCTCGCATCACAAGTTCCGAAAGGGCGAGATCGTGGTGATCGTTCCGCATCCGGAGAAGGATCTACCAACCGGTACAGCTCGCGCCATCGCCAAACAAGCGGGCTGGATATAGGTGACCTGAAGCGTCTTGGAGGCCGAGATGAAGAACTATTTCGCGTTGGTCGATAAAGATCCCGACAGCGCGTTCGGCATTCGCTTTCCAGACATTCCGGGCTGCTTTTCAGCCGCGGACGAGGCGGAAGACATCGTACCGAATGCAGTCCAAGCGTTGCAGTTGTGGGCGGAGGACATGCCTGTTCCCGAACCGTCCAGCCATGAGGCGATCGTCGCGCTTGCGGATATACGCAAAGCACTTGCTGAAGGAGGCTATCTGGTGTCGGTACCACTCATCGACAATGACAGCGCCGTCGTGAGGGCGAATGTAACTTTCGAGCGCGGCGTCTTGCGGGCGATCGACGCTGCGGCGCGCGACCGAGGCATAACGCGATCTGCATTCCTCTCCAGCGCAGCTCGCAAGGAAATCGAGGCAAAGCACTGAGATTTGTCTGACACAGAGCCAAGTCGTGATGTGGTAAAATGATACCTTTAACTCAAGTATTTGTTTTTGTTTAGCTTTATCTTCTGGCAGGCATTTCACGCGCCTTGACGCGATAACCACCCTCCCCTATAAGCCCTCACGGAACAGCGGCCCGCAAAGGCCGCCGTTTTGTTATTGGCGACGGCAAGTGCCTTTGCCAATCCAAGCAACAAGAAACGCCTTCTTTTGAAGGTCCGAACCGAAAGCAACAATCCATGGCAACCTTTTCGCAGAAGCCTGCGGATGTGGTGAAGAAGTGGGTGCTGATCGACGCCGAGGGTCTCGTCGTCGGCCGTCTCGCCACTGTCATCGCCAATCATCTTCGCGGCAAGCACAAGCCCACCTTCACCCCGCACGTCGACGACGGCGACAACGTCATCGTCATCAATGCCGACAAGGTGGTGTTCACCGGCAAGAAGTTCACCGACAAGGTCTATTACTGGCACACCGGCCACCCCGGCGGCGTCAAGGAGCGCACCGCGCGCCAGCTGCTCGAGGGTCGTTTCCCCGAGCGTGTCGTGGAGAAGGCCGTCGAACGCATGATCCCGCGTGGCCCACTCGGCCGTCGCCAGATGAAGAACCTCCGCGTCTACGCAGGCACGGAACATCCGCATGTCGCCCAGCAGCCCGTCGTCCTCGACGTGGCCAAGCTGAACGCCAAGAACAAGAAGGTTTCGTAAGATGGCTGAGCTTTCCTCGCTCGCAGAACTCGGAACTGCCACCGGCAACACCAACACCCAGCCGGCAGCACCCGTCCATGTCCAGAAGCTCGACAAATCGGGCCGCGCCTATGCCACCGGCAAGCGCAAGAACGCCATCGCCCGTGTCTGGGTGAAGCCCGGCTCCGGCAAGATCGTCGTCAACGACAAGATGTTCGCCGAATATTTCGCACGCCCGGTCCTGCAGATGATCCTCAACCAACCGATCATCGCCGCCAACCGCGCCGGCCAGTACGACATCGTTGCCACCGTCATCGGCGGCGGCCTTTCCGGCCAGGCCGGTGCCGTGCGCCACGGCATCTCCAAGGCGCTGACCTATTACGAGCCGGCGCTGCGCGCCGTGCTCAAGAAGGGCGGCTTCCTGACCCGCGACAGCCGCGTCGTCGAGCGCAAGAAGTACGGCAAGGCGAAGGCCCGCCGGAGCTTCCAGTTCTCGAAGCGCTAAATACCCTATTTTCTATCGATTTTTCAAAGGGGCTGCGTATTCGCAGCCCCTTTTGTTTGTCGACATGGCAATCCCGCATCTTCAGGTGACCCAAAGTAATATTAGTAGTATCTTAATTACAGGCGCGTTCCAGACCCCAGGGCAGCAGCCAACTTCAAAGAGCGGGAGCTGTGCACGTTGCGACGCGCCGGCAACCTGACGCTCGCGAAGGAGGAGGCAATGCGCATCCATTCCAGCAGTGTATTTCTAGCAGCTGTCGCCGTGACTTGGGCATTCGCCGCGCCTGCGGCCGATAAAAGCGACGAGCAGCTGATCGAGAATGCGATTACAGCGGCACCGGAGGCTGTCGGCAAAAACGCCGCCGTCGTGAATTGGGAGATGAAGACGTTGAGGAAGGGCACCAACGGCTTCACTTGCATCCCGGACGACCCTGGCACTCCCGCAGACGACCCAATGTGCACGGATGAGAACGGCATGGCGTGGATGCACGCGATCATGTCCAAGAAGGAGCCGCCAGCAGGAAAGGTTGCCTTCGCCTATATGCTGAAGGGAGGCGATGCGGCCAGCAATACCGATCCCTTTGCAACCAAGCCGCCGGAAGGGGCCAAATGGCTGCATGACGGTCCGCACGTGATGGTCATGAATGCACCGGACTTGATGGCGTTGTATCCCCACGAGCCGAGTCCGACGCAGCCATATGTCATGTTCCCCGGTACGCCGTACGCGCACCTGATGATCCCGGTCAAATAGTCCAAGCAAGACCTGCCGCGAATCATAGCGGGAGGTCACCTGAGGGAAGGGAGCCGCGCTTATTTTCGGGCGCGGCTCTCCCGGATGTCAGGGCTGGCCGGCCGATACCTTGATGAAATCGATAAACGCCCGCAGCGGCGCCGGTACGAGGCGCCGGCCAGGATAATAAAGGAACGGCCCGGAGAAGCTCTGCCACCACGGTTCAAGCACCGGTTCGAGCGCCCCGCTCTCGAAGTGAGGGCGCAGCCAATCCTCAAACAGGCTGACGATGCCTGTGCCGGCGATGGCTGCATCGACCTTGAGGTCGGTCGCCCCGCCCAGGGTCACGAGAAGCGGCCCACTTGGGTCGACCCGCACCACCTCGCCGTCGCGCTCGAACTCCCACGGCGGCATCGCACGGCTGGCAAAGCGGCCGCGCAGGCAGGCGTGGCCGAGCAGGTCGCTCGGGTGTTGCGGCCGGCCATGACGATCCAGGTAGGCAGGGCTGGCGGCTGTAGCGAAGCGCTGCACGCGCGGTCCGATCGGCACGGCGATCATGTCCTGCTCCAGCCGCTCGTCATAGCGGATGCCGGCGTCGCACCCCGCCGCCAGCACATCGACAAAGCTTTCCTCGGCGATCACCTCCAGCCGGATGCCGGGATAGGCGGCAAGGAACCGCGGGACGATGCCGGGCAGGACCAGCCGCGCCGCGCTGACCGGCACATTGAGGCGCAGCGTACCTGCCGGCCTGTCGCGAAAGCCGTTCACCACGTCGAGGGCCGACTCCACCTCGATCAAGGCAGGACCGAGCCGCGCCAGCAGGCCTTCGCCGGCTTCCGTCAGGACAACGCTGCGGGTCGTCCGGTTGAGCAGCCTGACACCGAGCTGCGTCTCCAGGCGCCGCACCGCCTCGCTCAAGCCGGACGCACTGCCGCCGCTGGCGCGTGCCGCATCCCGAAAACCTTTGGCGCGCGCTACGGCCACGAAGGCGTTAAGATCCCCGAGATCGATCTGCATTGTTCGTCATTCCGCACAGCCCGTGCGAATTGTACCCAATTATCATGAGATCGGACAGCGTCTATCTGTGCACCATTCCTGAAGGAGAAAGACCATGTCCAGCGTCGACCAGTCCGGCACATTCATCCTCGGCGACCGCAGAGTCAGACGGCTCGGCTACGGCGCCATGCAGCTCGCAGGGCCCGGCGTCTTCGGCCCACCAAAAGACCGCGACGCGGCATTGGCCGTGCTGCGCGAAGCCGTCGCGCAAGGCGTCAATCACATCGACACCAGCGACTTCTATGGCCCGCACGTAACCAACCTGTTGATCCGCGAAGCGCTCGCACCCTATCCCGACGACCTCGTTATCGTCACCAAGATCGGCGCCCGGCGCGGCAAGGACGGATCGTGGTTGCCGGCCTTCTCTGCCCAGGAACTCGCCAAGGCCGTGCACGACAATCTGCACAATCTCGGACTCGACGTGCTGGAGGTGGTCAACCTTCGGGTCATGTTCGACGCGCATGGCCCCGCCGAAGGGTCGATCGAGGCGCCGCTTGCGACGCTTGCCGAGCTCCAGCGCCAGGGCCTTGTGCGTCACATCGGGCTGAGCAACGTCACCGCTGCGCAGATCGCCGAAGGCCGCAGGATCTGCAGGATCGTGTGCGTGCAGAACCAGTACAATCTGGCGCATCGGGGCGACGATACCTTGATCGACGATCTGGCCCGCCACGGCATCGCCTATGTGCCGTTCTTCCCGCTTGGCGGCTTCAACCCGCTGCAATCGTCGACCTTGTCCAAGGTCGCGGCACGCCTCGGCGCCACGCCCATGCAGGTCGCGCTCGCCTGGCTGCTTCGCCGCGCGCCGAACATTCTTCTGATTCCCGGCACGTCTTCAGTTGCGCATCTCGGGGAGAACCTCGCCGCGGGCGATCTCGCGTTGCCCAAAGATGCGATCGAGGAATTGGACAGTATCGCCGGCAATGTCCCCGCTCACGCGTAGCGTGGCAATCGCTCTCGTTCGTGCCAGGCGTTAGTTAATGCTGGCCGTGTTGGCCGGCTCGGCCGGGCGCTTCTCACCGGCATAGGGCACGCGAAAACCGTTCGCCGCCAGCCAACCGATGGCGGCCCTCGGTTCGTCGGTCTGGATGATGGTGGCGCCGCGCTCGACCCAGAAGCCGTAGGTCTCGCGCGGCAGGCTGGCCGCGACCGCCAGCTCGTCGCCGCGGCCACCGGCGAGGAAGCCGCCCGGCTTGTTGACGATGGCGTAGGTGTCGGCCCAGATGTGCCAGTCGCCCCTCACCGCCAGCGCGCGCATGTGCGGGCTGAACAGCGGACCGCCGTTCTCGGTCAGCGTCTCTGATCCTGCGCGCCAGTTGATCATCTCGACCGCGCGCACCGGGAAGGCCCGGCTGACTTTCTCGGCAAACATGGCGTCGCGAACCGCGTCATCGGCGATGATCGGCATGAACTGGAAGCCGCTGCCGATCGCGTCCATGGCAGCCCTGACCGTAGTGATCCGCTCCGCATTCCACAGGTTCTCCTTGACGATCACCTGTTCGGCCATGCCGAGGTCGCGCGCAACCGCAATCATGCCCGCCAGGCTATCGACATCGAGCTTGTTGTCGAGATTGACGAGGATCCTGTCCCTGGTCGCCATCAACATTTCCCCCAACGTCGAGACCGTCTCGCCCGTAACGGCGCCGGTGCCTTCGATCACCAGCCGGCAGGTCTTGAGTTCGGCCAGCGTCCGCTTGACCACCTCGCCCCTACAATTCGTGGTGCGGTCGAGCCAGCTGTCATGCATGACGACGAATTCGCCGTCCTTCGAGCGCCTGATGTCGACCTCGACGATTTCGGCGCCCATTGCGATCGACGCCTCGACGGCGGCGATCGAGTTTTCGGGATAGAGCGTCTTGCCGGCCTGCATGCCACCTGCGCGGTGCGCGGCCACGATCACATGGTCGCGCCATTGGTTGGCGTGCTCGAACCGCTCAAGAATCTGCCTGGCGCGCGTTTCGCCTGCCGATGCATGACCAAGGGAGACCGCCAGCGCCGCGGAAAGCAGAAGGCTCAGCCAAATCGTTCGCATGAGACAAGTCGTTCGCACGAGAATCGCTCCGTACCCGAGATCCCACCCCGGTTAAGCGATGCCCGTGACAGGCAGGTGAACGAAGCCGGCTTGCAAAATGCCGGAGACCCAAGTCAGCGCCGGCCGAAGCAGTTGTCGGCGGCGACTTTCGGTTGCTTGCCAGGCAATCTCCTGGCGAGCCATGCGGGGTTCGCCTGGCGAGCAAGGATTTGTGACCGGATCGAATGGCCATGATCCTCCGCAGGGGTCGCAATTCTGAGAATTATGTCCAATAAGGTTGCGCGTCGACGCACAGGAGATCTCTTCATGCCGCCAAGGACCATCGATCACGCCTTCACCACCCGCTCCAGGACGGGTGCGTCGTTCGAGCCTACCTATGCCGGCGCGCTGTCGTTCATGCGGCGCAAATATTCGAAGGACGTGAAGGACGCCGATGCCGTGGTGTGGGGCATTCCCTTCGACGCTGCGGTCACCAATCGGCCGGGCGCCCGTTTCGGACCGCAGGCGATTCGCCGCGCCTCGGCCATCCTCGACAACGATCCGCAATATCCGTTTTCGCGCGACCTGTTCGAACAGCTTGCCGTGGTCGATTATGGCGACTGCCTGCTCGACAGCGGCAATCACCAGAAGACGCCTGCCATGATCGAACGCGAAGCGGCGAAGATCCTGAAATCCGGCGCCTTTCTGCTGTCACTCGGCGGCGATCACTTCGTCACCTGGCCGCTGCTCAAGGCGCATGCCGCCATCCATGGCCCGCTGGCTCTGGTGCAGTTCGACGCACACCAGGACACCTGGCCCGACGACGGCAAGCGCATCGATCACGGCTCCTTCGTCGGCCGTGCGGTCAAGGAGGGCATCATCGACCCCGACCGGTCGATCCAGATCGGCATTCGCACCCATGCGCCCGACACGTTCGGCATCAAGATCCTGTATGGCCATGAAGTGGAGGAAATGCGAGCGTCCGACATTGCCTATGCCATCGTCGACCGTACCGGCGGAAAGAAGACCTACGTCACTTTCGACATCGATTGCCTGGATCCGGCTTTTGCGCCCGGCACCGGAACGCCGGTCGCGGGAGGCCCATCTTCGGCAAAGATCCTATCGGTGCTGCGCCAGATCAACCAGATCGATATCGTCGGCGCCGACGTCGTCGAGGTTGCGCCAGCCTATGATCACGCCGATATAACGGCAATTGCCGGGTCGATGGTGGCCATGCACTATCTCGGGCTGCTGGCGGAACGAAAGGCGCGGCTCGAGGAAATGAACCAGGGCAATCACAGCGTTGCCGGATTGAATCTGGCAAGCGGCATATAGCTTTGAGATAACAGGAATTTTGGCAAGCAATGAAACCGAAAATCTTCATCGACGGCGAGCACGGCACCACCGGTCTGCAGATAAGGGCGCTGCTTGCCGAGCGCGGCGACCTGGAAATCATCTCCATACCGACCGAGCGCCGCAAGGAAACGGCAGCGCGCGCCGAGTTCCTCAACGCCGCCGATGTCGCGATCCTCTGCCTACCGGACGCGGCCGCCAAGGAAAGCGTTTCGCTGATCGCCAATGACACCACCAAGGTGATCGACGCCTCGACGGCGCATCGTGTTGCCGATGGCTGGGAATATGGTTTCGCCGAAATGGACAAGGACCAGGCGAGGAAGATCGCTTCGGCGAAGCGCGTCGCCAATCCGGGCTGTTGGCCGCAAGGACCGATCGCGACGCTGCGGCCGCTGGTTGCGGCGGGGCTGTTGCCGGCCGATTTTCCGGTCACCGTCAACGGCATTTCCGGCTATTCCGGCGGCGGCCGGCCGATGAT
This sequence comes from Mesorhizobium sp. M0751, assembly GCF_040320265.1. Lineage (NCBI taxonomy): Bacteria > Pseudomonadati > Pseudomonadota > Alphaproteobacteria > Hyphomicrobiales > Phyllobacteriaceae > Mesorhizobium > Mesorhizobium sp. M0751. The sequence continues at coordinate 118,459 of NZ_JAMYPH010000013.1, forward strand.
CGAGGATTATGTCGCCAAGGGGGAGGATGCGCCGGAATTCCTGCCCTACGGGCTCACGCTGCAGCACAAGCACGTGCCTGAGCTCAGGACCTATGCCAAGCTTTCGCACGATCCGATCATGCAGCCGGCGGTCGGCAATTTCGCGCAAGGCATGATCACGGTGGTGCCGCTGCAACTCGGCGGCCTCGACCATGTGCCGACCGGCGCCGAGCTGCATGCGGCGATCGCCGATCATTTCGCTTCCATCGATGGCGGCGTGGTCGAGGTGGCGCCGTATCTGCATCAGGAACGCATGCCTGAGATTGATCCGGAGATCTATAATGGCACCAACCGGATGAAGCTCTACGTCTTCGCCAATGACGATCGAGCGCAGGCGCTGCTGCTTGCGGTCTACGACAATCTCGGCAAGGGCGCCTCGGGCGCCGCCGTGCAGAACATGGATCTGATGCTCGGCCTCTGAATGGATGCGCCGGCATTTCCAAAGCGCTGGAAGGTCGGCGCGCCAGAACTCGTCGCCGAAACGTTCAGCAGCCGCATCTGGAAGGTCGCGCGTGAGGACGGCTCGCCGGCAATCGTCAAGGATCTAAAGCCTTTCGACGATGTCGAGGACGAGTTGCGTGGCGAGCATTTCCTCGCCTGGCGATGCGGCGAAGGCGCGGTGCGGCTGCTCGGCAGCGACGGCCACCGCATGCTGCTCGAATACGCCGGCGAAACCTCGCTGTCACAGATCATTGCGGATGAGGACGACAATGCCGCCACCGCAATCGCGGCGGAGGTGATGGCCAAGCTGCTGTCGCCGTCGACGCACCCTGCCCCGCCTGACCTTCAGCCGCTGCGGACACGGTTTTTCAGCCTGTTCCAAAAGGCGAAGGCCGATCGCGCCGCCGGCGAAAAGAGCCTGTATGTCGAAGCTGCCGAAATCGCGGAACGGCTGTTGTCCAATCCACATGATGCGCGGCCGCTGCATGGCGACCTGCATCACGACAACATCATGCACGGTCCGCGCGGCTGGCTGGCGATCGATCCGAAGGGCGTTTTCGGCGACCCGGGCTTCGATGCCGCCAACATGTTCTACAACCCACTCGACCGAGACGATCTTTGCCTCGATCCGCGGCGGATCGCCCATATGGCGCAAGTCTTTGCAGCAACGCTCGGCCAGACGGCGCCCGCCATACTGGACCACGCGATCGCCTATGGTTGCCTGTCGGCTGCATGGCACCAAGAAGACCGCAATGCGGTCGACGAAAATCGCGAACTGGCGATTGCCGCGGCAATCCGGCGGGTGCGGCTCAGCCTCTGAGAGCGATCTCGTGGGGCAGCGGGTAAGCGCCCCTGGTACCGCGCCAATGCGCGGCGGCGAAGCCCAGCAGAACCAGCGCGAATGCCTGATGCGTCAGGGCCATGTGCAGCGGCACCTGCATCAATAGCGTGCCGATGCCGATCGACGCCTGCACCGCGACAACCAGGAACAGCAGCGTCGCACGCCGGGCATGCGTCGTGCCCGGCAGGCGCCGGCGTGTCGCAATCATGTGCCAGAGCGCGACCGCGAAGATCGTGTAGGCGCCGGCCCGGTGGACGAACTGCACCGTCTTCGGATTTTCGAAGAAATTGCGCCATGCCGGCTCGAGCAGCAGCAGGTCGCCGGGGACCAGCTTGCCGTCCATCAGCGGCCAGGTGTTGTAGCTCAAGCCGGCGTCTAGCCCGGCGACCAGCCCGCCGAGATAGATCTGGACCAGCGCCAGCAGCACCAGGACGCCGGCCAGACGTTGCGTCGAGCGGTCGGCGGCAGGTTCCGAGTGCGGCGCCAGCCCACGCGCGACCACCATGGTCGCCGTGAAGATAAGCGCTGCCAACGTCAGATGCATCGCCAGCCGGTATTGGCTGACCGAAACGCGGTCAGCCAACCCGGACGCCACCATCCACCAGCCTATCGCGCCCTGCAGGGCCCCGAGAAGGAGGATGCCCGACAATTTCGTGCCGAGGCCCCGCTCGATGCGGCGCGTCGCCCAGAAGAACAGCAGCGGCAAGGCGAAGACCACGCCGACACTACGCGCCAGGATGCGGTGCACCCATTCCCACCAGAAGATCGATTTGAACGCCTCGATGCTCATACCCTTGTTGAGTTCGGCATATTGTGGGATCTGCTGGTAGCGCAGGAACTCCTCCTGCCACTCCGCATCACTGAGCGGCGGGATGACGCCGTGTATCGGCTGCCATTCGGTGATCGACAGGCCGGAATTGGTTAGCCTTGTAGCGCCGCCGACCAGTACCAGCGCAAACAGCACTAGGAGCACGACATAGAGCCAACCGCGTACCAGCGCGCGGCTGCGAAGGTCGCGATCGCGGGCGGCGAAAGGCGCGGCATCGGATATGGCAGCAGCCATGGATTTGTCCCGGCAGTTGAAGTCGCGGATTGGTGAACCATCGCAACCCGGCTTGCAAGACCAGACAGCGCGGCACGCCGTCGCGCCGTTTCCGGCGGGTTGCGCGCATCGAATGTTCGGCCTAAGCGATAGCGGTCAACGAGATCGCGCCATGCCCATTCGCCTGAAAAAGCTGATCGGAAGCTTCCTGCTAGTAGTGCTGGTCATAGTCTATGCGCTGGTCGCCTCGATCGTGGCGGTCGCCCAGTTGTCGCAGTCAGGGCCGCTGGCGCACTTCATCTTCTTCCTGCTCAGCGGGCTTTTGTGGGTGCTGCCGGCGATGGGCATCATCAAATGGCTGATCCTGGAGCCGCGGCCGAAGGGGCGAGGCAACAGTTAGATCGTCACAACCGTCTTGCCGGCATTGGCCAGCGGCGTCGTGACGCCCGACAACATTGTTCGGATGTGGGCGACGCTCTGATAGCGGCCATTGACCGAAATGCGCGGCAGGGCATGCAGGAAGCCGGCATGCTCGGCGCGGAGTATGCCGTGGCGGGTCGTCACCGCCGAGGCATAACCGGCATCGCGGACTAGGCCGACTTCGCGGCGGCCGACGGCGCTGGCATAACCGTAGGGATAGGCGAAATGGCGCGGCTCCTCGCCGAGTTTGGCCTGCAATATGCGCTTGACGTCGCCGATCTCATGTCGCGCATCGCTCTCGGAAAGCCGCTTCAGATTGCAGTGATTGACGCTATGTGCGCCGATCGTCACCAGCGGGTGCTCGGCCATGGTGCGGATCTCGTCCCAGTTCATCAGCGTGCTCGGGCGCGGACCACCCAACACGATGCCGTTCGAGCGCGCCAGATCCCGCAACACCGCGCGCTGGTCCTGCTCGCGCACCTTCAGCGTCAGATGAGCGTGCAGGCGCGCATTGGCCTGGACCTTTTTTCCGGGACTCGAGCAGTCGATCGTCACTGCGCCATCCGGCGTCGTCAGAGTCAGGCGATCGCGCGCATTGACGATGTCCTCGACCACGTCCCACCACAAATCGGCAGCGCCGTCGATGAGTCCCGGCGCGACATAGATGGTGATCGGCGCGCCGTGTTTCTCCAGCACCGGCAGCGCCTCGGTCATGTTGTCTCGATAGGCGTCGTCGGCGGTGATCGTCGCAAACTGGCCGTCCTTGTCGCCAGCCTTGATGCGCTCGATGGCCTCGTCCAGCGTGACGAAACTGTAGCCGTTCGCCTTCATGTCGGCGATCACGGCGTCGAGAAACCCAGGCGCGATGTTCAAGTGGCGGTTGACGCCGTTCGGCTTTTCCGGCGTCGCGGTGACCCGATGCAGCATCAGGATGGCGCCGAGGCCGCCGATAAATGGTTTAGCCAGCGGAGCGAGACCGGAATAACGGGCGAGATTGAGCGCCAGTTTGCGGATTGCCTCGCCCCCGTCGATCATTCATTCACCTTTTGCGCCTAAGCTCATCAAGCATGGAATGCGCCTGCGCGGACCCCCAATCGCGACGAATACGCCCTAAGGATTGAGGTATGGTTGACGCCACCGCGTCATTTGACGGCAATCGGCTGGCAAGCAGCGAGGCGTCGCCGTGTGCCTTGCCGGCCGGCAAGGCCGGCCTGTCAACCTCGGTCGCCGATGGTGCGGCGCTGGCGGCGTACGCAGAATTCTGCCATTCGGCGCTTTTTGCCCCGGCGCAGAGCGCAGGCTGGATCCTGAACTGGGCCGCACATACCGGCGCCGACGTTGTCGTTGCGACGCTGCGCGCCGACGACAGGCCGGTCTTCTCGTTGGCGCTGGAGGTCACCCACAGTGGAGCGTTCCGCATCGCCCGCTTCATGGGCGGCCGCCATGCTAACGGCAATTTTGCCGCCGCCGACCCGCAATGGCTGGCGAATGCCGATAGTGCGGCGATCCGCTCGATGCTGGCTGCGATTGCCAAGGCGCGGCGCGACATCGATCTTGTCGCGCTGGAGCGGCTGCTGCCCGATCTCGACGGCGTTGCCAACCCGCTCTCCGCCTTGCCGCATTTTTCGAGCCCCAATCTGTCGCTGGCCGCCAGTCTTGTAGGAGGATTTGATGCGCTGCTCACCCGCGTGAGCGGCAAGCGCAGGCGCAAGAAGCATCGCTCGCAGGCGCGCAAGTTCGAGGCCGTCGGCAGCTATCGTCGCATCGAGGCGAGGACTGCGGACGAGGTGCACATGCTGCTCGATGCCTTTTTCGAGATGAAGGAATTCCGCTTTCGCAAGATGGGTATCGCCAATGTTTTCGGTGAAGGGGAGGTGCGCGCTTTTTTCCGCTCGCTGTTTGCCGACGCGCTTCAAGAAGAAGATCCGTCCTTCGTCCTGCATGGGCTGGAAGTCGCCGGCAAGCTCCGTGCCGTCACCGGATCGAGCCGCTCGGGCAAGCGGCTGATCTGCGAATTCGGGGCGATCGCCGAGGATGACCTCGCACACACCAGCCCGGGCGACTTCCTGTTCTTTGAGAACATCCAGGAAGCCTGCGAGGCGGGTTTCAAAATCTATGATTTCTCGGTCGGCGACGAACCCTACAAGCGATTGTGGTGCGATGTCGAAACGCAGCATTTCGAGGTGCTGGTTCCGCTGACGCTGAAGGGTCGTGCGCTGGCGCTTGCGCTCAGGCACGGCGCAAGCCTGAAGGCATTCATCAAGCACAGCCCAATGGTCTGGAAGCTGACCAAGCTGCTGCGCCGCAAAGCGGTGGGGCGGACAGCACCGGCCGCAGGCGAAGACGACAGCTGATTTCGATTTGAGAAAACTACCTCAGGCGGCCGAGCGCCGTCCCGGCATTGGCCCCGGCGCCACATGGCCGATCGGTGTGACCAGCGTCAGGTCGGGATAGCCGCTCTCGATGAGCGCGACCGCGGCCTGCGTCACCTCGTCGTCCGGCTCCAGCATGGAGAGCAGGACCTCGGTCCCCTCGCCCACCAGGCGGCTGATGCCTTGCGCGTCGGCCGGCCCGCATTCGACCACGACCAGATCATAGGCGGTGGTCAGCGACTGCATGATGATCGGCAGCCGGTCGGCGGCGCGCATGGCGCGAACCGGATCGGCTGTGCCGACGGGAATAACGTGGCAGTCCGAATAGAGATCGGGGTGGATCACATCGCTGAACTGCGCTTGCGAGGCGAGCAGATCGGTGATGCCCGGAAACAGCCCGCTGTCCAGCATCGGCCGCGAGGCGGCGCCCGAAGCGGTGAGATCAAGCAGCAGCACACGTAGCCCGGCGTCGGAGACTGCGCGCGCCACCAGCACCGCCGAGGCGGCCGCCTCGTCGCCTTCCGGCGACACGAATATGGCGCGGGCGGCACCGGTGGCGATCAGTTTTTCCGCGGCCTTGTCGATGTCGACCTCGCCGAGGACAGAACGTGCCGGTTCAATGTCTGCAGCAGCCATTTCAGAGTACTCCGGTTCGATTTTCTCGGCAGCCGCTTCCGCCACCGCGACGGGTTCCGGCTCCACTTTGGTCTCGATAATCTTGTCGTCGTCGGTCTCATCGATCTCGGCGGCTGCCGGTTCGGGCCGGGCAATCGGTGGGTCGGGCTCGGCCATTACGCGTTCGGCCTGGACAGCCGGCATCGCAACCTGCTCGATGCGCTCGAAATGGGCACCGGCGGCCGGACGCATGGCGCGGCCGGAAAACAGTTCCTGCAGCAGCGTGACGATCGCCATGATGAGCAACGAGCCGACAAAGGCCGCACTGACAATCGGACCAATCTTGGGGAAATAGGGTTCGGCCGGCACCTGGGCCTCCGAAAATACGCGAGCATCGACAGGCAGGTAGTTGCGATCCTTGCGTGCAGCCGCCTGGAGATAGCTGGACGAATAGAGATCGAGCTGCTGACGCTTGGTCGCTGCATCACGCTGCAGCGCATCGAGTTCCACCTGCTCTTCGCCGGCGCGGGCGGACGCCGCCTTCAGCGTGTTGACGTCTGCCACGAGTTGAGCCTCTCGCGCCTTCGCCGTCTCGGCCTGCGCCATCAGACCCTTCATGATCTTTTCCGCTTCGTTGCGGATCTGGCGGTCGAGATCGGCGAGCTGCGATTTCAGCGCGCGGATGCGCGGATGGTTGTCGAGCAAGGTGGTGGAAAGGTCGGCGATGTTATTCTTGAGTTCGACTTGCCGCTCGCGCAGGCGCTGGATCAGTTCGGAAGACAACACCTCCGGAACGGCATCCAGCGAGCCGCCATTGCGCAACGCCCTACGCACGCCGTCAGCGGTCGCTTCCGCCGAAGCGCGGTTGGCGCGCACCCGTGACAGTTCGCTCGACAATTCGGACAGCTGCTGAGTGGCAAGCACCGAATTGTTGCCGCCCATCAAAAGATCGGACTGCGCACGGAATGCGGCAACCTTGGCTTCCGCCTCCTTCACCCGGTTCTGCAGATCCGCGATTTCAGGCGCCAGAAAGTCGGTGGCGGCGGAATTCGATTCGAGCTTGGCATTGCCCTTGGAGGCGATATAGGCGTTTGCAATGGCGTTCGGGATCGCGGCGGCAAGCTTTGGATCCTCTGACGAGAACTCGATTGCGATCGCGCGGGTTTTTTCAACGCCATAGACGTTGAGCTTCTCATGCATTGCGTCCAGCACGCGCTCTTCCAGCGGAATCTCGAACGGATCGCTTTTCAAGCCTACAAGGACAAGGGCGCGGCTCAGCGCCGACATCTTCAGCGCCTCGTCGAATTCGGGCAATTTCGCCAGGTTGAGCTTCGTCGCCACCTGCTTGAGGATGTCGGGGGACGAGATGATCTGGACCTCGGTGGCCACAGCCTCTTCGTCGGGAATCGACCGCTCGTTGCCGTTGGCCCCGGCTGGCCGCGTGAACTCCGATTCTCGAGGCCCGATCTCCAGCTTGGCTGCCGCCTTGTATTCGGGCGTTGCAAGCCAGGCGAGCGCAAAGGCCAGGCCGGTTACAACCAGCGCGACGAAAAGGATGCGCAGCCAGTTTCGCGCCAGGCTGGCGAAAAGCTGCCTGAGATCGACGTCGACATCTGCGGCCGCGGATTGAACGGACATGCATCCCTGCTCCGGTACTGAGTCAGCATGCACCGTAAACAACTATGGTAACTCAGCCGTTAATATCGCGGTAAGCACCTGTTAGGCTCTACTAACAAGCCGCAAACAAGAGGCTGAAAACCATCTGCATTTGTCGATCCGGCCCGTATCGGCCGCGCGCCTTTACCGGCCATTAACCCTAACAGGATGATAACCGAGCTCGATCGTTAAGGTTTGCCGCAGAGTCGCCGGCTATTCAAAGGTACGTGTCCGCTCATGAAAAGCACTGCTCCCCTTTTCCGCGCGCTGCTTGCCGTATCGATGCTTTCGGGCTGCTCCAGCTACCGGCCGACGCCGGCCGCATTCCATGAAGTTCTCGACCAGCCTTATCGCCTCGGCGCCGGCGACCGTGTCCGCGTAACCGTGTTCGAGCAGGAAGGACTGACCAATACCTACAGCGTCGACCAGTCCGGCTATCTCTCGCTGCCGCTCGTCGGCAACGTGCCGGCGCGCGGCCACACCGCCCAGCAGCTCGAGGGCGAGATCGCCGAGAAACTGCGCCAGGGTTATTTGCGGGATCCCGATGTTTCGGTCGAAATCGATCGCTACCGGCCGATCTTCGTCATGGGTGAAGTGGGTGCGGCGGGGCAGTATTCCTACGTTCCAGGCCTGACCGTGCAGAAAGCCGTCGCCATCGCCGGCGGGTTCACGCCGCGCGCCAACCAGGAAAGCGTCGACATTACCCGCGACATCAACGGCAAGGTGATAACCGGACGCGTGGTGACCTCCGATCCGCTGTTGCCCGGCGATACAGTCTATGTTCGCGAACGCCTGTTTTGATGTGCTGACCAAGTGGCGGACACACTCAGGATCGTCCACTGCTTTCGCTCACCGGTCGGAGGCATCTTCCGGCATGTGCGCGACCTGACCGAGGCTCAGGTCGCCGCCGGCCATGCCGTCGGCATCGTCTGCGATTCGACGACGGGCGGCGATTTCGAGGAACGGCTGTTCGAACAGATGAAAGGCAGCCTGGCGCTCGGCATTCATCGCACGCCGATGCAGCGGCATGTCGGGCCAGGCGATCTCGCTTCGGCCCGGCGCACCTATAGGATCATAAAAGAATTGCGGCCGGACGTGCTGCACGGGCATGGCGCCAAAGGTGGCGCCTATGCCCGTCTGTTCGGCTCATTGCTGCGGGTATCCAGGTCTCGCGTAGCCCGCCTTTATTCGCCGCATGGCGGCTCGCTTCACTATGACGAGACCACCGCCATGGGAAAGCTGTTCTTCACGCTTGAGCGCTTCATGGCTCGCTTCACCGATTGCCTGCTGTTTGTTTCCGACTATGAGCGGCGGACTTATCGCAGGAAGGTCGGCGAGCCGCCCATTCCGAACGCTCTCGTCCACAACGGCCTGCGCGCCGCCGAGTTCGAGCCGGTGCGGACCGAGCACGATGCGGTTGACCTCCTCTATATCGGCATGATGCGAGACCTCAAAGGCCCGGACATCTTCATCGATGCGCTGGGGCTGGCCGCGACACGCCTCGGCCGCCCATTGACGGCTCTGATGGTCGGCGACGGCGACGACCTGCCGCGCTATCGCGACCAGGTGAATCAGCTCGGCCTCGAGGTCAGCTTCCTGGCTCCGCTGCCGGCCAGGCTCGCCTTCACGCTGGCTGAACTGGTCGTCGTTCCCTCGCGCGCGGAAGCCATGCCCTATATAGTTCTGGAAGCGCTCGCCGCCGGCAAGCCGATCATCGCGACGGCGGTCGGCGGCATACCGGAAATCTTCGACACCGGCTCGCCTGCCCTGATCCGGCCCGACCCGCGCGAACTTGGCAACAAGATAAGCGCCGCATTGGCCGATCTCGACACCTACAGAGGCCTGATGCCCGGCCTCACCGACCTCAAGGCACGCTTCGGCGCCGATGTAATGGCCGCCGAAATCGAAAAGGCCTATTTCGCCGCGCTCAAAAAATAGAGCAACCGGTTTCCACTGGGCTGCTCCTGGTGAAAGCGTCTCCAAAGCCATCTGTTGTTTCAAGGGTTTCTTAGCTCTCTTTTGCTATTCAACTGAGGGAAACCTGCGGACGCCCCATGAACGAAATCGACCCTGCGCGCCGTTTTTCGCTAGACGCGGTGCGCAAATTCGACGCCCCCGCCGAGAACAATACGGCCGGCGGCATGAACGATGTTGCCCGCCAGGTCGCCTCGCAATACCGGCGCGATACGATGTCGCCGATCATGGTGAGCGGCGTCCTGCGCATGGTGGAATTCGCGCTGCTGATGGTGTCAGGTCTTGCCGTCTATTTCTATTATGTCGGCTTTTTCAACTATCTTGCCTGGCAATACTCACTGACGATCGCCGCCACCTCGTTCCTCGCGGTCGTTCTGTTCGACGTCACCGACTGCTACCAGATCGTTGCGCTGATGCGGCCGATCGCCAATTTCGGCCGTCTTCTGCTGGTCTGGGCCGGAACATTCGCATTGATGGCGCTCACCGCCTTCACCATGAAAATGTCGGAAGACTATTCGCGCCTGCTCTTCGGCACGTGGTTTGTCGTCGGTTTCGTGTTGATCCTGGGTCTCCGCCTGGTGATGTCGAAGCTGATCCGGCGCTGGGCGCGAGACGGGCGGATGGAGCGCCGCGCCGTCATCGTCGGCGGCGGCAAGGCGGCGGAGGTACTGATCCGCTCGGTCGAAAGGCAGCCCTACAACGACATCCGCATCTGCGGCATCTTCGACGACCGCGGCGACAAGCGGTCGCCGCCGGTTGTCGCCGGTTATCCCAAGCTCGGCACGATTTCCGAACTCATCAAATTTGCCCGCATCGCGCGCATCGACATGCTGATCGTATCGCTGCCGCTGACCGCCGAATCGCGCGTGCTGCAGTTATTGAAGAAGCTGTGGGTGCTGCCGGTCGACATCCGGCTATCGGCGCATTCGAACGCGCTGCAGTTCAGGCCGCGCGCCTATTCCTACATCGGCTCGGTGCCGATGCTCGATATCTTCGACAAGCCGATCAACGACTGGGATTCGGTCGCCAAGCGCGCGTTCGACATCGTCTTCTCGATCATCGGCATCATCGTGTTCTCGCCGGTGATGCTGGCGACCGCAATCGCGATCAAAATCGACAGCAAGGGGCCGGTGCTGTTCCACCAGAAACGGCACGGCTTCAACAACGAGATCATCGACGTCTACAAGTTCCGGTCGATGTACACCGACAAGGCGGACCCGACGGCGAAGCAGACCGTGACCAGGAACGATCCACGCGTCACCCGCGTCGGCCGCTTCATCCGCAAGACCTCGATCGACGAGCTGCCGCAGTTCTTCAATTCGCTGTTCGGTTCGCTGTCGCTGGTCGGGCCACGACCGCACGCCATTGCCGCGCAGTCGCACAACCTCCTCTACAATGAGGTGGTCGACGGCTATTTCGCCCGTCACAAGGTCAAGCCCGGTGTGACTGGCTGGGCGCAGATCAATGGCTGGCGCGGCGAGATGGACACCAACGAGAAGATTCGCATGCGGACGGAATACGACCTCTATTACATCGAGAACTGGTCGCTCCTGTTCGACTTAAAAATCCTGTGCCTGACGCCGATCCGCCTGCTCAATACGGAAAACGCGTATTGAGCGCGACGGCTTCTGAATTGCCGGCGGCGGCGGTCAACGCCAAGCTGATTGCACTGATTGCGTCGGGGGCGGTTTTCCTCGGCGTCTTCCTGTCCGGCTTCGTCATTGCCGAGCCCGCGCCGTACGACCTCTATATGATCGGGCTGATCGTGGTGTGGCCCTTGTTCGGCCTGCGGATACAGCGCGCGGCCGTGCCGCTGCTAGTGCTGCTGGTTATCATGAACATCGGCGGTATGATCTCGATGACGCAGATGTCGGACCTCGCCGGCACGCCGCTCTATCTCGCCGTCTCGCTGTTCCTGGCCCTCACCGCGGTTTTCTTCGCTTCCGTAACGGCCGTCCGGCCCAGTCTCTACCGGGTGATCTTCGTCGCCTATGTGGTGTCGGCGGTGCTGACTTCGCTGGTCGGCATAGCCGGCTATTTCCATGCCTTTCCAGGAGCGGAGATCTTCACCAAATACGACCGTGCCGCCGGCGCCTTCCAGGACCCGAACGTGTTCGGGCCTTTCCTGGTGCTGCCGGGCATCTACCTGCTCTATCTGCTGCTTACCGGCTCGGTCGCGCGCATGCCCCTATTGGCGGTGCCGGTGCTGATCATCACCGCCGGCATCTTCTTTTCTTTTTCGCGCGGCGCCTGGGGCATGTTCGCCGTTTCGGCGATCCTGCTGACCGGTGCCTTGTTCCTGCAGAGCGCCAGCGGCAAGTTCAGGCTGCGCGTTGTGGTCATGACCATCGCCGCCGTCGGACTGCTGGTCATCGCGATGATCGTCATCCTGCAACTGCCGGGCGTCGCGGAGATGTTCTCGAATCGCGCGCAACTCGAACAAAGCTACGACACCGCCCGCCTCGGCCGCTTCGCCCGCTACACGATCGGCTTTCAGATGGCACTGGAGCATCCGTTCGGCATCGGCCCGCTCGTCTTCGGCAAGATGTTCGGCGAGGACACGCACGACATCTGGCTGAAGATGCTGATGGATTACGGCTGGCTCGGCTTCGTGTCGTTCCTGACGCTGACGTGCTGGACGATCGCCGCCGGCTTCCGAATTCTGCTGCGCAACCGGCCGTGGCAGCCTTATCTTCTATGCGCCTATGTCGCCTTCATCGGCAATATCGGGCTCGGCACCTTCATCGACATCGACCACTGGCGCCATGTCTACCTGCTGCTCGGCCTGATCTGGGGTGCCATCGCGCTCGAATACCGCCACCAGTGGCAGTTGCGGGCGGCGCAGCGACCGGCAATACCCGTTGCTGTTGCTTCAGGCAGGACAGCAACCGAATTCGGTTGACCGGAGCCGGTCTATCACGATACATCGCGACCGGTCCGGAGTGTAGCGCAGCCCGGTAGCGCACTTGACTGGGGGTCAAGGGGTCGTCGGTTCGAATCCGGCCACTCCGACCATTAAAATCCAAAGGCTTAGCCAGTTTTCCCCCAAACTGGCTATACAGACAATAGCCGCATTGCAGCCAGCGCAGCATACGCAGGCGCGTGATCTCATCGAGGAATCGATCACGCATCACTCGGGCGCGAGGCACGGAGGCTGACGGCTAGGCAGAAGCCCACCGAGAAACCGCGCGGAAGTGGCTAGGTAAGGTTTGCTGCGTACGCCAACCTTCACCGTGGGCCCGTGTTCCAGCTTCAATGAAAGAAGGTCCCGCCGCACATGCCAGAACGGCGGGACTCGATCAGGCGCCTTGCATCAGGCAGGGGTGACTCGGGGGTTGGGCATGCCCGGTGCGCGCGGATCGTAGTGAACCCTAGGCGCATCAGCTGCATTGCGTCCACCAACCGTCGGTTGGAAAGGACTAGTTCAATGCCGACGACTGGCCTGGCCTGAACAGGCGCCTGCTCAAGGCTTAGCTTCTTCCCGGGGAGGAGCTTTTTGGTCAGGACAATCGGGATAGGGCAATTCTTCACACGGAGAGGGCCTGTCGCCAACGCGGCCATAATGTTCCGCGAGTTTTGCGAAACCGTAGGCGAAGGCGAAAAGAAGCGCGAGGACAACCGCTATTCGGACGGCCATACCGTATTGTAGCAGGATCCTCCCATTGCAGCGCGCGGCGTTTTGGTACGTTTGAATGTTGAGTTCGAAAAAGGTTGGCTCTAGTTGAATTGCCGTCGTCCGCAGTTGTAAGGGCGAGCGGACGCTTCGAAGATGCCACGCCTTTCGCCCTTTCCGGGAGAGATGCAATGTCGCTTCAAGGAGCTACCTGTCCTGCCGAGCTGACGATGTTGACCAAAGCACTCGATGCCCGATGCCGTGAATTGGGCCTCGCTGACGGCGATCCAGGCAGAGACGTGCTCGGCCGCAGGGTGATGGATTTATTCGAAAGTGGTCAGCTCAGCGCCGAAGATTTGAGACTGGCTCTGAGCGGCGAGATCTTTAACGCCAAGAATCCTCCGGCCGCAGCCGGTGGGCTTTGATACGGCAAGCGGCTATCCGCGCAGCCATTTGAATTACTGGCCCAGCGTAGGCTTCCGTGTGCGCAAGAGCGCGTGTGAACAAATGTGATTTTGCGGTCGGTGCCAGACGGGCTAACTTTACCCATCGAACGAAAGAGGAGAATGATCATGAAGACATTCCTCGCAATGGCCGCGGCACTGACCATGTCCATATCAGCTGCCTCTGCGGATTGCCCCGCGCATTCCAAGGTCCAGGCATCGGTTGACACGCAGACGAAGACAGCGAGCGTCGAGAAGTCCGATATGTCGACTGCCACGGACGCTCAGACGATCAAGAAAGAAGAGCCACAGAAGACCGAATAGCGGTAACGCTCAGCGGGTCCCACGACCCGGATAAATGGCTACTGGCAAACATCCACCCATTCGGCGCCAACGAGTTCCGCCATGCGTTGCGGGCTGAGCCGCACGGCGGCGTTGGTTGCGCCTGCGGCGGGGACGACTTCGTCAAAGGCGCGCAGCGAGACGTCGCAATAGACCGGCAGCGGTGATGGCAGGCCGAACGGACATGCGCCGCCGACGGGATGGCCGGTCGCGGCGAACACCTGCTCGGCGTCCAGCATTCGCGCCTTGCCGCCGAACCGGTCCTTGAACTTGCGGTTGTCCAGCCTGGAGACCCCGCCGGCCACGATCAGCATCGTCTGGTCGCCGGCGCGCAGGCAGATCGTCTTGGCGATCTGCGCCGGCGCTACGCCATGCGCTTCGGCGGCAAGAGGTACCGTCGCCGAGCTTGCCTCCGTGACGATGACGTCAATGTCGGGCGCGTGGGCGGCGAAGAAGGCGCGAACGGATTCGAGGCTCATCTCCAGCAATTTCCGTCTGGCGTCGCCGTGGCGGCCGGCACATCTACTACGTGTCCGAAAAAACGAAGCCCGCCAGGGCGACCCATGGCGAGCTCGTGGAATAAAAGCATGGCACGCCGCTACGACACGGATCGCCTTTTGGCGGGCAACACGGCTTCGTCAAACAGAGCGCTTTCCGGAAACTGAAGCGCGGAGGCAATACGCCGACGTTTCGAGGGATCGGCATCCTTGCCGCTTTCGATGTCGGCAATCTCATAGGCTGCCAGCCCGCACGCCAGGGACAGCTCTTCAATGCTGTATCCACGGGCTTCCCGGGCGGTTCGGACGGCACTGCGTTCAGGCGTAACCGCGCTTGCCGCCAGTTCGGAGTAAGGTTCGCGTTTTGCTATTTGGGGCATTGGCAACTCCGTGGGATGAAAGAGTTAGATCAAATCATGTTGTTGCCTGAGACGATCGGGAGAATGCCCGCTCGTCGGTGATTTGCCAAGCATCAAAGATAGCGTCACGGCATCGTGAACCGACACCGGAATGAAGGCGGATGCCGGCGAGCCGACATCTGGCCGGATCGTCGGCAGACACAGTCCGGAAACAAAATTCTACAGGCCGGAAAAACTGCCGAAAAACTCCAAGGCGATAGTCCCAACTGCAGCGCTCGAGTCACCGACCTGAATCAGTGACGCTCAAATTCCGCCTGCGCAAAAAGGAAACGATGTCATGAAGAAGCCTCTTCTCTCCGCCCTTGGACTTGCAATCGCACTTGCCCTTTCAATGCCGATCATCGGCGCAAGCAGCGCGAATGCAACGACGATGCACACCACCGTCAAGAAGCATCACCGCCATCACTACCATCACCGCGTCCACCACTACCGCCACCACCACAAGAAGGTTGTGGCGAAGAAGTACTGAAAACACCCTCGGGCGAACAACCGGCAAGCAGGCGTTCTGGTCCTTGACCAAGGGCGGCGCGCTTGCCGGGTTTGCGGTGTCGGCGAAAAATGGCGGCGGTCCGCCGACCACCGCCGTTTGCCTATCTCAACGTGCCGACCTTGAACGCGCTCGCGGCGCGTTTTGCTGCCGGCCAGTGAGGAACAGACTGGCAACGAGCCCGACCAGAACCAGCCCGACAGCGGCCGCTGTCGCCGGGTGATCTCGGGCGGTCTGCTCGATCGCCCGGCCTTGCCTTCTGATTGCCGGCAAGGCGTGGCCGAGCCGCTCAGTGATATCCGAATAATAATCCGACGCGGTATCGCGCCCGTCTTCGTAAAAGGCGCCGCCCTGCTTCAACACGGCTTTCTTCAAGGTGGCCAGTTCCCTGGTCAAGGCCGCGACCTGCTTGTTCAGATCGGTGTCGGAGATGCTCGAAAGCGATGCCATGACGTACTTCCTTCATCTGCAGAAGGAAGCCTAACGCATGACCCTGAAGACCGTTCCGGTCAACCCGGCGGGCTCTAGCGAACCTGATCGAGCAGGCGCTTGCATTCCAGCAGGTCGAATAGCGCCTCCTGCAGCAAAGCGCGATTGTCACGGGAAAGTTTTGACGTGTCCGGCGGAACCGGGCCTTCCTCGTCGGTCTTGCCTATGCCGAAAAAACGACGGCTGGGTTTCACCCTCGGCTGGCCGACCAGCATTTCGTCGTCCGGGCCGCGCGGCTGCGCCGCTTGCGTCAGCGGTACCGTGTCAGCCTGTCGGCGCTGCGAGATCGCCTCGACCGCCGCCATGTCGCCACTGCCGACGGCGATCAGAAACTGGTTGCCGTTCTCGCGCAACAGCTTCTGCACGCCCTTGATCGTATAGCCCTGATCGTAGAGCATATGGCGAATACCCTTGATCAGCTCGACGTCCTGCGGACGGTAGTAGCGGCGGCCGCCGCCGCGCTTCATCGGCTTGATCTGGTTGAAACGCGTCTCCCAGAAGCGCAGCACGTGTTGCGGCAAATCCAGATCCTCCGCGACTTCGCTGATGGTGCGGAAAGCATCGGGGCTCTTGTCCATGGGCGAATCCTCACGCTAGAGCATGATCGCGAAAGGCGGGAACCGGTTCGGGCGACATCACGCTTAACAAGGAGAGCAGCTTCCCGTCCCGCCGGAACGGATCACACCCAAATACCGATCCGGCCTACCGAATCGCATCTTATTTCAGCGGTTTATGAAACAATATTCAAGCCCGGCGCAAAAGCAGGGTTTTTTTTCAACCGAAGCCTGGAGCATGATTCTCGGCAAAGCGGGAGTGGACGTCTACTTGCCGCCCTTGGCTTTGCTGCTTTGATGGGAGCGCAGGATACGGTTCTTCAGCACGTTCGATGATTTGAAGGTCATCACCCGGCGCGGCAGGATTGGCACTTCCTCACCGGTCTTGGGATTGCGCCCGATGCGCTCGTTCTTGGAGCGGACATGGAAGGTCGCGAAGGACGACAGCTTCACCGTCTCGCCGCGAACGATCGCTTCGCAGATCTCATTCAGCACCGCCTCGACAAGCTCGGCCGATTCAGTACGTGACAGCCCAACCTTACGATAAACGGCTTCGGCGAGGTCGGCGCGCGTAAGTGTCTTTCCCCCCATACGAACCGTCCCATCAGCTCAAAAACATAAATCGATACAAGCAACGGCAGAACCTAAGTAATTGATCCGTCAAGGTCAAGGACCCGAACCCGATAGTTCGGCACTTACCAGCGGAGCAGAACCGCGCCCCAGGTGAAGCCCCCGCCCATCGCCTCGAGCAGCACCAGGTCACCCTTTTTGATGCGACCGTCGGCGACGGCCGCGGACAGTGCCAGCGGCACGGAAGCCGCCGAGGTATTACCGTGCAAATCGACGGTCACCACCACCTTCCGCTCCTCTATCCCGAGCTTTTTGGCCGAAGCGTCAATAATTCGTTTATTGGCTTGATGCGGCACGAACCAGTCGAGATCGGCGGCGCCGATGCCGGCCTGTGCGAACGTCGCCTCGATGACGTCGGTGATCATGCCGACCGCATGCTTGAACACTTCGCGGCCTTCCATCCTGAGGTGCCCGACCGTTCCTGTGGTCGACGGCCCACCGTCGACGAAAAGCTTGTCTTTGTGGATGCCGTCGGAGCGCAGGCTGGCTGCCAGAACGCCTCGGTCGGCGATGCCGCCTGCCCCCGTGCCTGCTTCCAGCACCATCGCGCCGGCGCCGTCGCCGAACAAGACACAGGTCGAGCGGTCGCTCCAGTCGAGAATACGCGAAAACGTTTCCGAGCCGATCACCAGCACCCGTCTGGCCAAGCCGCCGCGGATATAGAGGTCGGCGGTCGTCACAGCATAGACGAAGCCGGAGCAGACCGCCTGCAGGTCGAAGGCAAAACCGTGGTGCATGCCGAGCCGGTTCTGGATCTCGACCGCCGTCGCGGGAAAGGTGTTGTTGGGCGTCGAGGTCGCCAGCACGATCAGGTCGATGTCGTCAGCCGTCAGGCCGGCGCTGTCGAGGGCTGCGCGCGCTGCCGCCTCGCCCAGCGAGGCCGTCGTCTCGTCGTCGGCCGCAATGTGGCGCTGGCGAATGCCGGTGCGCTGGACGATCCACTCGTCCGACGTCTCGACCATGCCTTCGAAATCGGCATTCTTCATAATGCGGCGGGGCAGCGCGGCGCCCGTGCCGCGCACGACTGATCTGATCAATGCTCTTTCCTATTCCTTTGCGTCGATGACGACGTCGGATTTCCGGATTGTCTGGGCATTCGGATTGCGGGCATGGAACAGGTCGAGATCGGCCTCGATGCGATCAAGCAGATTGTTGCGCACCATGTCGTAGCCAAGCTCGATCGCCGCCGCAAAGCCATCCGAATCAGCCCCGCCGTGGCTTTTCACCACGATGCCGTTCAACCCGAGGAAGACGCCGCCATTGGAGCGGCCGACATCCATCTTCTCGCGCAGGCGATCGAAGGCGGTCTTGGCGAAGATATAGCCGATCCTGGCCATCAGCGTCCGGTTCATCGCCGCGCGCAGATAGCCGGCGATCTGCCTGACCGTGCCTTCCGCCGTCTTCAGCGCGATGTTGCCGGCAAATCCTTCGGTAACGACGACGTCGACACTGCCCTTGCCGATGTCGTCACCCTCGACAAAGCCGTGGTAGTTCATCGAGGCCATGTTGGCCTCGCGCAGCATACGGCCCGCCTCCTTGACCTCCTCCTGACCCTTGATCTCCTCGACGCCGACATTGAGCAGACCGACGGTCGGCCGTTCGATGCCGAAAACCGAGCGCGCCATGCCGGTGCCCAGAATGGCAAAATCAACCAGTTGATGCGCATCCGCGCCGATGGTGGCGCCGACGTCCAGCACCACGCTTTCGCCGCGCAATGTCGGCCAGAGCGCCGCGATTGCCGGGCGATCGATGGTCGCCATGGTGCGAAGGCAGAATCTGGACATTGCCATCAGCGCGCCGGTATTGCCGGCTGAGATGCAGGCGTCGGCAGTGCCTGCCTTGACTGCCTCGACGGCCTTCCACATCGATGATTTCCAGCGGCCATGGCGCAGCGCCTGGCTCGGCTTGTCGTCCATCCGCACTGCAATCTCGCAATGGATGAACTCGCTCACTTCCGCCAGCTTGGGGAATTTGGCGAGTTCGGGCCTTACCACTTCTTCACGCCCATAAATGACGAAGCGTATATCCGGACGGCGGGTGGCGACAGTCATGAGCGCCGGGACGACCACGCTTGGCCCGTGATCGCCGCCCATGGCATCGATGGAAATCCTGATCACGCGGTGTTCATCTCACGGTTGCTTGGCCAGCGGGCTTGCCAAGGTACGGGGCTCGCGAAGGTTCGGCGAAAATAACGGTTTTGGGCTGCCGCACAACCAACTTTTCTCAAATTGGGTCAGCCATCAGGATTTTCCCAACAGTGATCTGAGCTTCTGCTGGAATTCATTCTCCACAGGCTCGGCATCGCCGGCTGCTTCCAGCGACACACCGGGCTTGCGCGGATAGGGATCGATCGCCAAGCCAAAGAACTGCTCGGCAAGCGCCCCGACGTCGATCGTATCGCCCGAAAAGGTTTCCGGGCTGTCCGGGCCTTCGGCGTCGAGCAGGATCTCACCGCCGCCGTCGAAACCTTGCCGCCCGAGCTTGGATTGCTCTGGCAGGAACAGCGCCTCGACCGGCTCGTCGATATGCGCCTCGACCGGGTCAAGGGTGACGATGCAGGCCTGCGTTATATCGGCCTCGACATGGCCGCTGACTTTCACTCCGTTGCGCTTCCAGGGCTCGACCAGGAGTTCGACGCGATAGTTTTCGACCGAAAGCAGCTCGTGCTCGGCGGCCAGCAGGGCGCGCTGCCCGGCGTCGGCATCGATCACCACCGGCAGCCCCTTTTGCGGCAGCCGGGCGACGTTTGCCCGGAATGACACTGGGCTGTGGGTATCAGGATGTTTCATCTTCGCCTCCACTTCGCCACCTTCATTCGGCCTGCCGTCGCTCAAGCGTTGGCCACGGGAAATGCCACCGTGCCGGAAACGATCGATTCGGTCGGCTGTTCCGCGAGTTGCCTGGATGCATCGGCGGCATAAAGTGCCAGTTGCGACGCTTGCGGCCAGGCGCCGGCATCCGGCCGGACATTGCGGGCAAGGGCGGCGGCAAGCGCATCATGGTCATTTCGTTGCAGCGCATCATCATAGGCGGCAGTACGGCCATAAAACATCTTCGCCAGTTTCCGCATGCGCTTCGGCACGCCGACGTCGCCAATGCCAAGTTCCCGCAACGAATGTTCGACATCCATGAAGAACTCGTCGATCAGCACCTGCGCTACCTCTGCCGCGGCACCGCCCTCGCCGCGCAACCGGTGCTGGAACAGGAACATGTGCAAGGACAGCATCTCGAAGCGGCCGAGCGGCGTGTCCGGCACGTTCCAGGCGGAATAAAACACCGTTTGCCGCGCCGCCGCCACGATTTGTGCGTAAAGCGCCTCGGTGATCGCGCGGTTGGCATGACGTTCGCGGCCAAAGAGGCGCTGGAACATTAGAGGGTGGTCTCCCGGGACCGTTTGTTGAAGTGGCCTTGTTGCATCGGCAAGCAAGCTGGTTTACCGGTTTTGCGGCCCAGCGCAAGTTGCGGCCAGCTTATGGAGTTGTAGTTGCGCGCGCTGAAATTCAAGTCGACTTTCCTGCCCAGGCCCGGCGGTGCGGTTTCGCTGCTGGTGATCGCTGCGGCACTTTCCGCCTGCAATTCGTCCAAGATGATCGGCGATCTCAATCCGAGCGAGACGCTGACGCAAGGCTACGTCATCGACCAGCAGTCGATCGACCTGGTGCCGGTCGGCTCAAGCCGCGAACAGGTGCTGCTGGCGCTCGGCACTCCCTCGACGAAGGCGACCTTCGATAACGAGGCCTTTTATTACATTTCTCAGACGCGCAAGCGCTATGTTGCCTTCGACAAGCCGCGGCTGGTCGACCAGCATGTGCTGGCGGTCTATTTTGGCGATGACGGGCGCGTCACCCAGATCGCCAATTACGGCCTGAAGGACGGCAAGGTGTTCGACTTCATCTCGCGCACCACGCCGACCGGCGGCAAGGACCAGAACTTCCTCAGCCAGATCATCAGTGGCGCCAGCAAGCTGGCGCCTGGTGTTCCCGGCGCCAGCGGCGGCAGCACGCTCGGCGGCACCTGATCCACCCCGGCGGTATCGGCTTTCGTTCCTTTCGCTTCCCCGTAAGCGGCACATCTCAGGCAATGAAAAACCCGCGGGAGCGATCCCGCGGGTTTTGTCTTGAGTCGTAGCGGCTGAGCTTAGCCGTGCGCGAGCACGGCCAGCAACAGCAGCGCGACGATATTGGTGATCTTGATCGCCGGGTTGACCGCCGGGCCGGCAGTATCCTTGTAGGGATCACCGACCGTGTCGCCGGTTACCGAGGCCTTGTGCGCTTCGGAGCCCTTGAGGTGCTTGAGGCCGTCCTTGTCGACGAAACCGTCTTCGAACGACTTCTTGGCGTTGTCCCAGGCACCGCCGCCGGAGGTCATCGAGATGGCGACGAAAAGGCCGTTGACGATGACGCCGAGCAGCGAGGCGCCGAGCGCGGCAAAGGCGGATGCCTTCGAACCGGAGATCAGGAGGACGCCGAAATAGACCACCAGCGGTGCCAGCACCGGCAGCAATGACGGAACGATCATCTCCCGGATCGCTGCCTTGGTCAGAAGATCGACGGCGCGCGCATAGTTCGGCTTCGAGGTGCCGGCCATGATGCCCGGATCCTCGCGGAACTGCTTGCGCACCTCCTGGACGATAGCACCCGCGGCGCGGCCGACGGCGGTCATGGCGATGCCGCCGAACAGATACGGGATCAGGCCGCCGAAGATCAGGCCGGCGACGACGTAAGGATTGGAGAGGTCGAAGGAGACGTCGCCCATGCCCTGGAAGTACGGGTATTTGTCGCCATTGGCGGCAAAGAACTTCAGGTCGTTAGAGTAGGCCGCAAACAGCACCAGCGCGCCGAGGCCGGCCGAGCCGATGGCGTAGCCCTTGGTTACCGCCTTGGTGGTGTTGCCGACAGCGTCGAGCGCGTCGGTTGACTGGCGCACTTCCTTGGGCAGGCCCGCCATTTCGGCAATGCCGCCGGCATTGTCGGTGACCGGGCCGAAGGCATCGAGCGCGACGATCATGCCGGCGAGGCCAAGCATCGTCGTCACCGCGATCGCCGTGCCGTAGAGGCCGGCGAGCTGGTACGTCGAGATGATGCCGCCAACGATGACGATCGCCGGCAACGCCGTCGCTTCCAGCGAGACCGCGAGGCCCTGGATGACGTTGGTGCCGTGACCGGTGACCGAGGCCTGGGCGATGGAGTTCACCGGACGCTTGTTGGTGCCGGTATAATATTCGGTGATCACCACGATGAGGCCGGTCACCACAAGGCCGACGAGGCCGCAGATGAACAGGTTCGTGCCGGTGATGGCCATGCCGGCGACGGTGCCGATCTCACCCCAGCCGATGCATGCCGAGGTGGCGACGGCAAGGCCGACGATCGACAGCAGGCCGGTGACGATCAGGCCCTTGTAGAGCGCGCCCATGATCGATCCGCTGGAACCGAGCTTGACGAAGAAGGTGCCGACGATCGAAGTGAGAATGCAGGCGCCACAGATGGCCAGCGGATAGAGCATGGCCGCGCCGAGAACGGCGGTGCCACCGAAGAAGATGGCGGCGAGAACCATGGTGGCGACCACGGTCACCGCATAGGTCTCGAACAGGTCGGCGGCCATGCCGGCGCAATCGCCGACATTGTCGCCGACATTGTCGGCAATGGTCGCCGGATTGCGTGGATCGTCTTCGGGAATGCCGGCTTCAACCTTGCCGACGAGATCCCCGCCGACGTCGGCGCCTTTTGTGAAGATGCCGCCGCCGAGACGAGCGAAGATCGAGATCAGCGAGGCGCCGAAGCCGAGCGAAACAAGCGAGTCGATGACGACGCGATCGTTCGGCTGCAGACCCATAAACTGGGTCAGGATCAGGTAGTAGATCGAGACGCCGAGCAGGGCCAGGCCAGCAACCAGCATGCCGGTGATGGCGCCCGACTTGAAGGCGATCTCGAGGCCGGCAGCGAGGCTGTTGGAAGCTGCCTGCGCGGTCCGCACATTGGCGCGCACCGAGACGTGCATGCCGATGAAGCCAGCGGCACCCGATAGAACGGCGCCGATCAGGAAGCCGATGGCGGCGGTGATCGAAAGCAGCCACCAGGCAAGCAGCAGGACCACGACGCCGACGATGGCGATGGTGGTGTACTGGCGCGCCAGATAAGCTTGGGCGCCTTCGCGGATGGCCGCGGAAATTTCCTGCATGCGTGCATTGCCCTGATCGGCCGCGAGGACCGAACGTGTCGCCCAGATGGCGTAAAGGACTGAAAGCAGACCGCAGGCGATGACAGCTGAAATTATGGTCATTGCCGAATTTTCCTCGATTGGTGGCCCAAAAGAACCCCTCCCCGGGCCGTTGAGACAGGGACGAATTTTCCGCAACCGGAATCCGTCCCTTCGCAGCGGCTTATGCGAAACAGGGCTCGGAACGTCAAGATATTGTTCGGTTCTTGTCCGGCTTTCGCCCAAAAGATCCCGGGTTTCGTCCAAAAGGCTGGACGGCAGTGCGCCTGTCGACACTGCCGCCCGGTTAGATCGATCGAAATCGGCGAACGGTCGTCAGGCTTTGCGCGGGTCGCCGTCCGGCTGGATGACGAAGACCAGCACCACCAGCATGGTCATGTAGAATTTGAACGCCGCTTCCTGACCATTCCATGTCGAAGACTGCCACATGGCGAACCACTCGCCGCCAACGACCATGAAGCCGAAATACCAAACGAGGAAACCCATGGTGGCGGCAATGATGGCGAACTTCTTGGCGTCGTTGAAACCCTGTCCGCTGGCGTTGCGCGCCTGCCAGAGTTGCCAGGCGGCGATCAGGTAGAGCAGACAGGTCAGCGCC
Source organism: Mesorhizobium sp. M0751 (assembly GCF_040320265.1). Taxonomy (NCBI): domain Bacteria; kingdom Pseudomonadati; phylum Pseudomonadota; class Alphaproteobacteria; order Hyphomicrobiales; family Phyllobacteriaceae; genus Mesorhizobium; species Mesorhizobium sp. M0751. The sequence continues at coordinate 142,147 of NZ_JAMYPH010000013.1, forward strand.
TCGCCAATGATGATCAGCCAGTAGCCAGCCGTCCACAGCGACGGGTTGGTGATCGAGCGGTACATCAGTGCGTTGCCGGGAAAGGTCGTGTCCATGCTCAGCACATGCTGGACAAAGGCGAAGTTTGAGCCGTAATCGGTGATGTTGCCGAAGGCGACGAGGAAGGCGAAAGCCGCCAGACACAGACACATGACGATCTTGGAGAAACGCGCGGTCATGGCAAGAACTCCTGCTGAAAGATCGGGGCATCGCACTCATCAATCGCCGAGTCCCGAAGATCGCGCAACGGGTGGGCCAGTGATCATCGTGCTCACAGCCATTGCGAGACACTATGTCGGCAAGCAAGACATTGCCGAGACTGTCGAAGCCCTCGATCTCGACAGCGATTGCGCGGTGGGCGACTTGGTCTCTGTGATTAGAGCCGACACACAGCACGATTTCGCCATCATCCGCCGCCGCTGGATCGCCGGCGAGACGGGCACCGCGCTCGAACTGACGCTCGATCATCCGGCGCGTTCGAGTGGCCGCTGAAAGAAGCGAACTTCGCCCCGAGACGCTACTCGGCCTCGCGCCCCATGCGCCGAGCCGTATAGCGCTCGATCGCCGACAGCCCGTCATAGATCAGCACGGCAAGGGCGGCGACGATCAGGCCGCCCTGCAGGATGAAGGCGAGGTTGTTCGACAGCAGGCCGGCGATGATCACCTCGCCCAATGTCCTCGCCGCCACCGTCGAGCCGATGGTTGCGGTGGCGAGGCTGATCACCACCGACAGCCGGATACCGCCGAGAATGATCGGCGCGCTGAGCGGCAGCTCGACCTTGACCAGCCTTTGCCAGCCAGTCATGCCTGCGCCACGCGCCGCCTCGACGACGTTGGCCGGCAGCGTCGTCAGGCCGGTCAGCGCGTTCTCGAAGATCGGCAGCAAGCCATAGAGAAACAGCGCAATCAGCGTCGGCTTTTCGCCGAAGCCGACCGCCGGCACGGCAAGCGCCAGTACCGCCACCGGCGGAAAGGTCTGGCCTATATTGACCAGACTGCGCGACAGCGGCAGGAATTCGGCGCCGGCTGGCCTGGTGACCAGAATGGCGAGCGCGACCGCAACGATCGTCGCGGCAACCGTTGCGATCAGGACGGTCCGCAGATGCAGCAGCGTCAACGTCAAAAGGCTGCCCTGATTATAGATTACCGGCGCGCTGTTCTCTGTCAGCGGCTTCAGCAGCGGTTCGAACCAGCCGGGATTGGTGACGAAGGCAATAAGCACCACCACCAGGGCAAGCCTGAGCAGCGAGGGAAGCCAAACCTTCATGCCGGCCTCGCCGCGCGCTTAACCAGCCCGTCCACCGTAACGCGGCCAAGCGGCTTGCCTTCGGTATCTTTCACCGGCAGCGCCGGGCGGCCCGACCACAAGAGTTCGGCGAGCGCGTCGCGCTGGCTGGCATCACCGGGGATCGCCTCGCCTTCGGCGGTGCCTTTTTCCACCGCGTCGCGCACCCGGCCAAGCGACAACAGCCGGAACGGTTTTTCGCTGGCACCTACCAGGGTTTCGACAAACGCACTGGCCGGTTTTGCCAGTATCTCGGCCGGCCCGGCATATTGCACCACTTTGCCGCCATCCATCACAGCGATCTTGTCGCCCATGTGAACGGCCTCCTCCATGTCATGGGTGACAAGGATGATGGTGGTGCCGAAGCGCTTCTGGATCGCCAGCAGATCCTCCTGCGCCTTGGTGCGGATGATCGGATCGAGCGCGCCGAACGGCTCGTCCATCAACAGCACGTTGGGTTCCGCGGCAAGCGCCCGGGCGACGCCGACGCGCTGCTGCTGGCCGCCAGAAAGCTCATGCGGATAGCGTGGCCCGTAGGCTTCGGGGTCGAGTTGGTAGAGCCTCATAAGCTCGTCGACTCGAGCCTTGATGCGGTTGGCATCCCAGCCAAGCAATACCGGCACAGTGGCGATGTTCTGCGCCACCGTGCGATGCGGAAACAGGCCGTGGCCCTGGATGGCATAGCCGATGCTGCGACGCAGTTCGTAATCCGGCACCGAGCGGTTGTCTACGCCGTCGAGCTTGATCACGCCCGACGTCGGCTCGACCAGCCGGTTGATCATGCGAAGCAGCGTCGTCTTGCCGGAGCCGGAGGTGCCGACGATGACGGCGATGCTGCGCGGCTCGATCACTATCGACACGTCGTCGACCACTGTCGTCTCGCCGTAGCGCTTGGTGATGCCTTCGATCTCGATCATGCCGTTTCAACCCTGCGCTTGCTGGCGCTCATTTCGATGACTGCATCGAGGATGATGGCGGCGGCGAAGGCCAGCGCCACCGTCGGCACGGCGCCGAGCAGCACCAGATCCATCGCCGTCTGGCCGACCCCCTGGAATACGAATACGCCAAAGCCGCCGCCGCCGATCAACGCGGCAATGGTGGCGAGGCCGATATTCTGCACCAGCACGATGCGGATGCCGGTGAGGATCACCGGGAAGGCCAGCGGAAACTCGACGTCCAACAGCCGCTGGCGGTCGGTCATGCCCATGCCGCGCGCTGCGTCGTTGGCGGCACGCGGCACACCGGCAAGGCCGACCACGGTGTTGGCCACCACCGGCAGCAGCGAATAGAGGAACAGGGCGACGAAAGCCGGCGCTGTGCCGATGCCGCGAATACCGAGCGCGGCAGCTCCCGGCACATGCGAAGCAACCCAGCCGAGCGGTGCGATCAAGAGGCCGAACAGAGCGATCGAAGGAATGGTCTGGATGACGTTCAGTACGTTGAGCACACCGGCCCGCAATTTCTCAACGCGGTGGCAGAGGATGCCAAGCGGCAGGCCGATAATCACTGCTGCCGCCAGTGAACCCAGCGCCAACGTCACGTGCTTGGAGCCTTCCGCCCAAAAACTATCGGCGCGATTGAAATATTCCTTGAGGATCGACAGGCTGTTCCAGCTCCCCGAGACCAGCAGCAGGCCGATCGCCGCTGCGGCGACAACAAGCACGCCGACCCGTGCCTGCGGCGACAGGTTCAGCCTTGTAAGCACGTCGGCGAGCAGAAGCGTGAAGGCGAAGATAAGCAGCCAGAAGCCGGAAGCCGGCGAGATACGGGCGAAGGTGTTGCCGGCGGGCGTCAGGAAGCTGCCGGCAACGCCGATTAGCAGCGCCAGCGCCGCAAATGCAACCACGCTGGCGGCGAGGCGCAGGGCAAGCGGCGTTTTCAGCAGCGCAATGAGCGCCGCTGCGACAACAATCGCCATCAATAGCGGACCGACCGCCGCAGGCAAAGATTCGAGGATCGAGCGAGCCTCGCCAGGTACGATGCGATTGGCGCGGAAGGTGGCGAATGGCGCCGCAAAAGCCGCATAGGCCGATATCGCCGCGATGACCACGCCGAGCTTGTCGAACCGGATGCGCACGCCCTCCCCCATCGGCCGATCCGGCGCACCTCGAAAGCGGCGCCGGAATCGCCTTACTTCAGGAAGCCGTTCTTCTTCAAAAAGTCCTCAGCGACGCCCTTGACCGGCTCGCCGCCAACCTGCACGCGGCCATTCAACTCCTGCAGCGTGACGAGATCGAGCTTGGCGAAGACCGGCTTCAGCAGCGTCTCGATTTCGGGATGCTCCTTCAGCACCGCCTCGCGGATGATCGGCGCCGGCTGGTAGACCGGCTGCACACCCTTGTCGTCTTCAAGCACGACGAGGCCGGAAGGCGCGATGCCGCCGTCGGTGCCGTAGACCATGGCGGCGTTGGCGCCGTTGGTCTGGTTGGCGGCAGCGGCAATGGTGGCCGCCGTATCGCCGCCCGACAGCGTGATCAACTGGTCCGGTTTCAGCGTGAAGCCATAGGTCTTCTGGAAAGCGGGCAGCGCGGCCGCCGAATTGACGAACTCGGCGGAGGCCGCCAGCACCACCTTGCCGCCGCCCGAGGCGTATTTGCCGAAGTCGGAGAGGGTGACGAGCTTGTTGGTATCGGCGACCTCCTTACGCAGAGCGATCGCCCAGGTATTGTTGGCCGGTGACGGGGATAGCCAGACGATCTTGTTGGCGTCGTAGTCGAGCTTCTTGGCAGTCTCGTAGGCCTTGGCGGCATCTTTCCACACCGGATCGTCGGCCTTCTCGAAGAAGAAGGCGGCGTTGCCGGTGTACTCGGGATAGATGTCGATCTCGCCGGCTGTAATCGCCTTGCGTACCACGGGCGTGCCGCCGAGCTGGATGCGGTCGGTGGTCTGGATATTGTTGGCGTTCAGCACCAGCTGGATGATGTTGCCGAGCACGCCGCCCTCGGTGTCGATCTTCGACGACACCACCACCTGGGCGCTTGCCGAGGCTGCCGTGATGCCGAGCGCCAGTACAGCGCCGGCCAGAACCTTGATTGAAAACATCTCACAAATCCCTTGCTGTGAACCGGAATACGGCTGCCGCATATGAGCATGGCTTCGATGTCACGTCGGGGTACACGGTTTCATAAGAAGGGGGATGGACGCAATAATTTTGTTCGGATGCGAGTGACTCCGCTGTTGCCTCGTCCCGACAGCGTGACGTCAGCTGGCCGCGCGCAAGCCCGTCATCTTCAACACGCCCAGCGCCACGAAGCACAGCGCGACAACCGGGAAAATCATCCAGTTCAGCATCTCCCAGCCCCAGGCATTGTAGACCGCGCCCGACATCAGCGAGGCGAAGGCGACGGAGCCGAACAGGACGAAATCGTGGAACCCCTGGACCTTGCCTTTTTCGGATGGCTGGTAGCTGTCGGCCACCATGGCGGTGGCACCGATGAAGCTGAAGTTCCAGCCAAGGCCGAGCAGGATCAGCGTCGTCCAGAACTGCCACAGTGCCAACCCCGACAGCGCGACTATGCCGCAGCCAATGAGCAGCACCAGGCCGATGGCCACGATCCGTTCCGCGCCAAAACGATGGATCAGCGACCCCGTGAAGAAGCTCGGCGCGAACATCGCCATGACGTGCCAGGAAATGCCGAGCGTGGCGTCGTCGGTCGAAAGGCCGCAGCCGACCATGGCCAGCGGCGCGCCGGTCATCACGAAGCTCATCAGTGCGTAGCTGCCGATGGCGCAAAACAACGCCGCGATGAAGCGTGGCCTGGTGACGATTTCTGAGAGCGGCCGGGCGTCGCTGTCGGCAATTTCCACCTTCTCGGTTGCCTTCGCTGGGATGCGCAACAAAGAGAGAATGGCGGCGCCAACCCCCGCCAGCACCAGGATGGAGGCAAACGAGCCGGCAAACTTCACCGGCGAGAACAGATCGCCGGTGAAGATGACGATCTGCGGCCCGAGTATGGCGGTGACGATGCCGCCGGCCAGCACGAAGGAGATGGCACGCGCCTTGAATTCAGGCGGCGCATTGTCGGCGGCGGCAAAGCGGAACTGCTGGACGAAGGCGCCGCCGATCCCGATCACGGCCAAGCCGAAAGCGAACAGCCAGAAGCTGGCATGAAACAACGCCAACGTGGCGACCAGGCCGCCAAGTGCTGTCACCGCCGTGCCGGTCATGAAACCGTCGCGCTGGCCGAGCCGGCGGATGATGGCCGCGGCCGGCAGGGAACCGAGCGCCACGCCGACATTGAAACCGGTGATCGGCGCGGTTGCCAGCGACTTGTCAGCATCGAGCAGGTACTGCCCGGCCAATCCGCCCATGGAAATGGCGATGGGTGCGGCCGAGCCGATGATCGCCTGCGAGGCTGCAAGGATGAAGGCGGTGCGACGCGCTTCCCTGCCCGCCTCAGCGGCGACGACGGCAGTCATAGGGCGTCCTTGCCGCGGCCCTCACCGCGCACCCGGCGCGACACGCGATCAAGCACCGCATTGACCAGTTTCGGCTCGTCTTCCTCGTAAAATGCCTTGGCGATGTCGACATATTCGGAAACGATGACCGCCACCGGCACGTCCTCGCGCTGCATCAGCTCGTAGACGCCGGCGCGCAATATGGCGCGCAATGTGGAATCGAGCCTCGACAGAGGCCAGTCCTCGGTCAGCGCCTGTCGGATGACTGGATCGATGGTCTTCTGGTGCTCGACAACGCCGGCAAGAATGGCGCGGAACCATTGCGCATCGGCTTCGCGATAGAGCGCGCCGTCGACTTCCTTGCCGAGCCTGAACGCCTCGTATTCGGCGGTGATCTCAAACACACCGCTGCCGGCGACGTCCATCTGGTAGAGCGCCTGCACAGCGGCCAGACGGGCAGCACCGCGCTTGTTGGCGTGGCGAACCGCAGGCTGGCCGGGCGAAGCGGGTTCGCTCACGTTCGCTCTCCCAGTTGTTCCTTTAGAGCGATCATGGTCAGCGCCGCACGCGCCGCGAAGCCGCCCTTGTCGCCTTCCGAACGCCTGGCCCGTGTCCAGGCCTGTTCGTCGTTTTCGGTGGTCAGGACGCCGTTGCCGATGCAGACCGCATCCTGCACGGACAGGTCCATCAGGGCACGGCTGGATTCGTTGGCGACGATCTCGAAATGATAGGTGTCGCCGCGGATCACCGTGCCGAGGGCGACGAAACCGTCATAGTTCGTCCCGCCTTCGGAGGCGCCATCGAGCGCGAAGGAAATCACCGCCGGGATTTCGAGCGAGCCCGGAACGGTGACGACATCGTATGTCGCGCCCGCTTCGTCGAGCGCGCTGGTCGCGCCTTCGAGCAGCGCGTCGGCAAGGTCGTCGTGAAAGCGCGCCTCGATGACAAGAAGGTGGGCCTTCTTCTTCGGACGGATGAACGCTTTGCCGTGTTGGGATGTGCCTGCCATAGATGTCTCCGGGGATCGCCGGTGACTTAGGCCGAAGCCGGTTTGATCGCAAGCGGAAGATTGCCGAAGGAACTTACAAGGCCAACTCGGCGGCGGTCGTATCAGGGAATGGGCTTTATGGACGAGCGCCTCAAAGCCCCTCTTTAGCCGCCTCCACCAGTCGCGCCGCGTAGCGGGCCATGGTGTCGATCTCGAGATTGACCCAGTCCCCGACCTGGCGTTCGCCCCAGGTGGTGACCGTCAGCGAGTGGTGGATCAACAGCACGTCAAAGCGGGTGCCTTCCACCTTGTTGATGGTGAGCGAAGTGCCGTCGAGTGCGACGGAACCCTTGGGGGCGATGAATTTGGCAAGCTCGCGCGGTGCTTCCAGGGTAAAGCGCACGGCGTCACCCTCTTCCTTGCGGGCTACGATCTCGGCCATGCCGTCGACATGGCCTGACACGATATGGCCGCCAAGCTCGTCGCCGATCTTCAGCGCCCGCTCCAGGTTGATCCGCGTGCCGGATTTCCAGCCCATCGCGGTCGTCAGCCTGAGCGCCTCTTCCCAGGCCTCGACCTCGAACCAGCGTACGTTGGCGCCATCTTCCGGCAATCCCGTTACCGTCAGGCAGACGCCGCCGCAGGAAATCGAGGCGCCGATGGCAATGGTCTGCGGATCGTAGGCGGTGTCGATACGCAAACCAACGCCTTCCCTGAGCGGCTTCACGGCAGCGACGGTGCCGACATCGGTGACGATTCCAGTGAACATTAGTTTGGTCCCGTGAACATCAGTTCGGTCCTAGATGTCTCTTATCCATTCCGCATATGTATCTTCGCCGAAACGCATGTTGCGCAATTTGCGAAATCCCGGCGGGATATTGCTGGCATCGATCGGCGATGCAATGCCGCCCTCGCCGATCGCGTCCGGCCCCTGAAACAGCACGATACGATCGACCAGTTGTTCGTCGAGGAACGCCTTGGCCACCCTGGCGCCGCCCTCGACCAGGACGCTGGCCATGCCGAGCGCCGCCAAATCCTCGAGCAGTTCCGGCAGCGCAATATCGCCTTCATAGGTCTCAGTGCCGATGAAGCGAACGCCGGCGCGTTCGAGCGCGGCGCGCCGGTGCGGATCGGCCTCGGCGCAGGCAGCGATATAGAGCGGCACGCGGTCGACGCCGGCGACCAGTTTCGAAGTCTCGGGTAGCCTGATCTGACGGTCGAGCACGATGCGTGCCGGCGAACGGCTCTCCAGTCCCGGAAGCCTAACCGTCAGCGCCGGATCGTCTTCCAGTGCCGTGCCGATGCCGATCAATATGCCATCGGCTTCGGCGCGCATCAGATAGACTTCGCGCCGGGCGATATCGCCGGTGATGGAGACCTGTCCCTCGCCTTTCACGCCAATCTTGTTGTCGCTCGAAAGCGCAAGTTTCAAGATCACTTCCGGGCGTTTTTTCAGAGATCGAATCAAATAGCCGGCCATCTGCTCCGCGGCTTCGGCCGCCAGCACTTTTTCCACCACCTCGACGCCGGCGGCACGCAAGATTGTGTAGCCCTTGCCGGAAACACGCGGGTCCGGATCGCTGGCAGCGCCGACCACCCGCGCCACGCCGGCACTGACCAGCGCATTGGCGCAAGGCGGCGTGCGGCCGTGATGGGCGCAGGGCTCCAGCGTTACATAGGCGGTGGCGCCGCGCGCCAGTTCGCCGGCCTCGGCCAGCGCCTCGGTCTCGGCATGCGGCCGGCCGCCGACGGCGGTGACGCCGCTGCCGATGATCATCGGCCCGTCGCCGTCATCGCGTACGATCAGCGTGCCGACTGAAGGATTGGTCGAGGTCCGGCCGGCATTCTTGCGCGACAGCCTGAGGGCCGCCGCCATATAGCGGCGATCGAGGACCTCTTGCTCGGCCGTGCTGCGTTCGGACCCTGCCATGCTCAGCTGGCGTCCTCTTCGCTCTTCAGCTCTTCGCCTCTGGACTCGTCGGTTTTGAGCTCGTCGCCCTTGAGCTCACCCAACACGTCGTGGAAATCCTTGGCCTCGCGGAAATTGCGGTAGACGGAGGCAAAGCGCACATAGGCGACATCATCGAGCGACTTAAGCGCCTCCATGACCAGCCGGCCGACTTCCCCCGAGGCCACCTCGGTCTCGCCCGAGCTTTCGAGCTGGCGCACGATGCCGGTCACCGCCCGATCGATACGTTCCGGGTCGACGTTGCGCTTGCGTACCGCGATCTCGACCGAGCGCAGCAGCTTGTCGCGGTCGAACGGCACCTTGCGTCCAGACTTCTTCACCACGACGAGATCGCGCAATTGGACGCGCTCGAAAGTGGTGAAGCGGCCGCCGCAATCCGGGCAGACGCGCCGCCTGCGGATCGCTGCACCGTCTTCGGCGGGGCGCGAATCCTTCACCTGCGTATCTTCGGACTGACAGTAGGGACAGCGCATGGAGAGCCTTCGGTTCGCGTTTCTCGTAGAGCGAAAGGCTTAGAGGTTTTTGCCACGATGGCAAAGTATGGCCGATGACCGATCGCGCCTCAGAGATAGCGAGGCACGAGCAAAATTGCGAGAGCGGCAATCAGTTGGACGGCAATACGCCAATCAGGGAGCGACGTCGCCGGTCGGGAAGCCGCAGGACGTGCCGAGATAGCGATAGGCCTTGGTGAAGCCGTCCATCGATATGGTCGCGACCGGCTTGTCGGCGAAGCTGACATCAAGGGCGCTGGTACGGCGCATGGCACGCAGTATGGCGAGCGTGGTCTCGGGCTTGTTGTTCATTATCCACTGGCCGTCGGCGATAAGATGAAAACCAGCCTTGATCTTGTCGTTGACGTCGCGGAACACCGCCGGGATGTTGTCGCCTTTGGGCAACTCACTGTTTTTCACGGCGATGATGAGGCTCGGATAGCCCCCTGGCGGCAGTACGTCGCCATTCGAGATGGCCAGCGTGAGGGTGCCACTGGTCCCGTTGGCGTCGAAAAAGACCGTCGAGGCGGCGCAGGTCTTGCGCACATCCTCGCCGGTGTTGACCTCGTCCACCGTGGTGGACCACCTGCCGAAGGTCTCTGTCTTGGGTGCTGCCGGGGTCGGCTCGGTCTGCGCAAAGGCCGCGCCGAGTAGCTGCGAGGTGGCTAAGGTGAGCAAGGCAGCGCCAACACTGGCGAAACGGAAAATTCGCATCATCATCAAGCGTCTCCGAGATGCAGCCGTGCCCAGTTGATCGGCGCCGTGACGGTTGGGGGAACGACGCCCTGCGTCAACCAAGATACGGGTAAAGCGGAAAACGATCCGTCAATGCCGCCACCTTGGCCTTCACGGTTGCCTCGACGGCCGCATTGCCCTCGTCGGAATTGGCGACCTTCAGTCCATCCAGCACTTCGGCGATCAGCTTGCCGATCTCGCGGAACTCGGCCTGGCCGAAGCCGCGCGTGGTGCCGGCCGGCGTGCCGAGCCGAACGCCCGAGGTCACGAAAGGCTTTTCCGGGTCGAAGGGGATGCCGTTCTTGTTGCAGGTGATGTTGGCGCGGCCAAGGGCAGCCTCGGCGCGCTTGCCGGTGGCGTTCTTGGGGCGCAGGTCGACCAGCATCAGATGGTTGTCGGTGCCGCCGGAGACGATGTCGAGACCGGTCTCCTGCAGACTGGAGGCCAGCGCCTTGGCATTGGCGACGACGCTCTCGGCATAGATCTTGAAGCTCGGCTTCAGCGCCTCGCCCAGAGCCACCGCCTTGGCGGCGATGACATGCATCAGCGGGCCGCCCTGCAGGCCAGGGAAGACCGCCGAATTCATCTTCTTGGCAATGTCCTCGTCATTGCAAAGGATCATGCCGCCGCGCGGCCCGCGCAGCGATTTGTGCGTCGTGGTGGTGACCACATGGGCATGCGGCAGCGGCGAAGGATGCATGCCGCCGGCGACCAGGCCGGCGATGTGGGCCATGTCGACCATCAGATAGGCGCCGATCGAATCGGCGATCTCGCGAAAACGCTTCCAGTCCCAGACACGTGAATAGGCTGTGCCGCCGGCCAGGATCAATTTGGGCCTGGTCTCATGGGCGGTCTTCTCGATTGCGTCCATGTCGAGCAGATGATCGTCCCGGCGCACGCCATAGGAGACGACCTTGAACCATTTGCCGCTCATATTGACCGGCGATCCATGCGTCAGGTGTCCGCCGGAATTGAGGTCGAGGCCCATGAAGGTGTCGCCGGGCTGCAGCAGCGCCAGGAACACCGCCTGATTCATCTGGCTGCCGGAATTCGGCTGGACGTTGGCGAAGTTGCAGCCGAACAGCTTTTTCGCGCGTTCAATGGCCAGTTCCTCGGCGACATCGACGAATTGGCAGCCGCCATAGTAGCGCTTGCCCGGATAGCCCTCGGCATATTTGTTGGTCATGATCGACCCCTGTGCCTCGAGCACGGCACGCGAGACGATGTTTTCCGAGGCAATCAGCTCGATCTCGTGGCGCTGGCGGCCGAGTTCGTTGCGGATGGCGCCGAAAATCTCGGGGTCGGCATCGGCAAGCGTGGTTTCGAAAAAGGATTCGAATTTGTTCGACACTGCCGCTGCTGTTGCCATGGGCTGAAATCCTCAAGGTTCGGGGTCTGTCGCGCCATTAACACAGTTGCTTTCGGCCCGCCACGTTTGCAGCGCGAAATTTGCTGGCCGGATTGCGCCAGCACCCTGAAAGCACGTTAATTTCCTCGCCTGCCGGCTGGCAGCAGGGCTTCGCGTGATCTCCTGAACAGCGCCGCATGGTTTGCATATGATCCGTGGCGAACCGATTTTCGGAATCATGCGCAACGCTCAGAGCCAGTCGGCGACAATAAAAAAGGCCGCTCTCCCGGCGGCCTTTTGCAAATGAACTCAGCTGCTTAGAGCGCGGATGTGATCTGCAGCTCGTTGGCTCCGTCGAGGCCGTAAATGTCGTCGCGGAACTGCACCACGCCCGGCCCCGTCGACCAGGCCGAGACGTAGAGAAAATAGACCGGCACCGGATTGGTGACCTGCACCGGCGTGTTCTCCCCGGTCTTGATCGCCGCCTCGAAATGCTGGCGGTCCCATCCCGGTGTGTCGCGCAGAATCCAGGTGACGAGGTCGCGCACGTTCTGGACCCGCACGCAGCCAGAGGAATCGAAGCGCATCAGCTTGCCGAACAGGCTCTGCTGCGGCGTGTCGTGCATGTAGACGCCGTCCGGGCTGGGGAAATTGATCTTGACCGAGGCCATCGCGTTGCCGGAACCGGGATCCTGGCGGAAGCGGTATTTGGCGGCATCGTCGGTCGACCAGTCGACCGTCATCGGGTCGACCTCGCTGCCGTCCGGCGCAAACAGGCGGATATGGCTGTCCTTGAGATAGTTTGGGTCCTTCCGCATCAGCGGAATGATGTCCTTGCGCACGATCGAGACCGGCGCGTTCCAGTACGGATTGACGATGATTTCGTTGATCTTGGAATTGACGATCGGCGTCTGGCGATCGATCTTGCCGACGATTGCGGTGTGGCGCAGCACGACGCGGTCGTTCTCGACAGCCTCGATCTGCGCCGCCGGGATGTCGACCAGCACATAGCGGTTGCCAAGCGTGCCGGCCCGCTCACGCAGCCGCTGCAGATTGGTCTGCAGCTGACCAAGCCGAACCGGCGCCGACACGTTCATTGCCGCGAAAGTATATTTGCCCGTGGTTCCGTCGGCCGGCAAGCCGTGACGCAACTGGAAGCGCTTGAGCGCCGAGTCGACGTAAGAATCGAATGCTTCCGAGAGCCCGGCGCTCTGCGCCAGGTCGCCCGATATCATCAAGCGCCTGCGCAGCGGCACCACATCGGGATCCTCGACGCCAAGCTGCAGCTTCTTGGTATCCGGAACCTGCTCCCAGCCGCCTTGCGCGACGATATTCTGATACTGCATGATCGCCTGCTCGGTGAAGGACACCGTCTGCAGGCTGAAGATCGGCAGCGTCGAGGCAACCTTGCCGCCTTCGCTGGCACGCGCGTCGAATTGGTCGTCCCAATTGCCGCGCGCCGAGGATTTCAGGATATCCCCGATCACATCCTGCGCACTGGCGCGGCCGGCGACCATTGCGGCTGCGAGCGCGGGGGCTCCTGAAAGGAAGAAACGGCGGCTGGTTCTCATGGACGTTCCAGACATTCTTGCTACAATTCAACCCACCGGGCGGTCTCGCCCGCACTCTAGAGTCGGCTTCTTAACAATTAGCCAACCATGGCCCGCATCACTTCGGTGTAAAACCACATGGGAAGTGATTTGAGCACAGGACAAATGCACGGCTTTGGCCCCAGCATCACCCGCATCTTCGGTTCCATTGGAATATGGCGGCAACGTGGCTGTTGCTCGAATTTGGAGCGGCCCGCGTGACGAAACGGAAAGACCGGTGCTTTTCGGCACCGGCCTTTGGTCTGCTCCGCGGCAGCGCTTCCGTGGTCCAGCTTCAGATCTTGCTGTGGCGGATGCGACTACATCCGATAGGCGATGGTATCGTTCCAGAACCGATCCAGCCGCTGCAGGGCGCGGTTCATCTGCTTGAACTCTTCGGTGTTGATGCCGCCAACCTGCTCGATCGAACCGACATGGCGCTCGTAGAGGCCGGCGACGACTTCCGCCACCTCATTGCCCTTCGGCGTCAGCGAGACCCGCACCGAACGGCGGTCGATGCGCGAGCGCTGGTGGTTGATGAAGCCGAGATCGACCAGCTTCTTCAGATTGTAGGAGACATTCGAGCCAAGATAATAGCCGCGCGAGCGCAGTTCGCCGGCTGTCAGTTCCGAATTGCCGATGTTGAACAGGAGCAGCGCCTGGATGGCGTTGATGTCGGAGCGGCCGTTGCGGTCGAATTCGTCCTTGATCACATCAAGCAGACGGCGATGCAGCCGCTCGACCAGCTGCAGCGATTCCATGTACAGCGAACGGATCGCCTCGCGGCGGTCATCGGATACGTTGGCGGTCTTCGCCGCCGGACGCGAATTGATCATTGTCTTTGCCTCTCGTTTGTCGCCCGGTGATTTTTTGTTCTTCACCTTGATCGCGACACTATCGAATACTCATAAAATTCGACTTAAACGCCAAGGCTAACAAGAGCTTACCGGTAAGGGGTTTCGAAAGAGGCTTAACGGACGGTCACCCGAGCAAGGATAATTAACCTAAAGATTTAGCCAACGATCCTGGCCGGAATTGCTATCGCCGGGCTTGCCGCTTCTGGATCCAGATCACCACGCGGAACACTATGTAGAGCAGCGCTACCGCAAGGTGCGAAGCGACGATCAGCGGCCGGTGGCCGAACAGCTGGGGGAAGCCGGCATACATGACGCTCTCGGTCACCGCGCAGATGAACCAGATCACCGGCCCCCAGGACGCCAGCATCCAGAGGCCGGCGGCAGCGAATGGAAAAAACACCGCCAGCACCACCGCCGCCACCTGCCAGTGCACCGGCATCAGGTCGAAGCGCCACAACGGGCCGGGGTAAAAGCCGATCAGCCGGATCCAGTACAAGATGCCGAACAGCAGGCAGTAGCCGGCGATGACGCGCTGGAACCAAGCGAAGATGACCTCGACCGTCGAGGGCTGCAGCACCACGCGTCTCGAGGCGACCTCGCTCACAGCTTCAGTTCCCGTTCGCCGAGCGGTGCGAAATAGACGTCGACGTCGGCGGCGCTGACGTCATCGATGCCTGCCGGCCGCCATTGCGGCGTCGAGCCCTTATCGATGATGGCGGCGCGGATACCTTCATAGAAGTCGTGCCCGGCAAGCATGCGGTTGAGGATACGGAACTCCATTTTCATGCACTCGTCCATCGACAACTTCTGCCCGGCGCTGATCTGGCGCCATGCAACATGCAGGCTGGTCGGTGAACGGGTGCGGATGGTGGCCAGCGTCTTTGCGGCGAACTCGTCGGCAGTGGCTGCCCGCTCCAGACTGGCGACGATATCGGCCAGCGACGGCTGCGCGAAATGCCGGGCGATGGCCTCCAGCGTCGGTCTGTCGGTCTCACGCCTAGCCGGGACGAAGCAGCCGCGCAGCACTGATTCCGGATCGCCACTTTCCGCCAGCCGGTCGAGAAAGCCGGCCCGGTCCTCCGCCTTGATCGTATGGGTGGCGAGGCCCGACCACAAAGCATCACCGTAGCGGATGCGGTCGCCGGTCAGCGCCAGATACATGCCGAAGCTGCCGCCGAGATCCGGCAACAGATGGCTGGCGCCGACATCCGGGAAAAAGCCGATGCCGACCTCGGGCATGGCAAACTGCGCGTTCTCGGTCAGCACCCGCTGCGAGCCATGGAAGGAGATGCCGACGCCGCCGCCCATGACGATGCCGTCGATCAGCGCGACATAGGGTTTCTTGAAGCGGGCGATGCGGGCGTTCAGTCGGTATTCATCGGCGAAGAAATCGACCGGAGGCTTTCCTGCGCGGCCGGCTTCGTAGATGTGGAGGATGTCGCCGCCCGCCGAAAACGCCCTGCCCTCGGCCTTGACCACGACAACGTCGACGCCGTCGTCGCGCTCCCAACTGCGCAGCGCCTTGTCCAGCGCCTTGACCATGCGGTGGGTTACGGCATTGAGCGCCTGCGGCCGCGTCAGCGTGACGACGCCGGCCCTGCCCAATCTTTCGAAGCGAATCTCGTCGCCTCCGCCAAAATCCATCGCCAGAGACTCCCTCCCCGCGCCCCGCCGGGAGTGAAGTGCTAAAGCGTGGCGCATGGCCGCGTCAATGGCGGCGCCCAATCCGCGGCTTGGTCGTCGGCGTCACCCGGTGCTAATGCTGGCGCTTTGAACCGGGAGGTTGAATCATGCCTTGGTTGCTGCGCCTTGCTGTTGTGGTGGTCGGCCTGATCGCTGCGAAGACTCCTCCCGTATCGGCCGAAACCGTCAACGAGCTCTATCAATCGCAGACCATCGTCACCGGCCAGGGCGAGGTCAACAGGCAGATCGGTTTCAAGGCCTGCCTCGATGCGGTGCTGGTTCGTGTGTCCGGCGATCAGCGGCTGCCGAAGAGAACTGAGATGGCGGCGCTGCGCGACAAGGCCGGCAGCTTCGTTGCCGAATTCCGTTATCATGACCGTCTCGAAGGCATTCCGGTCCATGACGAACAGGGCACTCATGACCGGCCGCACGATCTCACCTGCCTTTATAAGCCCGAAGTCATCGATCCGGTGCTTGCCGCGCTTGGCAGCAAACCATGGCTTGGCGAGCGGCCACGCTTGGCGATTTTCCTCACCGCGGAGCAAGGCGCGAGACATTTCGCGCTGAACGCGGACGATCAGCGCGGCGCGGCGATGCGCGAATCCTTTGCCAATGCCACCGGTCCACTGGTCATGCGGATTGTATTTCCCGCAGCGTCGCTGCTCTCCGCCTCAAAGCTGGGCGACCGAAGCCTCAGCCATGCCGACATGGCGACATTGGACCAGCTTGCCCGAAAGGCCGGCGCCGACCAGGCGCTCGCCGGCAGCATCGTCTGGAGCGACAAGGAACTTGGCTGGGTCGCAGATTGGCGGCTTGCCATGAACGGCAAGGCTTATAAATGGCAAGTGCGCGGTGTCAGCTTCGACGAGGCATTCCGCGTCGCCATGCGGGGTGCTGCGCAGATCCTGTCGGGCAATGGTCAACCAGAATAGCCAACAGGACCGCTGGCACAATCGTGTCGCATTGGTCAGCAGCGGAAGCTCGTGGTAAAAGCCGCCCGATCCGGAGTTTTTGCGATGAACAAATTCACCCCTGCAAAGCCTGCCGGCGCGCGCAGCGTCGACGAGATCACCGGCAGCCGGCGGCTGCGGCGCATGCGCAAGGCCGATTGGTCGCGCCGCCTTGTCCAGGAGAACCGGCTCTCGGTCGACGATCTGATCTGGCCGATCTTCGTCGTCGACGGCAAACAAGTGCGCGAACCGATCGCCGCCATGCCCGGCGTCTTCCGCCTGTCGCTTGACCTCGCCGTCAAGGAGGCTGAGCGCGCGGCCAAGCTTGGCATTCCGGCGATCGCCACTTTCCCCAATGTCGAGCTCGGCCTGCGCGATCAGACCGGTTCGCACATCCTCGATCCGGAAAACATTATCAACCGCGCCACCCGCGCCATCAAGCACGCGGTCCCGGAGATCGGCATCATCACCGACGCGGCGCTCGATCCGTTCACCTCGCATGGCCATGACGGCATCTTGCGCGAGGGCATTATCGTCAATGATGAAACGGTCGAGCAGGTGACAGCGGCGGCCGTCATCCAGGCGGCGGCGGGGGCTGACATCATCGCCCCCTCGGACATGATGGACGGTCGGATCGGTGCCATCCGCGATGCGCTCGACGCCAATGGGTTTCAGGATGTAGCGATCATGTCCTATGCGACCAAGTTCGCATCCGCCTTTTACGGCCCCTATCGTGAGGCGGTCGGCACCGCCGGCCTGCTCAAGGGCGACAAGAAGACCTATTACATCGACCACGCCAATTCCGACGAAGCGGTGCGCGAGGCCAAGCAGGATCTCGCCGAGGGCGCCGACATGCTAATGGTCAAGCCCGGCCTGCCCTATCTCGACATCATCCGCCGGCTGAAGGACGAGTTGCAGATGCCGACCTTCGCCTATCAGGTCTCGGGCGAATATTCGATGATCAAGGCCGCCGCCGGCAACGGCTGGATCGACGGCGAAAAGGCGATGCTGGAATCGCTGCTCGCCTTCAAGCGCGCCGGCTGCGACGGGATTCTCACCTACTTTGCGCCCGAAGTGGCGGCGATGCTCAAGGGGTAGGTGATCGCGTCGTTTTGGGACTTTGGTGCATGGGATGGGGCCTGTGGCAAACCTTCGGGATTGGCCGAATCCTCCCTCCCCCTCGTCATCCTGGGGCGGAGCAGGAGCGAAGCTCCGTCGCGGAGACCCCAGGATCCATGCCGTGACCTGGCGGCAGTGCTCCGGCGGATCGAAAACCGAACGCACCCATCCGGTGCTGCGAAAAAGTTCGAACCATTCCGGATTGGTCTTCTTGATCTCCATTCGCGTGGTTCGTCGTTCTGGGCCGCTGCATTCTTCGGCCGATGTCACGGCATGGATCCTGGGGTCTGCGCCGCGTCGCTTCGCTCCTTGCTTCGCCCCAGGATGACGACGGGATGGTCGGTTATGGCCAATCGCCAGCGTTGGGAGATTGGCGGTCGTGGCCCAGCCGTTCATCGCTCGCCGGCGATCAAATACCGCTTGCAAAATGCAATCAGTTAAGCTACTCCGATAACTGCTTGCATCTCACAATTGGTTATCGAGGAGGCTCTCATGTCCAAACTTCGCGTCAGCGCTTTCACCCTGTCGATCGACGGCTTCGGCGCCGGTCCCGACCAAGACCTGAAGAACCCGCTGGGTGTTGGCGGGGAAGCCCTGCACGGATGGATGTTCGGCACCCGCACCTTCCGCAAGATGGTCCTCGGCAAGGCTGGCGGGACCACGGACACTGACGAGGCGTTCGCGGCGCGCAGTTTCGAAAATGTCGGCGCATGGATCCTGGGCCGCAACATGTTCGGGCCGATCCGCGGCGAATGGCCGGATGACAGCTGGAAAGGCTGGTGGGGTGACAACCCGCCCTACCACGTGCCGGTCTTCGTGCTCACCCACCATCCGCGTGATCCCATTGTCATGGAGGGCGACACGACCTTCTATTTCGTGACCGACGGCATCCTCTCAGCGCTGCAAAAGGCGAAAGCAGCGGCTGACGGCAAGGACGTACGGCTCGGCGGCGGCGTCGCCACGATCCGGCAATATCTCCAGGAAAAGCTCATCGACGAAATGCATCTGGCAATCTCACCGGTCCTGCTAGGCGCCGGCGAGAGCCTTTTTGCCGGCATCGACATGCCCAAGCTCGGCTATCGCTGCAGCGAGCAGGTCGCGACGCCGAAGGCCACGCATGTCATCATCGAGCGCGATTAGGAAGTAGCGTGGGCGTTTTTGTCTGCGCTGCTGGCGAAACCCTTGGTGCAAGCCCCTTTCTCCCCGTCACTATACGGGGAGAAATGCCCGGCAGGGCAATGAGGGGCGGCGCAAGCGATCAAATATTACGCTGCCTCACAATACCACCGAGGGCAATATAACGTCAGAATAAGTTTAGTCCACGAAGTGATTTGAGCGGGTTCAATTGTTGAGGTTGGCGCCGCCCCTCATCCGCCTGCCGGCACCTCCTCAGTACTTCTCCGGCACATACAGTTCGCGCGGCAGTACCTGGCGCTCGTATTCGGGATTGAAGACGCGCTCCGGCAGTGTGATCTCCTCGTGCGGCACCTCCTCATAGGGCATTTGCTTGAGGAGATGGTCAATGCAGTTCAGCCGTGCGCGCTTCTTGTCGTTGCCCTCGACGATGAACCACGGGGCTTCCGGGATATTGGTGCGGGCGAAGGTCTCTTCCTTGGCCTTGGTGTACTGCTCCCAGCGCACGCGCGACTGGAGGTCCATCGGTGATAGTTTCCATTGCTTCATCGGGTCATGGATGCGCATCAAAAAGCGCATCTGCTGCTCCTCGTCGGTGATCGAAAACCAGTATTTGACAAGCGTAATGCCTGAGCGGACCAGCATGCGTTCGAAATCCGGAACGTCGCGGAAGAACTCCTCGACCTGATCCGGCTGGGCGAAGCCCATTACCCGCTCGACGCCCGAGCGGTTGTACCAGGAGCGGTCGAACAGCACGATCTCGCCGCCGGCCGGCAGATGCGGAACGTAGCGCTGGAAATACCATTGCGACTTCTCGCGCTCGGTCGGCGCCGGAAGTGCTACGACGCGGCAGATGCGCGGATTAAGCCTCTGAGTGATGCGCTTGATAACGCCACCCTTGCCCGCCGAGTCGCGGCCCTCGAAGACCACGACGAGCTTCTTCTTGTGATAAGCGACCCAGGATTGCAGCTTGATCAATTCGGATTGCAGCGTGATGAGATCGCGAAAATACTGCAAGCGGTCGATCGATGGCGGATGCGCATTCTTGTAGATCTTGGCGATCTCCATCGACAGCGCCGGCTCCGAGATTTCCAGCTCATAGTCTTCATCGAGCGTGTCGGCGAGTTCCGCTTCCAGCCAGTCCCTGGCCGGGGAATTCTGTTTTATCTCGGTCATTTGCGCTGCTCCTCTCGCAGGCCTTGCCGGCCTCTGTCAGGCGCTCCGCCGTCCGGCCCCGGCGGCCGGAAATCGAAGCGCTGGACCGATGTTAGTATAGGCCGGCAATGACGGTTTTATTGCAGCCACTGCTGCGCTGGCTGTGCGTTCAATGCGCAAGATGTGATCGAGCTTGCCATGCGGAACGGGCGACAAGCGGAACAAATTATCCTACAAATACCCGGTTCATTGAGGGCTGTCGTTTGCAACGCCCTTTCCCGATAAATCGTGAGGATACGACATGGAATACCGCACTCTCGGCCGTTCCGGGCTGAAGGTTTCGACGCTGACCATGGGCACCATGACCTTCGGCGGCGGCGGCGCGTTTTCGGCGGTCGGCAAGACCGACCTCGACGAGGCGCGCCGGATGATCGACCTTTGCATCGATGCCGGCGTCAATGTCATCGACACCGCCAACGTCTATTCGAACGGGGTGTCGGAAGAGATCATCGGCGAGGCGCTCGGCGGCAAGCGCAAGGGCGACGTGCTGATCGCCTCCAAGGCGCGCATGCGGATCGGCAAGGGCCCCAACGATGAAGGCCTGTCGCGCTACCATCTGATCCGCGAATGCGAAAGGAGCCTGAAGCGCCTCAGGACCGATGTCATCGACATCTATTTCCTGCACGAGTGGGATGGCCTGACACCGCTTGAGGAAACCATCGCCGCGCTCGACACGCTGGTCGCGCAGGGTAAGGTCCGTTATGTCGGCTGCTCCAATTATTCCGGCTGGCAGGTGATGAAGGGGCTGGGTATCAGCGACCGTCATCACCACCCGCGCTTCGTCACTCAGCAGATCCATTACACACTGGAAGCGCGCGAGGCCGAGTATGAATTGTTGCCGATCTCGGTCGACCAGGGACTCGGCGTGCTGGTCTGGAGCCCGCTTGCCGGCGGGTTGCTGTCCGGCAAATACCACCGTGACCAGCCGACCGCCCGACAGCTCAGCGGCTGGTCGGAACCGCCGATCCGCGACGAGGACCGGCTGTGGCGGATCGTCGACGTGCTGATCGATATCGGCAACAACCACGGCGTGTCGGCGGCGCAGGTGGCGCTTGCCTGGCTGCTCGGCCGGCCCGCTGTCAGTTCGCTGGTGATCGGCGGACGAACCGAAGCGCATTTCAAAGACAATATCGCCGCTGCAAGCCTTGTGCTTGCTGATGAGGAGCGCACACGGCTCGACGTGGTTAGCAGGCCGCCCGTGCTCTATCCCTACTGGCACCAGCAATTCACGGCAAAGGACCGGTTCGGGCCCGCCGATCTCGTCCTCGACCGAGACGGCGCCTGAAAAAACGGCCCTGAAGCGGGGCTCCGGACTGCGACGAGATATGGAGCCGATCGTGCCTTGCGGTGTTGTGTTTGTGGCCCAATGCTCCTAGGCAAAGGCCAAGCACAATGAAAGGAAACGATATGGCACGAGCACCGAACTACGGTCAGGAACGCAAGGAACGCGACCGGCAGAAGGCTGCCAAGAAGGCGGAAAAGCAGGCTGCCAAGGTCGCGGCCAAAGAGCGATCGAAGCCCGAGGGCGAAAGCGAGTCGCAAACCAACACCGAAACGGCCGAGTGATGATATCAGGCCTGTCAGGCGGCCCGGGTCTCGGTCAAGTCCCCGCTATGCCTCAGGCCGGCGCCTTGTCGCTGACGAAGACGTTCACTTCGCGGGCGGCGGCAATGAAGGCCCGTCTTGCGTTCATGGCCGGCTTGTCGCCGGCCAGCGCATCATGACAGGCCTGCAGCGCTTCGCGGTGCTTGGGACTGCGCTTGCCTGGCCAATTGTTGAGGAGGTAGTCGGAAGCCTCGCGGGCCGTACGCAAGAGCTGATTGCTTCCCGCCGCGCCCTTGACGGTCACGGGTGTGTCAAATCGGTTGTTTTCCATCGCCGCTCTTACGCCATCGGCATTTGCGAAGCGAGACCGAAAGTAGCATTCTTCGCTCATCTGCCCTTTTCGTGATCAATGGCAGCCGATCCTCACTCAAGCGACACTCAAGCGACGACGGCAAATCCCCTGGCGCGGAGGCCACGCCGGTCGTTGCGCAGCGAGGTCACCAGCCGGTCGCGGCTGCCAATGATGTGGGCTGAAAGCAGGCGGGCGGCGCTATCGGCATCGCCGGCCCGCACCGCCGACAGAATGGCATGGTGTTCGGCCCAGGCACGGCCGAGCGCTGCCTCGTCGCGAACCTCGAGCCAGCGGGCGCGCGACAGGCGTGTCATCGCGTCGCGAACCGCTCTGAACAGGAACTCGTTGCCGGACAGGCGGGCCAACTCGATATGAAAATCCATGCCGACGCGATGCCATTCCTCGCGCGGCGTCTTGTCGTCGCAAGAATCGAGCATCGCCTCGATGATTTCGACGGCACTTCTGTCCTGCAAGGTGCAAGTTAGTCTTAGTGCCGCGACCTCGACCGCCTCGCGATAGACAGCGATCTGCTCGAGCTCAGCAAGATTGATGGGCGAGACCGTCCAGCCGCGGCCGTCGCGGCAGATCAGGCCTTCGGTCTCGAGCCGCAGCAATGCCGCCCTGACCGGCGTGCGCGAAGCGCCGAAGCGGCTTTCGACCCAGCGCTCCGTCAGCCGCTCGCCGGGACCGATCTCGAGCCCGAGGATCATCTCGCGAAGCTGCTTTTCGACGTTCTGCATCTGCGACATTGGCGCTCCGTTCAGGTCATTTGTTCCGGCAATCGGGTCACTGGCCAGCGTTGGCCGATCACGCCGGCCTTTGTCCATCATGTTTGAGAGGCCCGCATTGACAGCGACGGGGCTTGCGTTCATGACACATACCAGCTTGGTATCCCAAAATGGTATCCGCAGCAAGTTTTCATGCAAGCTGCCGGACAGGATAGGACATGCCGCAAGACGCCACTCTCGCCACGCAAGGCACGCACAACGTCCACTGGCGTCGCAATCTCGCCGTGTGTTTTGCCGGCTCGTTCAGCACGCTTGTAGCGATGACGCTGCTGTTGCCCTTCCTGCCGCTTTACGTCGAGCAGTTGGGCGCAGAGGGCCATGCGGCGATCGTGCAGTGGTCGGGCATCGCCTACGGCGCCACCTTCCTTGCTGCCGCGCTGGTCGCGCCCCTGTGGGGGCGGCTAGGCGATCGCTACGGCCGCAAACTGATGCTGGTGCGCGCCAGTTTCGGCATGGCGCTGTGCATGTCGCTGACCGGCATGGTGCAGACCGTCTGGCAATTGGTGCTCCTGCGCCTGCTGATCGGCTTTGCCGGCGGCTATTCTTCGGGCTCGACCATCCTGGTTGCTATGCAGACGCCGAAGGATCGCTCCGGCTGGGCGCTGGGCGTGCTGTCGGCCGGCATTACGGCCGGTGCCCTGGTCGGTCCGCTGCTCGGCGGCGCGCTGCCGCCGCTGATTGGCATCCGCGCCACATTCCTGCTCGCCGGCGGGGTCATTTTCCTGGCGTTTCTGGCAACCACCTTGCTGATCAAGGAGGCCCCTCGCCCGGTTGCCGCCAAGGCCAAGTCAGACGAAAGAGCGAAAGACGGCTGGTCGCAGATTCCCGACAAGCGCCCCGTCGTCGCCATGCTGGCGACCGGCATGCTGTTGAGTTTCGCCACCATGTCGATCGAGCCGATCATCACCGTCTACGTCCAACAGCTCATCGAAGATCAGAGCCAGGTCACGCTGGTCTCCGGCATCGTCATGTCCGCGGCAGCGCTCGGCGCCATCCTGTCGGCGTCGAGGCTCGGCAAGCTCGCCGACCGTATCGGCCACTGGAACGTCATCGTTGTCGCACTCGCAGTCTCGGCGCTGCTGCTGATTCCGCAGGCGTTCGTTACGCAGGGCTGGCAACTCGTCGGCCTGCGTTTCCTGATGGGCCTGGCGCTTGGCGGTCTTTTGCCCTGCATCACCAGCGTTATCCGCCACAATGTGCCCGACGGCGTCGGCGGCAATGTGCTGGGCTTGTCGATCTCGGCGCAATATGTCGGGCAGGTTGCCGGGCCGTTGCTCGGCGGCTTCGCCGGTGGCCATTTCGGTATGCGCTCGGTGTTTCTCGGCACATCCGTTTTGATGGCGGGCGGAGCGGCCTATAACTGGCTGGTCCAATCGCGCCGCGAACGCGACATGCTGGCGGAAGCCGGCAAATCCTGACACGGTTCGCGGCACTATCTCAGGCGGTCGCCAGGAATCACGGAGGCGTGGAAATGAGCACGGATGAACACGTGGCAGGCGGCCGCATTCTGGTTCTTGCCGGCTGCCTGTGCGGCGCAACCGGCGTGGCGCTTTCGGCGGCGGCGGCGCATCTCGGCGGCGCTTTCGTCGGTACGGCCGCGTCCTTCCTGCTCATGCATGCGCCGGTCTTCCTTGCCGTCGGGCTGCTCGGTGGCAACAGCATCCTGCGAACCGGAAGCCTCATCCTCCTCGTCGGGCTTCTGCTGTTCTCGGGTGATCTTCTGGCCCGCGACTTCCTTGGCTCGCGGCTGTTCCCGATGTCGGCGCCGA
The DNA here is from genome assembly GCF_040320265.1 of Mesorhizobium sp. M0751. Classification (NCBI taxonomy): domain Bacteria; kingdom Pseudomonadati; phylum Pseudomonadota; class Alphaproteobacteria; order Hyphomicrobiales; family Phyllobacteriaceae; genus Mesorhizobium; species Mesorhizobium sp. M0751. Next base: position 166,401 of record NZ_JAMYPH010000013.1, read on the forward strand.
TCGGCGGCATGTTGCTCATCGGCGGCTGGCTGGTGATGGCCGCCTCGGCGCTGGTACGCCCGCGCCCTTGACGCGGCAGGTTCGCCGGCTCTGTCAGTCTTGACGACGTTCGGGCCGGACTTCGCGCTTGGTCGTCTTGACTACACGCCGTCGCTCCGGCCGTTCGGCGGCCGGAGAAATGCCCCAATAATTGCGATAGATGTCTTCGAACAGATGCTTGATCGGGTGCATGGCTTAATCTCCTCTAGCCTTTTGAATCGATCCAATCAGCGGGCAAAAAAATAGGCCGCCGATCAGCTCCGCTTGCGTCCTACGAGGAAACGCAGGTCGCGAATCCACGGACCGGTCCTGTCGCGCCCCTTACGGGCTTCTGCGCTCGAGCGGATGCTCCAGTCGTTCCGGTAAATGTCCTCGAACAGGTAATTGACGGGATGCATGGCACTCTCCTCTTGTATCGATCCAAACCCGCTGGCGAAGCGCCTCTTGGATCGATTCAAAGAATACGTATCGCACCATAAATGTCAAGCAAAAATTTGAATCGATCCAACGAAGGTGTTAAAGTAATCGGCGATCCTGTTGGACGGGAGACCCGGAGACAACCAAATGGCATCACTCACCGAAGGCAGCAGGAGGCCCATCCGGCTGGCGGACATCGCCAAAGCCGCGGGCGTATCGCACGGCACTGCCTCCAATGTCTTCAGCCGTCCCGAAATCGTGCGCGAGGAAGTCCGCGAGCGGGTCAAGGCGGCGGCCGACGCGCTGGGCTACGCCGGCCCGGATCCCAAGGGCCGGCTGCTGCGCGCCGGCAAGGTCAATGCAATCGGCGTCGCCACAACCGAGCCGCTGTCCTATTTCTTCGACGACCCGTTTGCCCGCGTGATGATGGCCGGCATTTCGGAAGCCTGCGACGCAACTGGCGCGGGGATAGCCCTCGTGTCGGCTGGCAACGAGGAAAAACTTGCCTGGAATATCCAGAGCGCCCTCGTGGACGGCTTCATCCTGTTCTGCATCGAGGGCGGTCCGCGCCTCGTCGAGTTGACGCGCGAACGAAAGCTCCCCTTCGTCGCGCTGGAGCTCGGCTCGCAGGACGACACGGTCTCGGCGATCAGCATCGACAATGTTGCCGGCGGCCGGCTCGCGGCGCGCCATCTGGCGGAACTTGGACATCGCCGCTTCGCCGTGTTGTCGCTGGCCTTCGCCGACGACAGCACCGGTCTTGTCTCGCCCGAGCAGGTCCGGACGGCGTCCTATACCGGGACCCGTGACCGCCTCCTCGGCTATTTCGAAGAGCTTTCCCGGTTTGGTGTCGACACCGCCAAGGTGCCGGTCTACGAGACCGAAAACGACAAGGCGAGCACAAGGGCTGGTCTCGAAACCATCTTCGCAGCGGCGGAGCCGCCGACCGCCATCCTGGCGATGTCGGACCGGATCGCGATGGTGGCATTGGAATGGCTCAGTGCACGGGGCATCGCGGTTCCCCGCGATGTTTCCGTCGTCGGCTTCGACGGCGTGCCTGAAGCCGCAATTTGCGAGCCTCCGCTCACCACCATCGCCCAGCCGATCGCCGAGATCGGCCGCCGGGCAGCGCGAAGAATCCTCGACTTCGACGGCACGGTGCGGCGAGAAACGCTCGACGTCGAACTTGTCGTCAGGGCATCGTCCGGACCGCCGCCAAGTACAGGCTGACTGGGCAGATCGGCTCCAACCCTTATCTATTGGCCGCCATGGGACCGATGCCAAAGGATGGACGGACAGGCGGCGCCTCGTTGCGGACCGGCTTGCCCTTGCCGGACCAGCCGATGGCGGACAGCCACTCCAGATAGAAGGCGAGCGCGAACTGCATGGCGATGCCGGCGGCGAGCAGCAGACTGTCATAGGCAATGCCGCCCGGGTTGATCAGCTTCATCACCTGCGCCGCCATGGCAATCACCGTGCCGGCAATGAAAACCGGCAGCGAGCGTTTGCCCAATATGGCGAGCGGATTGTCGCGGCCGGTGCGGAACAGGTTCGAGACGAAAGGCAAGGCGACGACCAGATAGCTCATCGCCAGGATGTGCAGCAGCCGCGGCAACGACAGGAACGTCTTGTCGAAACCGGTCAGCACCACCGGCAGGTCGAGCCACGACACATGCCCCCACAGCGGGCTGTGCACCCAGACGAGCGCCGTCAGCACGTAGGCGGCCGCCGCGCCGACCAGCCAGCGATTGACCGGGATGGTGCCGCCGCGCCGCACATGCAACACGCTGGCCATGCCGATATTGAACAGCAATTGCCATGACAGCGGATTGAGGAACCAGAACCCGGGCTCCGGGTAGTTCGGCGGCGCGATCTGGTAGATTCCGGCAACCAGCCAAAGGGCTGCGGACACGGCAAGCGCGGCCAGTGGCCTGTAGCTGATGAACAGCAGGAAGGCCGGCGCCATCAACAGCAGAGCCGCATAGACCGGCAGTATGTTGTTGTAACCGAGCTGATGGCCGAGCGTGACGATACCGACCAGGACTTGCGGCGGGTTCCTGACGAGCGGCTCGATGTTGATCAGCGTCAGAAGGTCCGGGCGTCTCGCAAACACCGCCGCTGCGCAGAAGATAGCCATGACCACCATCGTCGTGACGATGTGGGTGACATAGAGCACGCCGGCGCGGCGCCACATCTTCAGCGTTGCGATCAGCCGGTTTCCCGGCTGGAATTTGGTACCGTAGGCAAGCGCGACGGACATGCCGGAGATCAGCACGAAGGCCTCGGCCGCATCCGAAAACCCGAAATTCTTATAGGTCAGGGTTTCAAAAACGGTGCCCGGCACGTGGTCGATGAATATGGTCAGGAGGGCGAGAGCCCGGAACACGTCAATACGCGTATCGCGTTCCGGCGAAACTGGCATGGTCATCGATAAAAGGCCTTAAAGCTGGTTGTTTATGCCTGGCATGCGACCCCTCGGGCGATCACCCGGCGCACACTGCTTCGATCCCTCCCGCGGGGATTATATCGGCAAAGAAACGGACTGAAATGCGCCCGGTTCAATCAACTTTCGCGGAGCTTGAAAATATTTCGTTTTGAAGCCGGCAAATTAACGAAAGTAACACGAAATCAAAAGGATGTGACGATGGCCGAGGAGAGCCTCGAAGACGGTATTTTGCAGGAAAATTCAGGCTTTTTCTACCGGCTACATCGACCCGCCAACTTACCCGGTGACTGGCTGTTCCTGCTGCATGGATCGGGTGTAGACGAGACAACCATGCTGCCGCTTGGTCGGCAAATCGCGCCGCATGCGGCGCTGGTTGCGGTCCGTGGCCGCATCCCTCAGGAGGACGGGTTCCGTTGGTTCACGCGAATCACCCCGACGCGTTTCGAACAGGCCAGCATCCATGCTGAGGCGGACGCATTCGCGGGCTTCGTCGACGGCATCGCGAAGCGCCGCCGCGTCGATCTCCGCCGCGCGACCTTTGTTGGTTATTCGAACGGCGCCAACCTGGTCTCAAGCGTCATGCTGCTGCATCCAGGCCTGATCCAGCGCGCCGCATTGCTGCGTCCGATGCCGGTGCTCGACGAGGTGCCGGCGGCCGACCTGTCGAAGGCGCGGGCGTTGATCATCGCCGGCGCCACCGACCTGACCTACGCGCCATTCGCGCCGGCGCTGGCTGCTCTACTGAGCTCGCATGGCGCCAAAGTCGAGACCCAAACCATTGCCTCCGGCCATGAAATCGGCGATCCGGACGCAGAGATCGTCAGGCAATGGCTGGCGGATCCTGCAGTCGCCGTTGCACCGTCAGACCGATGAGCCTCGAGGCTACCCTCGCCCCATGCGGTTCCAGGCGTCGAGCCCGGCGATCTTGTAGGCTTCGGCCAGCGTCGGATAGTTGAAGGTGTTGTTGACGAAGAAGTCGACAGTGCCGCCGAGATTGATCACCGCCTGGCCGATGTGGATGAGCTCGGTCGCGCCCTCGCCGACAATATGGGCGCCGAGCAGACGGCGTGTTCCGATCGAGAACAGAAGCTTCAGGAAACCGGTGTTGACGCCCATTATGTGGCCGCGCGATGTCTCGCGAAACCGCGCCACGCCGACCTCGTAGGCAGCACCGCTCTCGCGCACCTGCTCCTCGGATTGCCCGACGGTGGAGATTTCCGGCACGGCGTAGATGCCGTAGGGAAAGGTTTCGGGCGGCGGCGGCAAGGGCACGCCGAACGCATGGCAGGCGGCCACTCTGCCCTGCTCCATCGAGGTCGATGCCAGGCTCGGAAAGCCGATGACGTCGCCGGCGGCATAGATGTTGGGCGCGCTGGTCTGGAACGTCTGCGGATCGACCTTGATGCGGCCCCTGGGATCGGCCTCGATGCCGACCGCTTCCAACCCCAGGCTGCCGACATTGCCGGTACGCCCTGCAGCATAAAGCACAATCTCGGAACGTATGGTGCGGCCGTCGGCCAGCATCACCTCGGCATGATCGGGTTTGGAGGCGATCTCCTTGACGGCGCTGCCCAAGCGGATGGTCATGCCGCGGTCGCGCATCTGATGGATGAAGTCATCGACGATCTCGCGGTCGACGAAATCCAACATGGTATTGCGCGGCTCGACCAGCGTCACCGGAACGTCGAGTGCCGAAAAGATCGTCGCATATTCGACGCCGATGACGCCGGCGCCGATCACCGTCAGCGTGCGCGGTAGGCGGTCGAGCTCCAGCATCTCGTCGCTGTCGAAGATCCGTGTCTTGTCGAACGGCACGTCGCGCGGCCGGTGCGGCCGGGTGCCGACCGCGATCAGCGCATGGGCGAAGCCAACCTCGCTGTAGTCGCCGGTGTCGGTGGTCAGGCTGACCTTGTTGGGGCCGAGGAATTTTACCGCGGCGCGCGCACTTTTGACCGTGTTGCGCATGAACTGGTGCTGCAGCACCTCGACCTCATGGTCGAGCGTCTTGTGCAGGCGCTCGACCAGATCGCCGACCGAAATGTCCTGCTTGACGCGGTAGCCGCGTCCATAAAAGCCGCGCTCACGCCACCCGGAGAGGTTGAGCACCGTCTCGCGCAACGTCTTCGACGGTATGGTGCCGGTGTGCACCGACACACCGCCGAGTCGCCGGCCCCTGTCGACCACCAGCACCGACTTGCCAAGCTTGGCCGACTGCACCGCGGCGCGGCGCCCGGACGGGCCGCTGCCGATGACCAGCATGTCGTAGTCCATGTCGCCCCGTCCCCTCGGCTCGGCGCCCTTTGTTGCGCCGCAGCAAGCTAACGCTATCCGCGCCATGAATTCAACAAGTCAGACGGCACCAGGCACACCGTCACCATCTACACGGCGGCGAAAGGCTCGATCTTGATTCCGCCGCGAACCTTCACCATTTCACCAATAAGCGGCCCGTGCCTTAACCCGGGTTCGATTACGAGGAAATGAAATGAACGCTCGCGTTTTCGACGGCGAAATCATCACCAGCAGGCTCGAAGATGTCCGCGCCTATGAGGGCGTGCGCACACGGCGCATTCTCGCCTTCGTCATCGACTATTTCATCGTGGCGCTGCTCACCATTCCATTCGCGATCCTGGTGTTCTTGTTTGGGCTGTTGACGCTCGGCCTCGGCTGGATGCTGTTTTCCATTCTCGTACCGGCGGTCGCCGTCCTCTACATCTGGAACACGCTCGGCAGTAAAGACCAGGCCACCACCGGCATGAAGGTGATGGGCATCCGGCTCGACCGGCTCGACGGCACCCGCATCGACGGGCTGACCGCCGTCGTGCATTCGGTGCTGTTTTGGGCCGGCAATGTCATCCTTTCACCGCTGGTCCTGCTGGTGAGCCTGTTTTCCGACCGCAAGCGCACGCTGCACGACCTGCTGCTCGGCACCGTCGTCAGCCGCAGCGATCGCTGAGCAGACTTTTGAAGCGCGGCCACGGCCTTTGCGCACAAATGTGAAGACATCCAATCAACCAGGCTTTCACAATCCTGTTGAATTTTTCGGCGTCCGCGCCAAAGGTAGAGCGATTCGCAGGAGTGTTTCCAAGGCTCGATGACGCAGCACCCGACCCAGTCGCCACAGTTCTTTCTGACCGCGCCCTCGCCGTGTCCCTATCTCGAGGGCCAGTTCGAGCGCAAGGTGTTCACACATCTGGTCGGCGACAAGGCTCCGGAGATGAACGATCTGTTGACGCAGGGCGGTTTCAGGCGGTCGCAGAACATCGCCTACAGGCCGGCTTGCGAGACCTGCCGCGCCTGTGTGTCGGTGCGCATCCTGGCGCAGGAATTCACCGCCAGCCGCAACATGAAACGGGTCATACAGCATAATTCGGATCTGGTCGGCGCCATGCACGACGCCGAACCCTCCACCGAACAGTATTCGCTGTTCCGCAGCTATCTCGACGCCCGCCATCGCCGTGGCGGCATGTCCGATATGACCGTGCTCGACTACGCCATGATGGTAGAGGATACCCATGTCGACACCAAGGTCATCGAATACCGTCGCCGCGGACCCGACAGCTTCATCACCGGCAAGGGCCAGGGCGAACTGATCGCCGTGGCGCTCACCGACAAGATGGCCGATGGCCTGTCGATGGTCTATTCCTACTTCAACCCGGACTTCGAGGACCGTTCGCTCGGCACCTTCATGATCCTCGACCACATCGCCCGCGCCAGGGCGATGGGCCTGCCCCATGTCTATCTGGGTTACTGGGTCAACGGCTCGCGCAAGATGAATTATAAGATGCGCTTCCAGCCGCAGGAGCATCTCGGCCCGAAAGGCTGGGAACGCTACAATCACGAAGCGGTTTCGCGCTGATTCCTGCCTTCGGTACTCACCCTTAAATTGTTTCGAGGAGGATGCCCGCTGGGCTTCCGGCCGATCGGCTGGAACACCGGGCGGGTCAATTTTGCGCCTCCAAGCCTACGCGAGAATTGCCGCATGTCTTCCCACAACGACCACCAGAGAGGCCTTCTGATCACCGCCATCGGCGGGCTGACGCTGACCGTCGACATTCCGCTGATCCGGCTCGCCGACGGCGAAGCATGGACGATCCTGCTGTTGCGCACCGGCACAACCTTCGTCGCCACACTCATCATCTGGGCCGTCTGGCGCTCGCTGAGCGCAAAGGCACCGCAGCTTGTGCCGGGCTGGTCAGGGCTCATCGTTGCCGGCCTCTACGGGCTCGGCTCGATCGCTTTTATCACCGGCGTCTACAACACATCGACCGCCAACCTCGTTTTCATCCTGGCGTTCACAACCATGTTCGCGGCCCTTTTGTCATGGCTGTTCCTGAAGGAGAGGCCACGGCCGCTGACGCTTGCAGCGCTGGCACTGATGATCGTCGGCGTGACGATCATTGTCGGCGATTCGGTTGGAACCGGACATCTCTTCGGCGACCTGATGGCGCTATGCTCGGCTTTCATGATCGCAGCGGCCATCACCATCTCGCGCGCAAGCGGCAAGGACATGGGTTTCACGGCGCTGATTGGAGTGGTGCTGCCGCTGGCCGTCGCCACCCTGATGGTTTCCAAGGTGGGTTTTCATGTCAACGCGCCATGGTGGATCGTCTTCAACGGTGCCGTCATCATGCCGATCTCGTTCTTCTGCCTCGCCAACGGCCCAAAATACATCTCCGGGCCGGAGGTGGCGATGTTCTACCTGCTTGAAACCGTGCTGGCACCGGTCTGGGTGTGGATGATCTTCGCCGAAGCGCCGTCGCGCAACAGCCTGATCGGCGGCGCGATCCTCATCATGACGTTGATCGGCCATTCGCTCTGGCAATTGCACGAGGGGCGCAAACGCCGCGCCACGTTCGCCATCAGTCACCCGGCCTGATTCTTTTTCGCGGCGGCGCGTTCGGCGACAATTTCGATCTGCGGCGGCGCGTCATCGTGCTCCGCCGGTTCGGCGGCAGCGAGCTCATCGGTCAGTTCTACCTCGCGCAGCCACTCGCGCCAGATCGCGACCAGGAGCGCCATCAGCACCGGGCCAATGAACAGGCCGAGAAAGCCCATTGTCTTGACGCCGCCGATCAGGCCGAAAAAAGTCGGCAGGAAGGGCAGTTTTATCGGCCCGCCGACCAGCTTCGGGCGCAATGTCTTGTCGACGATGAAGAGTTCGACCGCGCCCCAGATGAACAGTGCCAGCCCGGCCATCGGCGAGCCGCTGGCCGCGAGATAGATCGAGACCAGCGTGAAGGACAGCGGCGCGCCGCCGGGGATCAGCGCCATGATGCCTGTCAGCGCGCCGAGCGTCACCGGCGATGGTACGCCGGCCAACCAGTAAGCGATACCCAGCACCAGCCCTTCGCCGATGGCGATAACGGTCATGCCGGTTACCGTCGAGGAGATCGTCGCAGGCACCACGCGTGAGATCCGTTCCCATCTGGCCGGCAGGATGCGTTCGCCGAGGCGATCGACCTGTCCGGCGAAATGCTCGCCGTCGCGATAGGCGAAGAACAGCGCGATCATCATGAACAGCAGCGTCAGCAAAAGGCCGAAGGCGCTGCCGCCGGCGGCAAGCACGCCGCGATAGATGCTGCCGATATTGGCGCCGCTGATCAGCTGGATCAGTTCGCCGATGCCGCCAGGGTGGCCAACGTTGACAGTCCATTGTTCATTGAGCCATTCGCCCACCACGGGCATGGTGGCGAGCCAGTGCGGCGTCGGCGCACCGTAGCGGTTGGTCTCGATCGCCCAGTTGACCCATTCGCGCACCTCATTGATGGCGTAGGTGCCGGCAAGCGCGATCGGCACCACCAGGAAAGTCAGGATGAACAAGATCGCAAGCGTCGCCGCAATCGTGCGGTTGCCGCCGACGCCGGCGAGCAGCCGCCGATAGAGCGGCCAACTGGCGAAAGCAATCACCAGGGCGGCAAGGACCGGGAACAGGAAGCCGTGGAAGAAATAAACGCCGGCGGCGACGATCAGCACCAGGAGCCAGCGCGCCGCCGACAGCGGCGGAATGACAGCGGCCCTGAGCGGCGTCGACAGGCCAAACAGGCGCTGCTGCCGCTCCGGCTTCTGTATCCTGACTTCCTTCAAGCGCCCAACTCTCCCTGGCCCATCGCATCGCTTATGCACTGATATAGTGCAGCAATCGTGACGACATTCCAAATGTTTGGGTGGAGCTGCTAATCTCCCCTCATGAGGGGAGATGGCCGGCAGGCCAGAGGGGGTCGCCGCGCGTGAGACGCCAGTCTCCTCTGTCTGCGATAAGGGTCGCGTCTGGACGTTCCGACCCCCTCTGTCGCCTTCGGCGACATCTCCCCCCTCAAGGGGGGAGATTACCGCTTCGCCCGAACTTGCCAGTCCTCGGGAATCCCTTCGGCACCATGCGGCCAGCCGAGGCGCGGGCGCCGATCCATTCGGCAAGCTCGTCACGCGATTTGATGAAGGTGCGATCTGCCGAATCCTGCCAGGACAGGCCGCTTGCGAGCGTGAAGGTCTTGAGGTCGAGAACACCGCCATCCTTGTATTTCTGCAGGCGCACGCCCTTACCGCGCCCCATCTCCGGGATCTCGGCCAGCGGGAACACCAGCATCTTGCGGTTCTCGCCGACAATGGCGAGATGGTCGCCGGCGACGCTCACGCAGCGCTGGGCCTCGTCGGGCGCCTTGACGTTCATCACCTGCTTGCCCTTGCGAGTGTTGGCGACGACTTCTTCTTCCGGCACGATGAAACCGTTGCCGTCATGCGACACCAGCAGCAGCTTGCGCTTGGGATCATGGACGAAGGCGGTGACGATATCCTGGTCGTTGTCCATGTCGACGATGATGCGGATCGGCTCGCCATGGCCACGCCCACCCGGCAGACGGTCGGCGCCGATCGTGTAGAACTTGCCGCCGGTGGTGAAGACCAGCACCTTGTCGGTCGTCTGGGCGTGGAAGGCGAGCTTGAGGCTGTCGCCTTCCTTGAAGGTCAGGGCCGAATGGTCGGTCAGATGACCTTTCATGGCCCTCAGCCAGCCCTTTTCTGACACGACGACGGTGACCGGCTCGCGCTCGATCATGGCATGGGCGATATCGGTCAGGTCATGTTCGGGTGCATCGGCGAACTCTGTGCGTCGCTTGCCGATCTCGGTGTCAGGCCCGTATTTCTGGCGAACGTTGGCGACTTCCCACTTGATCGTCGCCCACTGCTTGGCGTCGGACGCAAGCAGTGCCTCGATCTGCTTCTTCTCGCCGGTCAGGCCATTGAATTCCTCGCGGATTTCGAATTCCTCAAGCTTGCGCAGCGCCCTCAGTCGCATGTTGAGGATGGCTTCAGCCTGGGTGTCGGTGAGTGACCAGCGGGCCATCATTACCTGCTTGGGCTCGTCCTCCTCGCGGATGATCCTGATCACCTCGTCGATGTTGAGATAGGCGATCAAATAGCCGGCGAGGATCTCAAGCCGCCTTTCGATCTCGCCGAGGCGGTGCTTGGAGCGGCGGATCAGGACGTCGCGGCGGTGCTCCAGCCATTCCTTGAGCACACCTTTCAGCGACAGCACGTTCGGCACCTTGCCGCGCGACAACACGTTCATGTTGAGCGGAAAGCGGCTTTCGAGCTCGGTCAGCTTGAACAGCGATTCCATCATGATGCCGGGATCGACCGAGCGGCTCTTCGGCACCAGCACAACGCGGATGTCCTCGGCGCTCTCGTCGCGGATATCCTCGAGCAGCGGCAGCTTGCGCGCCATCAAGAGCTCGGCGATCTTTTCGATCAGCCTAGCCTTCTGGACGCCGTAGGGGATTTCGGTGACGACAATGTTCCAAGTGCCCCTGCCCTGGTCCTCCTGGCTCCATTTCGCCCTGACGCGGAAACCACCGCGGCCGGTTTCATAAGCTTCGAGGATCGAGGCGCGGCTGTCGACGATAATGCCGCCGGTCGGAAAGTCCGGCCCCTGGACGAAATCCATCAGCTTGGTGACGGACGCATCCGGATGATCGATCAGATGAAGCGCGGCGTCGCAAAGCTCGGCCGCATTGTGCGGCGGGATCGAGGTCGCCATGCCGACGGCAATGCCGGACGAACCGTTGGCGAGCAGGTTCGGGAAGGCGCCGGGCAGCACGGCCGGCTCCTCGTCTTCCTCGTTGTAGGTCGGGCGGAAATCGACGGCGTCCTCGGTGATGCCTTCCAGCAACAGCGTCGACACTTCGGTCATGCGCGCTTCGGTGTAGCGCATGGCGGCGGCGTTATCGCCGTCGATATTGCCGAAATTCCCCTGGCCGTCGACCAGAGGGTAGCGCATCGAAAAATCCTGCGCCAACCGCACCAACGCGTCGTAGATCGACTGGTCGCCGTGTGGATGGAACTTGCCCATCACCTCGCCGACGATGCGGGCGCATTTGGCAAAGCCCTGGTCGGGGTTAAGCCGCAACAGACGCATGGCATGCATGATGCGACGATGCACCGGCTTCAGCCCGTCGCGCACGTCCGGCAACGCCCGGTGCATGATGGTCGACAGCGCGTAGGCGAGATAGCGCTCTTCCAGCGCCTTCTTCAGATCGACCGGCTCGATATTGTCGCCGCCGCCACTCTCGGGCGGCAAAAGCCTTTTTCCCATGGGCTGGCACTAGCCGAGCGGGTGATTCGCGGCAATAGGCGTCATCATACGTCCTCCTATGCAACAGGAATTGGGAGCGTCGCGACGCCGGCCAACATCAATCCGTTACATCCTGCTTCTATCGCAAGCCTGATGGATCGGGTTTGCCTTTGGCCGCGATTTTCGACCATTGTGCCGAGGCCCGCCTTTTTCCGGTCCAGTTCGTCACCGAATGGTGACGACGCGACGATTTGAAAAGAATTTCAGGACACTCTCAGGGGAGCTCTCGATGACGATCAGACACTCGACACTTATTAAAAGACTGGCTTTTTCGACCTTTTTGATGACGCTGCCGCTGAATGCGGCCCTCGCGCAGGATGCCGCGGTCGCCGACCGGCTGAAGGCTGCCCTTGCCGCCCAGGGCGTCGACCTCTCCTGGACCGGCGTAACCGGCGACACCTCCAGCATGGTTCTGCAAGGCGTGGCGGTCAAACCGGCGGCCGAAAAGGAGGCGCTCAAGATCGGCGACGTCAAGCTCGAAGGTGTGACTGAAGCCAATGGCGGCTATCAAATCGCGACCGTATCGACGTTGCCGTTCGAACACAGCGAAGATGGCGTCACGCTCAATCTCAGCCCCTTCGTCATCCACGACATGACGGTTCCGGCCGAAGGCGCAACCGGTCCGCTGGGCTCGCTGATGATGTACAAATCGGCCGAGCTAGAAAACATGACCGTCAAGGTCGCCGACAAGACCGCCTTCTCGATGGACGGGCTTGCCATCGCAATCACGCCGCCGGCCGACGGCAAGGCCTTGGAGTTTTCCGGCACCACGGAAAAATTCACTGCCGACCTGACCCTGGTCGAAGATCCGAAGTCCAAGGAAGTCATCAACGCGCTCGGCTATCAGAACATATCGGGCAATCTTGAGATGGAAGGCACCTGGCAGCCTACCGACGGCAGGATGGACTTGTCGAAATACGAAATATCGGTCGACAATGCCGGCACGCTCGGCATGACCTTCGATCTCGGCGGCTATACGCTGGACGTCATCAAATCAATGCAGGAGTTGCAGAAGAAGATGGCAGCGCAGCCCGAAGGCGCCGACAATTCCGCGCAAGGCATGGCCATGCTCGGGCTGCTGCAGCAGCTTTCGTTCAACAGCGCCTCGATCCGCTTCGACGACGATTCGCTGACCAAAAAGGTGCTCGATTATGCCGGCAAGCAGCAAGGCATGTCCGGCAAGGACATCGCCAACCAGGCCAAAGCGATCGTACCCTTCGGCATGGCGCAGCTCAACAATCCGGAACTGACGGCGCAGGTTTCGGCCGCGGTCAACAAGTTCCTCGACGATCCGCAAAGCATCGAGGTCTCGGCCGAGCCGCCGGCAGCGGTGCCGTTCGCGCTGATCATGGCGGGCGCCATGTCCAACCCGCTCGACCTGCCGAAAACGCTCGGCGTGACGGTTACGGCGAACGAAGACTGACCGAGATCCCAAAGCAAAAGCCCGGCAGCGATGCCGGGCTTTTTCATGAATCAACAGAACCAGTTCGGAGCGTTTCCTAAAGCTCTCTCTTCGTCGCCACGACGCGCAGCGACAATTCGCGAAGCTGCTGCGGGCTGGCTTCCGACGGCGCGTTCATCAACAGATCGTAGGCCTGCTGGTTCATCGGAAACATTGTCACTTCGCGCAGGTTCCTTGCGCCGACCAGAAGCATGACGACGCGGTCGATGCCGGCCGCCATGCCGCCATGCGGCGGCGCGCCATACTGGAAGGCACGGTAAAGGCCGCCGAAGCGTTCCTCGACCGTTGCGCGGTCCAGCCCGACGGTTTCGAACGCCTTGACCATGGTTTCCGGCAGATGGTTGCGGATGCCGCCCGAGGCGATCTCGAAACCGTTGCAGACCATATCGTACTGGAACGCCTTGATGCCGAGCAGATCCTCGCCGTTAAGCGCATCGATGCCACCTTGCGGCATCGAGAACGGATTGTGCGCGAAGTCGATCTTCTTCTCCTCCTCGTTCCATTCGAAGAACGGGAAGTCGACGATCCAGCACAATTCGAAGCGGTCGCGGTCGACAAGATTGAGCTCTTCGCCGGCGCGGGTGCGCGCCGCTCCCGCGAAGGAGACAAATTTCTTCGGGTCGCCGGCGACGAAGAAGGCGGCATCGCCATCGGCAAGGCCGAGTTGTTGTCGGATCGCCTCGGTGCGCTCCTCGCCGATGTTCTTGGCCAGCGGCCCGGCGCCTTCAAGCTTCTCGCCCTCCTTGCGCCAGAAGATATAGCCCAGCCCTGGCTGGCCCTCGCCTTGCGCCCATGAGTTCATGCGGTCGCAGAAGGCGCGCGACCCTCCGGTCTTGGCCGGAATAGCCCAGACCTCGGCCTTCGGATCGTTGGCAAGGATGTTGGCAAACACCTTGAAGCCGGAGTCGCGAAAATGATCGGAGACGGCCTGCATCTCGATGGGGTTGCGCAGGTCCGGCTTATCGGTGCCGTATTTGCGCATGGCGACATCATAGGCGATGCGCGGAAACTTCTGCGTCACCGGCTTGCCGGCGGCAAAGGTCTCGAACACCCCCCGCATCACCGGCTCCATGGTGGTGAACACGTCCTCCTGCTCGACGAAGCTCATCTCCACGTCGAGCTGATAGAATTCACCCGGCAGACGGTCGGCGCGCGGGTCCTCGTCGCGGAAGCACGGCGCAATCTGGAAGTAGCGGTCGAAGCCGGACACCATGATCAGCTGCTTATACTGCTGCGGTGCCTGCGGCAGCGCGTAGAAAGTGCCCGGGTGGATGCGCGACGGCACCAGGAAGTCGCGCGCCCCTTCCGGCGACGAGGCGGTCAGGATCGGCGTCGAGAATTCGGTGAACCCGACCTCGCCCATCAGCTTGCGCATCTCGGCGATGATTTTGGTGCGCGCGATGATATTCTTGTGCAGCGTGTCGCGGCGCAGATCGAGGAAGCGGTATTTGAGGCGGATGTCCTCCGGGTAGTCCGGCTCGCCGAAGACCGGCAGCGGCAATTCCCTGGCGGCCGACAGCACTTCGATCTCGCGCGCGAAAATCTCGATCTCACCGGTCGGCAAATTGGGGTTCACGGTGTCGGCGAGGCGCGCCTTGACCTCGCCGTCGACGCGGACGACCCATTCGCCGCGCAGCGTCTCGGCAACCTTGAAGGCCGGCGAATCCGGATCGGCGACGATCTGCGTCAGGCCGTAATGGTCGCGCAAATCGATGAACAGCAGGCCGCCATGGTCGCGCACGCGATGCACCCAGCCCGACAGGCGTACGCTCGAGCCGACGTCGCTCTTCCTCAATTGGGCACAGGTATGGCTGCGGTAACGATGCATTGTCATTCTTAAAGTCCGGATGTTGGGTTGCGGCCAAGGCATGATGGCCCAGCCTGAAAATTTGCGCGAAAAGCACATGAGAGGGTGCATTTGTCAAGGCAAGCGGCGGCCGGGTCGAGTTCGCGTTCTTCCCGTCCCTGTCCCACCGGCATCAATTTATGCCAGAGGCGTTAACCTGAGTTCGCTGCTCTGTGCCGGCAGTTCGACTATGCACTCACCCCTTCACCCCGCCCGCAGTGAGGCCGGAGACGATCTTGCGCTGGAAGATCAGGACGAGGACGACGAGCGGCACGGTGACGATCACCGATGCCGCCATGATGTTGCCCCACGGGATCTCGAACTGCGAGTTGCCGGAGAGCAGCGCGATCGCCACCGGCACGGTTCGCTGCTCGTTGCTGGAGGTAAACGTCAGGGCAAACAGGAACTCGTTCCACGCACCGATGAAGGCGAGAAGCCCGGTGGTCGCCAGCGCCGGCCACATCAGCGGCAGGAAGACGCGGCTGATGATGATCCAGGGCGTGGCGCCATCGAGGATCGCCGCTTCCTCCAGCTCGATCGGCAGGTCGCGAACGAAGGCGGTGAGTACCCAGACGGTGAACGGCAAGGTGAAGATCATGTAGGACAAGATCAGCGCAAACGGCGAATTGTAGAGGCCGAAGGTGCGGATCAGCTCGAAAAGACCGGCAAGCACCGCCAATTGCGGGAACATCGAAACGGACAGGATAGTGAGGAGCAGCGCCGAGCGGCCGCGGAAGCGGATGCGCGCCAGCGCATAGGCGGCGGTGACGCCCAGGAACAGCGAAATGACGACGACGGCGCTCGAGATGAACAGCGAGTTCGCGAGGTTGCGCAGGAAGGTCCCCTCGGTGAATACGGTCCTGTAGTTGCTGAAGGTAATCGTCGTCGGCCAATAGTCGATCTGGAAGAGCGCCGTCCCCGATTTCAGGCTGGTGATGATGGCGTAGTAGAACGGGAACACCGCGACGACGACGATGACGGCGACGAGGAGGTAGAAAGCCGTGCGCTTGACGATCCACATGGTCAGCAGCCCCACATGATCAATAGTCCTTGTCCAGTCTTATCCGGCCGAGCCACAGAACGAGCATGGTCAGCAAAGCGAGGATGAGGAAGAGCAGCGTCGAGGCAGCGGAACCGTAGGCAAACTTGTCGAACTCAAAAAGGCTCTCGCGGGCAAACACCGACATCGACTTGGTGTGTAAGTTGTTTGGCGTAAGCACGTAGATCAGATCGAAGATGCGCAGGGCATCGAGACCGCGAAAGATCATGGCCACCATCAACGCCGGCCGGATGAGCGGCAAGGTGATCTTCCAGAAAATTCTCCACGCGCCGACGCCGTCGAGCTTTGCGACCTCGTAGATTTCTTGTGGAAGCATCTGGAGGCCGGCGAGAATGAGAAGCGCCATGAAAGGGGTCGCTTTCCAGATGTCGACAACGAGGACGGCGACCATCGCCGTGTCGGCACTGGCCGTCCAGGCGATTTTTGTGCTGATCAGGCCGAGCTTGAGCAGGACGTCGTTGATGATGCCGAACTGGTCGTTGAGCATCCACTGCCACATTTTAGCCGACACGATCGTCGGGATGGCCCAAGGGATGAGAATCGCGGCGCGTACGATACCGCGGCCGCGAAACTTGGCGTTGAGCACCAGCGCGACGATCATGCCGAGCACCGTCTCGCAGGTCACCGAAATCACCGCGAAGCGCACCGTGTTCCAGACAGCGCGCCACCAGACCGGATCGGCGAGCAGCCCGTCATAGACGACGCGGCCGCTCGGCATTTGCAGGACGGAGAAATAGTTGGCGAAGCCAACCCAGCGGCGGGCATCCAGGTCGGCGAGCGAGGCATCGGTGAAGCCGAAGTAGATCGTGCGTATCAACGGCCAGCCGGCAACGGCGGCGAGCACGATGAGCATCGGGGCAAGCAACAGCCATGCCGAGCGCACACGCTGACGCGCCAGCAGCGAGCCTGAGCGCGGCGAGGTCACCACGCGGTGCCTTTGAGCCTGGTCAAGGAGAACTCCAGATCGGCAAGATTGTCGGCGGCCGTGCCTTCGCCGGAAATGGTGTTGTGAACGGCGGTCCAGAACTCGCTCGATGCCTCATTGTACCTGCTCTTCGCCTGGGCCGAGGGACGCGGCACCGCGTTGAGGACGACTTCCTTCCAGCGCGGGATAACCGGCTGCGCACTGGCGATGTCGGCATCGTCATAGAGTGCCTCGATGGTCGGCAGATATGCCCCCTTCAAGGCGCGGTACTTCTGCATCTGAGGCGAGGCGATCCATTTGACCAGCTCGATCGCTGCATCCGGGTTCTTCGAATATTTGGAAACCGCGAGATTCCAGCCGCCAAGCGTTGCTGCCGGGCGCGCACCCTCACCCGACCCCGGCGGCAGCGTGGTCACCTCGAAGTTGCCTTTGATGGGGGAGCTTTCGCTGTTGCCAAGCGCGTAGGCGTAGGGCCAGTTGCGCATGAAGACGGCGTTGCCGGTCTGCCAGACTCCGCGCGACTCCTCTTCCTGGTAGGCTAGAACACCGGGCGGCGAGATGGTTCCCACCCAGCTCCTCGCCATTTCCAGCGCCGCAACTGCTTGCGGATTGTTGATGGAGATCCTGCCGTCCGGTTCGATAATCTGGCCGCCGCCGTTCGACTTCACCCATTCGAGTGCATCGCAGGTCAGCCCCTCATAGGCGTTGCCCTGGAAAACGAAGCCCCACATGTCCTTGTTGCCGGCCTCGCGCTCCTTGTCCATGACACGCTTGGCGGTGTCGGCAAGCTCGGCCCAGCTGGCCGGGACCCTGGCGCCGTATTTGTCGAGGAGGTCCTTGCGGTAGTAGAGCGCCGGAGCATCGGTGAATATCGGCAAGGCGACCAGCTTGCCGTCCACGGTCTGCGATTTGATGATCGATGGGAAATGGGCGCCAACGACATCCTTGGTCACTTCGGTCAGGTCGACGAACTGCCTTGCAAGCTGGGGGGCCCAGATGATGTCCGTTTGATAGACGTCGACGTCGCTGCTTCCGGCGGCTAGCCAGAGCCGGTATTGGCCAAACTGGTCCGTCGCCGAGGGCGGCAGCGGAACGACGCTAACCTTGTTGCCGGTCTTCTTCTCGTACTGATCGAGGATCTCGCGAAGGATTCTCTGGCCGTTGCCGGTGTCGCCGGACACCATGGCGAGGTCGACAGCCCGCGCCGGCCCGGCCGCCAGAACTGCGGCCACCGCAAATGCAGCAAATGCGGGATGAAATTTCATGATGGCGGACCTCCCTTTGGAGCTTCAGGCCGGGCAGCAGAAACCACATCGATGCCCGACACCGTCTCCGCACACCGGCAGCTCACAAGACGCGTATTCGCCCACCAGCACTGAACTACAAAGATACGCCTTGGTTCCCAACACGGAGCGTCCGGAGCCACGCGGTAGCCCTCGGCTGGCCCAACGCCACCGGGAATTGCCGCTGGCATTGGCGAAGGCGATGGTTCAAGAAGGGATCAACGACAGGCTTTCCTTCATGTCTTCCATCCGCCCGCTGATCCCGCTCCTGATCGCCGCCGGCATCCTGCTCGGCGGCAACGGCCTGCAGAGCACGTTGATTGCGCTGCGTGGTGCGCAGGAAGGTTTTCCCGCTTCCTCGATCGGCCTGATGGGCACATTCTATTTCGCCGGTTTCCTGCTCGGCTGCCTTGCCGTGACCCGCATCATGAAGTCCGTTGGCCATGTGCGCGCCTTTTCGGCACTGGCGGCGATCGCCTCGGCGGGAACGCTGCTGCTGGTGCTGGTCATCGATCCGGTGATGTGGTGCGCCGTGCGCTTTGCCGGCGGGTTCTGCTTTGCCGGCCTGTTCACCATCATGGAAGCCTGGCTGAATTCCGGCGTCACCAACACCGACCGGGCGCGGGTGCTTGCCATCTACCGGATGGTCGATATCGGCTCGGTGACGGGCGCCCAGTTCCTGATCCCGATCTTTGGCGCCGGCGGCTTTGCCATCTTCGCCATCATGTCGATGATGATCACCGTTTCGCTGGTGCCGGTTTCGCTCGGCGACCGCTCCAATCCGACACCGCCGGAAGACGTCAAGCTCGATTTGGCCCGCGTCTGGCGGATCTCGCCGCTCGGCTGCTTCGGCTGTATCGCCGTCGGCGTCACCAACAGCGCTTTCCGCACCCTGTCGCCGGTCTATGCCGAGCAGATCGGCATGTCGGTCGCCGACGTCGTCACCTTCGTCAGCGTCGGAATTTTCGGCGGCGCCATCATCCAGTACCCGCTTGGCTATCTCTCCGACCGCTGGGACCGGCGCTCGGTGCTGCTGATGACGACGTGCTGTGCGATGGTGGCGGCACTGGCGCTGGCGTTCGTGGCTGGCGGCAGTCCGTTCCTCAACTTCCTGCTCGTCTTCATCTTCGGCTGCTTCGCCATGCCGCTTTATTCGCTGTCGGCGGCGCATTCCAACGACCGCGCCGACAAGGGCGAGTTCGTGCTGATCAATGCAGCCTTGATGCTGTTTTATTCCTTCGGCGCCATCGGCGGGCCGTTCGCCGCGTCGACGGTGATGCAATTTTTCGGGCCGAGCGCGCTGTTCGTGTTCAGCGCCACCGTCTATGCGATCTTCGTGGCCGTCATCCTTTACCGGATGCAGGCGCGCTCCGCCGTGCCGGCCACCCATCGCAGCCGTTTTACGGCGCTGTTGCGCACGTCGACGGTTTTTGCCCGGTTGGCGAAGCGGAATGCCGATCCCGATGAACCCGCAAAGCCTGGATAGAGGTGCTTGCGCTTGACGAAAGCGCGCGCGGCTGAAATTGAAAGAGACCCTATCCCTTGCCAAAAGCGATTTGATGCACGTCATCACCACCCAGAAAGAACTCGAGACCGCTATTACCGCTTTCGAAAAGGCGGAATTCGTCACCGTCGATACCGAATTCATTCGCGAAACGACCTTCTGGCCGATCCTGTGCCTGATCCAGATGGCAGCGCCCGGGGTGACGGCGCTGATCGATCCGCTGTCGCCCGACATCGACCTGAAACCGTTCTTCAGGCTGATGGCCAACGAGGCCATCGTCAAAGTCTTCCATGCGGCGCGCCAGGACATCGAAATCATCGTGCATCTCGGCGATCTGGTGCCACATCCGGTCTTCGACACACAGGTCGCGGCGATGGTCTGCGGCTTCGGCGACAGCGTCTCTTACGACCAGCTGGTGCAGCGCATCACCGGCGCGCGGCTCGACAAGTCCTCGCGCTTCACCGACTGGCGCCACCGTCCGCTGTCCGAAAAGCAGCTCGACTACGCGCTCGCCGACGTCACCCACCTGATCGAGGTCTACAAGCATCTCAGCGCCGAGCTGGTGCGGGAAAACCGCGCCCACTGGCTGAACGAGGAGATGGACGTGCTGACCTCGCGCGAGACCTACGATCCGCATCCCGAGGATGCCTGGAAGCGGCTCAAAATGCGGCTGCGCAAGCCGCAGGAACTGGCGATCGTGCAGGCGGTGGCCGCCTGGCGCGAACGCGAAGCGCGCGAGCGCGACGTGCCGCGCGGCCGGGTGCTCAAGGACGATGCGATCTACGAAGTGGCGCAGCAGGCGCCGCGCGACGCTGCGGCGCTGAGCAAGCTGCGTACCACGCCGAAGGGCTGGGAGCGCTCGTCGACGGCGACTGCACTGCTTGGCGCGGTAAACGCTGCCCTTGCCCTGCCCAGGGAAGAGATGCCGAAGCTGCCGAAGAGCTTCCAGCCGCCGGAGGGGTCAAGCGCGGCTGCGGAGTTGCTGAAGGTGCTGTTGCGGATCGTTGCCGAAAAGGAGGGCGTCGCATCCAAGGTACTCGCCTCCAGTGACGACATCGACCGCATCGCTGCCGAGGGCGAGGAAGCCGACGTGCCGGCATTGCAAGGCTGGCGGCGCGCCGTCTTTGGCGAAGCCGCGCTCAAGCTGGTGCGCGGCGAACTCGCCATCAGGTTCGACAAGCGCAAGATCGCGGTGTTCGATTTGTAGCCTTGAGCTTGCTCAAACCAAGCCGAGCAGATGCAGCGCTAGCCATATCCAGCCAAGTGCAAGAACGACCGCGCCCAGGTAGAATGCCCTGCTGCGCAGGATTATCGGATTGCTGGTCAAGTGGACCGATGCGTGAAGATAGCGGGAGACGACAAAGATCCACATCAGTGCCAAAGTCAGATAATTGACGCCATTGGTCACGTGCAGCGTCAAGCATAAGACGTAGAAAAGCACCGGCAGTTCGAACTGGTTGCTCAGATTGTTGGCGACGGTGATACTGGACCCAGGCTCCGTCGAGCGCGTCTTGAACTGGCCGGTCTTGGCTTCGCCCGATCTGACCGCGCCATGGCGGCGCCGGCCCATTACGACATAGACGATATAGACCAGCAGCACCTGCGCCAGCATCGGCCAGAAGATCGCGGTCTGGTTCAAGACGCCCCCTGTCGTTGTCACCCAGCCTTCAAGGCCGTTTCTGAGCCATCAGAATGAAAGCCGCAATGACGGTCACCGGTATCGCCAGCAGGGCGAATTTGGTGACGATCAGCGCCGAGGCGAAGGATAGCGAATCCGGATTGGCCGACAGGAAATCGGACAAAAGACGAGCCACGGCGATGTTCTGGGCATAGTCGGTAAGCAGGTATGGCAGCACCAGCACAACCGCGAATATCGACTGGGTTTGCGCAGGCAGTGCACGGAAGTTCTTCAGCCGCCGGCCCGTGGCCAGGATCAGGCTTACCATCGTCAGCGACAGCAGCGCCGGAAACAGCAGGTCGAAGGTCAGGTAATGCCAGACGAGGATAATCTCGCTGCCGCGCCGGCCGAGGGCCGTCAGCCAGGCCATGCCCTCATCCGGGGTGAAACCGGCATAGCGCATGTCGAGCGACGGCAGACCGCCGCTCAATTGGCGAAAATAGAGGAACTCCATCGCCGTCATGATGATGAAAACCGCCACGGCGGCGACACAGAGTGCGGCCGCGTGGCGCGACAGCCGCAGGATCATTGCCGCCAGATTGCGCCAAGACGCATGACGGTCAGGCTCCGCCAGGATAATTCGGGCTTTCGCGGGTAATCGTGACGTCATGGGCGTGGCTTTCACGAAGTCCGGCATTGGATATCCGCACAAAAGTGGCGCGCTCGCGGAAATCGGCAAGGTCGCGGCCACCGACATAACCCATAGCGGCTTTCAGGCCGCCTGCAAGCTGGTGCAGCACGCCAGACACAGGTCCTTTGTATGGGACCTGCCCTTCGATGCCTTCCGGGACCAGTTTCAGCGTGTCGCGCACCTCGGCCTGGAAGTAACGATCGGCGGAGCCGCGTGCCATCGCGCCGACCGAGCCCATGCCGCGATAGGCTTTGAAGGAGCGGCCCTGGTGCAGATAGACCTCGCCCGGGCTCTCGTCGGTGCCGGCCAGCAGCGAGCCGATCATCGCCGCGCTGGCGCCGGCGGCCAGTGCCTTGGCGAGATCGCCCGAATATTTGATGCCGCCATCGGCAATGACCGACACGCCCGATTTCTGCGCCGTCTCGACCGCCGACATGATTGCCGAGAGCTGCGGCACGCCGACGCCGGCGACGATGCGGGTGGTGCAGATGGAGCCTGGTCCGATGCCGACCTTGACCGCGTCGGCGCCGGCATCGATCAGGGCCAAGGTGCCTTCCGCGGTGGCGACGTTGCCGGCCAGGATGCGAACCGAGTTGGACAGCTTCTTGGCCCGCGTCACCGCATCCAGAACGCGCTGCGAATGACCGTGCGCGGTGTCGATCACCAGAAGGTCGACGCCGGCGTCGATGAGGCGCTCGGCCCGTTCGAAACCGTCATCGCCGACGCTGGTGGCGGCGGCGGCGCGCAAGCGTCCCTGCGCATCCTTGGTGGCGTGCGGATTGAGCTGCGACTTCTCGATGTCCTTGACCGTGATAAGCCCGACGCAATTGCCGTCCCGGTCGACCACGACCAGCTTCTCGATGCGGTGCTGGTGGAGCAGCCGCTTGGCCTCGTCCTGATCGACGTTCTCCTTGACCGTGATCAGGTTCTCGCGGGTCATCAGTTCATAGACCTTTTGCGCCGGATCGGAGGCGAAGCGCACGTCGCGGTTGGTCAGGATGCCGACCAGCCGGCCGACCGTGTGACCGCCGGTGCCGCCGTTCTCGACCACCGGAATGCCTGAGATGCTGTAGGTGCGCATCAGACCCAGCGCATCGGCAAGCGTCGCCTCGGGACCGATGGTGACGGGGTTGACCACCATGCCGGATTCGAATTTCTTCACCTGCCGCACCTGCTCGGCCTGTTCGGCCGGCGAGAAATTGCGGTGGATGACACCGATGCCGCCGGCCTGGGCCATGGCGATGGCGAGCCGCGCCTCGGTAACCGTGTCCATGGCGGCCGACAGGATCGGCACGTTGAGGTCGATGTCGCCGGCGATGCGGGTGCGGATGTCGGTCTCGCCGGGCATGACCTCGGAATGACCCGGCTGCAGCAGCACGTCGTCAAAGGTCAGCGCCAGTGCGCCGGTGGACGTCTCGATGATTTTTGCCATTGCCAGCCCTCGGAATGCAGTAAAGGCGCTCGCCCTGATGGACAGCGCCGACTCGTCTTCGTCCCTTTCAGGATTGGCGCTGGCTCGTAACACGTCCCGTGGCCGTTGAAAAGCCGATGGTTGTGTAGTGGCAAAGCTGCATTTGCCGCAGGTGCTGCAAGACTTGCGGTCGCACAAACGTGACAGCAAATTAATGCGACATCCGGGCCAAGCCATGATAACCGCCCTACCTGTCGGTTTGGCCCCCAAGGCCGGCAAGCAATCGCGACGCACATTTCAAGGCCGGATCCATCGTGAACCGCACCATTCCGCTTATCCTGGCGGTCGCTCTATTCATGGAAAACATGGATTCGACCGTCATTGCGACATCCTTGCCGGCGATCGCCATCGACATCCACACCAACCCGATCGCGCTCAAGCTCGCGCTGACCGCCTATCTGGTATCGCTGGCGATCTTCATTCCGATCAGCGGCTGGATGGCCGACCGCTTCGGCGCCAAGAATGTCTTCCGTGCCGCGATCGCCGTGTTCATCGCCGGTTCGGTCGCGTGCGCCATGTCCAATTCGCTGGCGGCTTTCGTGGTCTCGCGCTTTCTGCAAGGCATTGGCGGCGCGATGATGACGCCGGTCGGGCGCTTGGTGCTGGTACGCGCAACGCCGAAAAGCGAACTCGTCGCCGCCATGTCATGGCTGACCGTTCCGGCTCTGGTCGGCCCCCTGGTCGGCCCGCCGGTCGGCGGCTTCATCACGACCTATTTTTCCTGGCACTGGATTTTTCTGATCAATGTGCCGATCGGCCTGATCGGCATCTGGCTGGCCACGCGTTTCCTGCCAAAGACCGACCCTGCCGAGACACCGCCGCTCGATTTCACCGGCTTCGTGCTGAGCGGGCTGGCGGCATCCGGCATCGTGTTCGGCCTCTCGGTGGTCAGCCTGCCGGCTCTGCCGCCCGCTGCCGGCTTTTTCACCGTTGCCGTCGGGCTGGCTTCGGCGGTGCTTTACCTGCTGCACGCGCGCCGCGCCAAGAATCCGCTGCTGGCGCTCGAGCTGTTTCGCAATCGGGTGTTCCGCTCGTCGGTGCTCGGCGGCGGACTGTTCCGCATTGGCATCGGTGCCGTACCTTTCCTGTTGCCGCTGATGTTCCAGATCGGTTTCGGGTTGACGCCGTTCCAGTCCGGTATGATCACCTTCGTCTCGGCGATCGGCGCCATAGGCATGAAATTCGTCACCGCGCTGATCTTCAGGGTCGCCGGCTTCCGCCGTGTGCTGATTTCAGGCTCGCTCATCGCTGCCGCGTCCATCGCCATCAACGGCCTGTTCACGCCCGACACGCCCTATGGGCTGATCCTCGCCATGCTGCTCGCCGGGGGCTTCATCCGCTCGATGTTCTTCACCGGCATCAATGCGCTTGCCTACGCCGAGATTTCGGCCGCCGACACCAGCAAGGCGACGCCGATCACGGCGGTGTTCCAGCAGTTGGCGATCGCGCTCGGCGTGGCGCTGGCCGGCGGCATCCTGGAAGTGTCGACCAAGATCCATGGCGGCCCGTTGACGCTGAGCGACTTCCACACCGCCTTCTTCATCGTAGCGGCGGTGTCGGCGGCGGCCTCGCTGTCGTTCATGCGGCTGGCGCCGGACGCCGGCAATGCCGTGTCGGGACATGGCAGGTTGACGCCGCCGAAGACGCTGGAGCCGGTGAGCCCGCCGGGGAGTTGAGGACCCTTCCCTTCTCCCCTTGTGGGAGAAGGTGGATCGGCGCGCAGCGCCGAGACGGTTGAGGGGTGTTGGAAGAAATGAGGCGATGATAACTGCAAGCGTGTTGCCAAGCTGGAACACCCCTCATCCGACCTCGCTTCGCGAGGCCACCTTCTCCCACAAGGAGGCCTTTGCAGAGAAGGCGCATAGATATGCGATTTGAGAGATATATGCTTTTTTGAGCGCCGAGAGCGCTGCCTGGGCGTTCAGCGAGGCAATTT